>NZ_JAMYKV010000049.1:0-52787 GCF_040317535.1 Mesorhizobium sp. M1409
GAGAGAAGACGGACAAACCCCGTTTTACGGGGCATGCACATGCGGCATTTCGATTCACTCAAAACTTTCCCCGGACAGCCCTGCGCAAGGGGGGAGATTGGAAGCATCAGCGCTGGCTCATGACTTGCAAAGTTGGTGATTGGCGAAACCCGCAACCACAGCCCATCTCCCCCCTTGCGGGGGAGATGGCCGGCAGGCCAGAGGGGGGTGCCTTGGCTCGGCATTCGAAACCTCAAGCCACTGCCATCTGCTGCAGGCTGACCAGGCGCTGGATGCCCTTCTTGGCCAGGCCCATCAATTCGGCGAACTGCCCTTCGGAGAAAGGCTCGCCCTCGGCGGTGCCCTGGATCTCGACGATGCCACCCTTGCCGGTCATGACGAAATTGGCGTCGGTGCCGGCCGACGAGTCCTCGATATAGTCGAGGTCGATGACCGGCTGGCCGTCATGGATGCCGCAGGAGATCGCCGCGACATGGTCCTTCAGCACCTTGGCGACGCTGGCCATCTGGCGGGCTTCCATCCAACGCAGGCAGTCATACAGCGCCACCCAGCCGCCGGTGATCGAGGCGGTGCGGGTGCCGCCATCGGCCTGGATGACGTCGCAGTCGACGGTGATCTGCTGCTCGCCCAGCGCCTGCAGATCGACCACGGCACGCAAGGAGCGGCCGATGAGCCGCTGGATCTCCAGCGTGCGGCCGCCCTGCTTGCCGGCGGAAGCCTCGCGGCGCATGCGCTCGCCGGTCGAGCGCGGCAGCATGCCGTATTCCGCCGTCACCCAGCCCTTGCCGGAATTGCGCATCCAGCCCGGCACCTTCTCTTCGAGGCTGGCCGTGCACAGGACATGCGTGTCGCCGAACTTCACCAGGCACGAGCCTTCGGCATGCTTGGAGACGCCGCGCTCGAAGGAGATGGCGCGCATTTCGTCGAATTGGCGTTTGGAAGGGCGCATTCAGGCTGCTTTCTTGTATCATTTTCGGAATCTTGGCCGGCTTGTAACCGCATGGGACGCACGGCGCAAAGGAAAATGGCCCGACGATCCGACACAGACACCGGGTGATCTGACGCGCGCACACCGGGTTGCGCGGGCCGTAGCGAAGTCTATATCCTTGGGCCGGAGGTTTTTGGCCGCAATGACCAAGCCAGTCGATCCGAGTTCGCAGTCGCCCGCGCTTCAATCTTTGGATATGCGCTCGCGCGACATCTTCCGGCGCATCGTCGATTCCTATCTCAAGGACGGCGAACCCGTGGGATCACGCAGCCTGTCGCGCATCCTGCCGTCCTCGCTGTCGCCGGCCACCATCCGTAACGTGATGAGCGACCTCGAGCATCTCGGTCTGATCTACGCGCCGCACATCTCGGCCGGCCGGTTGCCGACGCAGGCCGGCCTGCGTTTCTTCGTCGACGCCTTCATGGAGCTTGGCGATCTCTCCGACGAGGAGCGCCGCGCCATCGAGGCGCAGGTGCGGGCATCCGGCTCGGGCGCGACGCTGGAACACATGCTGACCGAGGCCAGCCAGATGCTGTCGGGCATGTCGCGCGGCGCCGGCTTGGTGCTTGCCGCCAAGAACGAAGTGGCGCTGAAGCACATCGAATTCATCCAGCTCGAGCCGACCAAGGCGCTGGCGGTGCTGGTGTCGCAGAATGGCGATGTCGAAAACCGCGTCGTCGAGCTGCCCGCCGGCGTCACCGTCTCGCAGCTGCACGAGGCCTCGAACTTCCTCAACGCCCATATCCGCGGCCGCACGCTGGCCGAGGCGCGGATCGAGATCGCCCGCATCAAGGAAGAGACCAGGGCCGCCCTCGACACGCTGTCGCAAGACCTGGTCGAAAAGGGGCTGGCGGTGTGGGCCGGCGCCGACAGCGGCCTGCCGGCACGGCTGATCGTGCGCGGCCGCGCCAATCTGCTCGAAAACGTCACCGCCCAGGCCGATATCGAACTGTTGCGGCACTTGTTCGAGGACATGGAGACGCAGGACGGGTTGATCCAGTTGCTCGACCTCGCCGAGGAAGGATCGGGCGTGCGCATCTTCATCGGCTCGGAAAACAAGCTGTTCTCGCTGTCCGGCTCATCGCTGGTGGTCGCGCCCTATCGCGACAAAGACGCCCGCGTCGTCGGCGCGCTCGGCGTCATCGGCCCGACCCGGCTCAACTATGCCCGCATCGTGCCGATGGTCGACTATACGGCGCAGCTGATATCCCGCATGCTGCGCTAGGTGTATTGATATTCCGGGGATGCCGGCCTGACCTGAATCTCAGCACCTTAGATCCAAACCTAAGGCCTCCGAGGAGAAAAAGAATGGCGCTCGAAGAATTCAAAGCCCGGATCAGCCTGCTGCTCGAGGAGATGGTCAACCAGCCGGAAGACCAGCACGAGATCCAGGAGCAGTTGCGTGAAAAACTGCGGGAAATGCGCGCCATGGGCCTGCCGCTGCCGGCCGATCTCGTCGAACTGGAAAAACGTCTCGATGACGATTTCTACGCCGCTGGGACCTGAGGCAAAAAACCTCCGCTTTCACTTCAACTGATCGTGTGCCGCGGAACAACAGACGAAACCGCTCGTTTGCCCCTTTGCGGCCGTTCATTGTGTGACCGGGTTTGGAGGATTGAATGATCCGATTGGCCGGGCTGGCCATCTCCGCCGCGGTGTTTCTCACCGCCGCTGCATTCGCCCAGCAGGCGGAGCCCGTATTGAAAGGTGCCGCCGCCTTCGGCGACTGGCGTGCCGACAGGCCGGGTGTGCGCCGCCTGATCAAGCCGAACGATCTGCCAAAGCCCGACGTCACCAATTCCGCCTCCAACAGCGCCGGCCTCGCCGAAAGACCGGCAGGCGCCAAGCCGAAACTGCCGCCGGGCTTTTCGGCCGAGCTGATCGCGTCGGGCATCGACAATCCGCGCGTCGTGCGCGTCGCGCCGAACGGAGACCTGTTCGTCGCCGACAGCGAAGGCAACCAGATCCGCGTCTACCGCCTCGCCGACGGCAGTGCCAAGCCCATTGAGAAAGGCATCTTTGCCGGCAATCTCAACCAGCCCTATGGCATTGGCTTCTATCCTCCGGGCAACGACCCGCAATGGGTCTATGTCGCCAACAGCGACAGCGTGGTGCGCTTTGCCTATCGCAATGGCGACCTGAAGGCATCAGGCGATCCGGAGGCCATCGTCGACGACATCCCTTCAAGTCATCACTGGACCCGCGATATCGCTTTCTCGCCGGACGGCAAGACGCTTTATCTATCGGTCGGGTCTGGTTCGAACGCCGCGCAGGATATGGGCAACGAACCGGAAGGCGGCCTCGACGCCTGGGCGAAGTCGCAGCCGCTCGGCGCTGCCTGGGGTCCCGAGGATGGCCGCGCGGCTGTGCTGGCTTTCGATCCCAACGGCAAGAACGGTCGCATCGTCGCCACTGGCCTGCGCAACTGTTCGGGCATGGCCGTGCAGCCGGCGACCGGCGCGCTGTGGTGCGTCGTCAACGAACGCGATGCGCTCGGCGACAATGTGCCGCCCGAATATGCGACCGTGGTCAAGGAGGGCGCCTTCTATGGCTGGCCCTGGTACTATATCGGCAACAACGAGGATCCGCGCCACAAGGGCGCGCGCCCCGATCTTGCCGGCAAGGCGACCATTCCCGACGTGCTGATGCAAGCACATTCGGCGCCGCTCAACATCGCCTTCTACGAAGGGAAGAGCTTTCCGTCCGAATACAAGGGTGACGCCTTTGTCGCTCTGCACGGCTCATGGAACCGTGGCAACAGGACCGGCTACAAGGTGGTGAGATTGCTGTTCAGCGACGGCAAGCCGACCGGCGAATACGAGGATTTCATCACCGGCTTCGTCGTCTCCAACGGCGAGGTCTGGGGTCGGCCGGTCGGCGTGGCGGTGGCGAAGGACGGCGCGCTGATCGTGACCGAGGACGGCAACGGCACCATCTGGCGCGTCACCCATGACGGCGGCCGCTCCTGAGCGCAAATTCGCATGCCGGCGTGGTGCAATCGAATTCGGGGGCAGGGAATTCACGTCTGGCGGACTTTGTGCGATAGGAGGCTGCGATAGCAGCGTCGCGCGCAAGGCCACAACCATGACCCTCACCGGATTCCTCGCCTACAGTGCCGCTCTCGGCATCGCCGCCGCCATTCCTGGCCCCGGCGTCGCCGCGCTCGTCGCGCGTGCGCTCGGCTCCGGCTTCCGCTCATCCCTGGCGATGTCCTTTGGCCTGATGGCTGGCGACCTCACCTATCTGACCGCCGTGGTGCTCGGTCTCGCCTTCGTCGCGCAGACCTTCGGCATGGTTTTTCTCGCCATCAAATGGCTCGGTGTCGCTTACCTCGCCTTCCTCGGCTGGCGCTTCTGGAACAGCGGCATCACGCCCGAGACCGTCGAGGCGAAGAAGGGCAAGGGCGGGCTGCTGTCGAGCTTCCTTGCCGGCCTGACCGTCACGCTCAGCAATCCGAAGACGATGGTCTTCTACCTCGCGATCACGCCGACCATCGTCGACCTGAAGACCATCACACTGACCGATTACGGCATTCTTGTCGCGCTGACGGTCGTCGTGCTTCTGGTGGTGCTGGTGCCGTATCTGGCGCTGGCGGCCAAGGCGCGCTGGTTCCTGAAGTCGCCGCGCGCGCTCAAGGCGCTGAACCGCACCGCCGCCGGCTTCATGGTCGGCGCCGCCGCGGCGATTGCCGCCCGGCAATAGAGGGCTTTTCGGCCAAAGTATTTCGTAAACAGGCCTTTTCGCGAAATGCTTTTCCGGGGGCGCGACGTTTTCGACACAGGTCCCACTCGGATATTTTCAGCCGACAGTCTATCTTGCGCGGCCGAAGGCCCTATCTTGCCGGCTTGAATTCCATTTGCCTGAAATTCTCCACTTGCCTGAAATTCTGGGAGCGAAACCAATGAACAAGCCCGTCACCTCTGCCCGTTTACCCGGTCGCGGCCGTGTCTACGATTCCATCACCGATACGATCGGCGACACGCCCCTGGTGCGGCTCGACAAGTTCGCTCGGGAAAAGGGCATCGTCGCCAATCTGATCGCCAAGCTCGAATTCTTCAATCCGATCTCCTCGGTCAAGGACCGCATCGGCGTGGCGATGATCGAGGCGCTGGAGGCAGCCGGCAAGATTTCTCCCGGCAAAACCACGCTGATCGAACCGACGTCGGGCAACACCGGCATAGCGCTTGCCTTCGCCGCCGCCGCCAAGGGCTACAAACTGATCCTGACGATGCCGGAAACGATGTCGATCGAGCGCCGGAAAATGCTGGCGCTGCTTGGCGCCGAGCTGGTGCTGACCGAGGGCCCGAAAGGCATGAAGGGCGCCATCGCCAAGGCCGATGAACTGGCCGCGACGATCCCCAACGCGATCATCCCGCAGCAGTTCGAGAACCCCGCCAATCCGGAAATCCATCGCACGACGACGGCCGAGGAAATCTGGAACGACACGCATGGCGAGGTCGATATCTTCGTCGCCGGCATCGGTACCGGCGGCACCATCACCGGCGTCGGCCAGGTGCTGAAGAAGCGCAAGCCCTCGGTGCATGTCGTCGCGGTCGAGCCGGACTCCTCACCGGTTCTGTCGGGTGGCCAGCCCGGCCCCCACAAGATCCAGGGCATCGGCGCCGGCTTTGCGCCCAAAATCCTCGACACGACGATCTATGACGAGATCGTCACGGTGTCGAACGAGGATTCGGTCGCAAATGCCCGCCTCGTCGCCCGACTCGAAGGCGTACCGGTCGGCATCTCGTCGGGCGCCGCCCTGCAGGCGGCCATCGTCGTCGGCTCGCGGCCGGAGAACAAGGGCAAGAACCTGGTCGTGGTCATCCCGTCCTTCGCCGAGCGTTATCTGTCGACCATCCTGTTCGAGGGGCTGGGCTCGTAGTCCTACGCTTCTTCGCGACTAGGCTGGCCCGCTGAAAAAAGTCCCTCGTGGCGCCAGCCACCGGCTTGAGCAGCACCCTGCTTCCGGTTCATATCCCACCGGTCCGCCTTTCGCGGCCCGGGAGGATTTCATGCACAAGCTCTACACTCGTCCGGGCAGCGGCGGCTTCGTCGTCGAGGCGGCGCTGGCGCTGGCGAACGCGCCGTTCGAGCAGATCGACGTGCCGAAGACGGACCGGCCCGATCCGGCCTTCCTCGACATCAGCCCCTTGAACCAAGTGCCGGTGCTGACGTTGCCGGACGGAAGCTCGATGACCGAATCGGCGGCGATCTGCATCCTGCTTGCCGAGCGTCATCCCAATGCCAGCCTGGCGCCGGCGGCCGACGCGCCTGCCCGCGCCGACTTCCTCCGCTGGATGGCCTTCATGTCATCAGTGCTCTATCCGGCGATCCTACGGCTTTACTACGCGCATCGTTACACGACCGATGCCGAAGGCACCAACGCGGTCAAGCAGGCAGCCGTCGCCGAGATGGACCGCGGCTTCGCCGTCCTCGATGCCTCTCTCGAAGGCCGTGACTGGCTGGTCGGCGACCGAATGTCGCTCGCGGACATCTACCTCGCCATGCTGGTGGCCTGGCATCCCGACGCCGAAAGGGCGCGGGCGACCTGGCCTGATATCGAGCGTCTGTGGTCGAAGCTGCGCGAGCATCCCCTGATGAAGACGCTCAACACATCGCATGAGATGTGGCCAGGCTGAACGGACGGCAAAGCGCCGCCTTGGCGAGGCTCAATTTCGCAGCACCGCCCTTTTGCCCTGCAGGAACCGGCGCACCGCTGGGTCGCGCTCGAGGCCGATCGCCCTGTCATAGGCTTCGCATGCCTGCGGTGCCTGGCCGAGCCTGGCCAGGAGACCGGCGCGGGCTGCCCAATAGGGCTGATACTCATCTAGCCGCTTGTCGTCGCCCAGCACGTAGAGGGCCGCCAGTCCAGCCACGGCACCCTCGGCCTCGGCGATCGCCACCGCGCGGTTGATCGCCACCACCGGTGATCCCGCGATCGAGAGCAGCGCGTCGTAGAGCTCGCGTACCGCCACCCAGTCGGTGCGGCCGGTCAGCCGTCGTGCCGCATGTGCGGACTGAACCGCCGCCTCAAGCTGGTAGCGGCCGATGACGCCCATGGTGGCGGCGCGGCGGAGCAGGGATTCCGCTTCGTCGACCAAAGCGCCATCCCACAGCGTATGATCCTGCTCGGCCAGCGGAACATAATCTCCGGCCGCATCGCGCCGTGCCGCGCGCCGCGCCTCGGCGAACAGCATCAGCGACAGCAGGCCCAGCGCCTCGGGCTCTTCCGGCATCAGCGAAGCCATCAGGCGGCCGAGCCAGATGCCTTCGCTGGCCAGATTGCGGCGCCGCGTTTCGGTGCCCGCGGGATCGGACCAGCCTTCTGCAAAGGCGGCGTAGATCGCTTCCAGCACCGCATCCAGCCTTTCGCCGAGTTCGGTCCGGTCTGGAACGCGGAACGGAATGCCGGTTTCACGGATGCGGTTCTTGGCGCGCACCAGGCGCTGGCCCATCGTTGCCGGTGACACCAGGAAGGCGGAGGCGATCGTTGCCGCGTCGAACCCGAGCACGGTCTGCAGGATCAGCGGCGAACGAATGCCGGGCTCGATTGCCGGATGGGCGCAGGCGAACATCAGCCGCAGCCGTTCGTCGGGAAGGTCTTCGTCGGTCATGCGCGCCTCCATCTCCTCGGCAATCAGCTTGAGATGCTCGCGGCCGGCCTCGCTGGTCAGCCGCCGCCGCACCGCATCGACGCGGCGCCGCCTTGCCACCGCCAGCAGCCAAGCTTCCGGCTTTTCGGGCACGCCGGTTCGTGGCCAGCGTTCGAGCGCCGCGGCAAAGGCGTCAGCCAGCGCGTCCTCGGCGGCGGCCACGTCACGCGTGCGCGCCGCGAGCCAGGCGACCAGCTTGCCGTAGCTTTGCCGGGCGGCGGTTTCCGCCGCCGCCCAGGCGATCTCCGGGCGACTGTCCATCACCTCGTCATTTCTTGGGCATGTAGTCGGCCATTTCCCAGATCGGCCGCAACTCGACCGTGCCGGTGCTGGCCGCCGGACAGCGTGCCGCCCATTCGATGGCTGTATCGATGTCGGCCGCCTCGATCATGTAGAAGCCGGCAAGCTGCTCCTTGGTGTCGGCATAGGGGCCGTCAATCACGTTGGTCTTGCCGTCAGCGATCCGCACCGAGGTGGTTGCCTGGGTCGGGCGCAGCCTTTCGCCAGCCAGCCACGCACCGGATTTCTTCAACGCTTCGGTATAGGCGCCATAGGCCGCGCTCATCTGCTGGGCCTTCTCGATCGGCGTGTTCGCCAATGCGGCTTCGTCGTTATTGATCAAAATCATGTATCGCATGGTCTTCTCCCGTTGTTTCGAAGGCCGCTTCGTTGCGAGCCGGACGTATGTCGCGCGGCAGCGCGCGATTTCGACAGGCAGCTCAAAAAAACTTTCGGCTGCGCTGGCTTTTTGCGCAAGCCGCCATCTGTTTCCCGATCCCTCAACCGTTCGTCCAACGAGCACAATTGCGGGTTGGCATTTGCGGCTCGCTGTCTAAACTCGCTCCGGTTCGCACCTGGGAGGCGGTGCGGTCGTCGATATTTTCAGGGAGGAGATCCGATGTTCCATTTCAGAACGAAATTCGTTGCGGCCGGCGCCGTGGCGCTCTCGCTTGGCCTGGGCGCTGTCTCAGCCAAGGCACAGGAATTCATCAACGTGCTGACCGGCGGCACGTCCGGTGTCTATTATCCGCTCGGCGTCGCATTGTCTGAAATCTACGGCAAGGGCATCGAAGGCGCGCGCACCCAGGTGCAGGCGACCAAGGCTTCGGTCGAAAATCTCAATCTGCTGCAGCAGGGCAAGGGCGAGATCGCCTTTGCGCTCGGCGATTCCGTCAAGCTGGCCGCCGAGGGCAACACCGAGGCCGGATATCCAGGCAAGCTCGACAAACTGCGCGGCATCGCCGCCATCTATCCCAACTACATCCAGATCGTCGCCAGCAAGGAATCCGGCATCAAGACGCTGGCCGATCTCAAGGGCAAGAGCCTGTCGGTCGGCGCGCCAGCCTCCGGCACCGAGCTCAACGCGCGCGCCATCTTCGCCGCCGCCGGGCTGAAATACGAGGATCTCGGCCGCGTCGAATATCTGCCCTTCGCCGAATCGGTCGAGCTGATCAAGAACCGCCAGCTCGACGCCACGCTGCAATCGGCCGGGCTCGGCGTCGCCTCGATCCGCGACCTCGCCACCTCCGTGCCGATCAACGTCGTTGCCGTGCCAGAGCAGGACGTCGCCAAGATCGGTGCGCCCTATCTTTCGGTGGTCATTCCCAAGGGCACCTATGAGGGCCAGAGCGAGGATGTCGCCACCGCCGCCGTCGGCAATTTCCTCATCACCCGCGCCGATGTCTCCGATGAAACCGCCTATCAGATGACCAAGCTCCTGTTCGAGCATCTCGACCAGCTTGCCGCGGCGCATGCGGCCGCCAAGGCGATCGACCCGGCCAAGGCGCTCGACGGCATGCCGGTGCCGCTGCATCCGGGGGCTGAGCGGTATTACAAGGAGAAGGGGCTGCTGAAGTAAGCGCCTTTCCCTCCCCTTGAGGGGAGGGTGGACAGCCGCCGAAGGCGGGTGGACGGGTGGGGTCGGTCCAGGCCGCGCACTGCCGCAATGACCCCGCCCGGGGGGGGGGGCCCGCCCCCCGGGGGGGGGGGGGGGGGGGGGGCCGGGCCATGCCGCGCACTGCCGCAATGACCCCGCCCGCCTCGCTTCGCTCGGCCCTGCCCTCGAGGGGGAGGGAAAGCACCGCCAGGAACCCGCCAATGACTGACGTCCATCCGAAAACCCCGACCGTGCTTGCGCCCGCCGAAGAGCAGGTAGAAGGCCTGCCGCCGGGCTTCGGCGAAGGGCTCGCCGGTAAGGCCGCCTTTCTCATCGCCGTCGCCTTTTCCGTGTTCCAGATTTACGTCGCCGCCTATGGCAGCATTCCGAGCCAGGTGGTGCGGGCCATGCATGTCGGCTTCCTGCTGCTGCTCGGCTTCGGCCTGATCGCCAATCTGCGCGCCACCAGCGTGCCGGCGAAGGCCGCGTTCTGGACGCTCGGCGCGCTCGGCTTTGGCACCGGCCTGTACAATTGGGTGTTCTATATCGACCTCATCCGCCGCTCCGGCTTCCTGACCACGCCGGACCTTATCGTCGGCGCCGTGCTGGTGGTGCTGGTCTTCGAGGCCGCGAGGCGGCTGATGGGGCTACCGCTGGCGGTCATCGCCTTCATCTTCCTCGCCTACTGCTTCGTCGGCAATCATCTGCCGCCGCCACTGACCCATCGTGGCTATGATTTCGCCCAGCTCGTCGACACCTTCGCCTATGGCACCGAAGGCATCTACGGCACGCCGATCTATGTTTCGGCCGCCTACATCTTCATCTTCGTCGTCTTCGCCGCCTTTCTCGAACGCGCCGGCATGATCGCATTGTTCAACGATTTCGCGCTAGGTCTTGTCGGCACATGGCGCGGCGGCCCGGCGCAGGTCTGCGTGCTGTCGTCGGCGCTGATGGGCACCATTTCCGGATCGGGCGTCGCCAACGTGGTGGCCAGCGGCCAGTTCACCATCCCGCTGATGAAGCGCTTCGGCTTCCGCTCGGCTTTCGCCGGCGCCGTCGAGGCGACCTCCTCGATGGGCGGCCAGATCATGCCACCGGTGATGGGCGCGGTCGCCTTCATCATGGCCGAAACGCTGAACGTGCCCTATGCCGAAGTGGTCAAGGCGGCGATCATCCCGGCGTTGCTCTATTTCGGCGCCTGCTTCTGGCAGGTGCATCTGGAAGCCGGCAAGGCCGGCCTGCACGGCATGGCGAAGGCGGACCTGCCCAACCCGTGGGACGCGGTGAAACAACACTGGCCGCTGGTGCTGCCGCTCGCAGCCCTCATCTATCTTTTGTTCGCCGGCTATACGCCGATCTTCGCCGGCACGATGGGCCTGGCGCTGACCATCGTGCTCATCCTCGGCACGCCGCTGGCCGCGGCGATCGGGCCGCTCGCCTTCCGCATCGTGTTCTGGTTGGCCCTCGGGCTTGCGGCGGCTTCGTTCATGAAATTCGGCGTCAACCTCCTCGGCCTCGTCATCGCCGCGCTGGTCGTCGCCTGCTTCACCTCTAGGGGCGGCCGCGAAACGCTGCGGATCTGCGTCGATTCGCTCGCCGAAGGCGCCAAGAACGCACTGCCGGTCGGCATCGCCTGCGCCATCGTCGGCATCGTCATCGGCACGCTGACGCTGACCGGCATCGCCTCGACCTTCATCGGCTGGATCATCTCGATTGGCGAGGACAATCTTTTCCTGTCGCTGGTGCTGACCATGGTCACTTGCCTGGTGCTCGGCATGGGCATCCCGACCATTCCCAACTACATCATCACCTCGTCGCTGGCCGGGCCGGCGCTTTTGTCGCTTGGCGTGCCGCTGCTGGTCAGCCACATGTTCGTCTTCTATTTCGGCATCATGGCCGACCTGACGCCGCCGGTGGCGCTGGCCGCGTTTGCCGCGGCACCGATGGCCAAGGAAAGTGGCCTCAAGATCGGCATCCAGGCGACCAAGCTTGCCATTGCCGGCTTCGTCGTGCCGTTCATGGCGGTCTACACGCCGGCGCTGATGCTGCAGGATGCCGGGCCGATCGCCGCCCAGTTCGGCTATCCGGTCGAGGTCGCCTACATCGTCGCCAAGGCGTGCATGGGCATAATGCTGTGGGGTGCCGCCGCCGTCGGCTTCCTCGTCAGGCGCATGGCGTGGTGGGAGCGCCTGCTGGCCTTCGCCGCCGGCGTGCTGCTGGTCGCCGCGGTACCGCTCACCGACGAGGCCGGCTGGGCGCTGTCGCTTGCCTGGATCGGCTGGCATTGCTGGCGGGCGCGGCAGGCGTCGATCTCCGCATGAGCCTGTGCATCCTGGCCGCCGGCAAGACGGTGACGCTCTCGGTTGCCGCCTTCACGCTGTCCTGGACCCATTCGGTGGAACGGACGCGCTGGCAGGAGGACTGGAAGCTGACGCCTTCCGGCCTGCAGGTGGTCGAGGCGCGGATCGAAGGTTCTGGCGCCGGCATGGAACCTCCGGAAGGCGCGGTGCTGAAAGACGGCTGGTGGATTTATACGCCTGATGTCGGTCCGCAGCGGCGCGTCGTGCTCGCTGCCTCGGGTGCCACCGGCGACGGCTGGACGCTGTGCACGGTTCAGGGCTGCCGTGAACTGGGCAGGGCGACTGGCGCCTCCATCGTGCTGGAACCATGCGGGTCGGACGGCACGAGCCAGCCGCGATAGCGCACGATCAATCCGATGAGCGGATGGGAAACTGAACACCATGCCCACGACCGGAGCACAGAACGCAGACGCCATCGAAAACGATGAGGATGGCGTGCGTCGCTGGATATTTCGGAGGGACGATCCGACGTGGGACGGTCGGTCACGCCGGCCTCGGCTGTCCTATGATACTAAGCCAGCCAGCAATGGCACCAAAAGCCGTGGCGATGTCGCATGTCGCCCGTCGACGACAGCGGGACGCTCGGCGCGATAGGTGGTGGCGCGGGTAGAGGTGGCGGGCCTGCAAATCCGGCTGTCGTGGCGATTTTCGAAAGCCATGATCAGTGCGCGCCCAGCGAGTTGCCGCGACGGGCGCAGGCCGGGCCGGGGCCGCGCATGTAATAGCGCTCGGGCCGATATGTCGGCGCAACGAATTCGCGGATGGCGGCGGCATAGCCGATGAGGTGCGCGATGAAGTTCATTTACCTGGTCCCTGTCCCGATTTTCGGATGTCCCTTCCGAATTGCGGTCATCATAGCGTCGAGGCGTGAATAGTCGGTGAACGTGATGTTAATATCTGGTCAAAAATGCCTTGCTTCGTGGCTGGAATGCGGCTGATTCGGGGTCTTTCCGTGCAGTTGGTCGGCATTCCGGCCAATGTGACTTTTGCATCACATATGTTTCGTTTGAATGTCGCCCGCGCGCGGTTCTGTTTCAACTTTTGCCGCGCCCGTGAAATTTCCGTGCTTGGCGCCTCGGCGCCGCAAACCGACCTGGACCTCCATTCGTCGCGCGATGGCGGAACTGGAGCGGGCTCTGTCCGTTCTCACCCTTATCGGGTCGTGGAAGGGAAAAGTCATGGCGCCGCGTCCAGCCTGGAAGGGCTATCTGAAGCTGTCGCTGGTCACCTGTGCCGTCGAGCTGACCAATGCCGTCAGCCACGCCGAGAAGGTCTCGTTTCGGGTGCTGAACCGCAAGACCGGCAACACGGTGAAGCGCATCTATGTCGATTCCGAAACCGGCAAGCCGCTCGGTGACGGCGACGAGATCAAGGGCTATGAGGTCGACGACGGCGAATTCCTTCAAATCGAGGAGGACGAAATCGAGGCTGTGCGGATCGAAGCATCGCATACGCTGGCTCTCGACGGGTTCGTCGACAAAGCCTCGATCCAGCAGATCTATCTCGACACGCCCTACTATGTCACGCCGGCCGACAAGGTGTCGGAAGAGGCGTTCGCCGTCATCCGCGATGCCATGGCGGGCAAGAAGATGGCCGGACTGGCGCGCATCGTGCTCTATCAACGCGAGCGCCCCGTGGTGATCGAACCGCTCGACATGGGCATGGTGCTGACGACGCTGCGCTACGACACAACGGTGCGCGAGCCCGACACGGTGTTCGGCGACGTCAAGGCGGTGAAGACCGATCCGGAGATGACCGAGCTGGCCGAGCTGATCATCGACAAGAAGAAAGCGAAGTTCGATCCAGCGGAATTCGAGGACGAATACGAGAACGCGCTGCTCGAGCTGGTCCGCGCCAAGAAGGCGGGCAGAAAGGCGCCCAACGCCAAAGCGGCGCCCAAACCCTCCAATGTCGTCAATCTGTTCGACGCGCTGAAGAAGAGCCTGTCGTCGGATGGCGACGCGACGAAGGCTTCGGCGAAGGCTAAACGCGCCAAGCCGAAAGCCGGTGCGCCCAAGCGCAAATCGGCCTGAGGACACGAAGCGATGGCCAGCCTCGAACAGTATCATTCCAAGCGCGATTTCAGGAAGACCGCCGAGCCGGCCGGCAAGGTTTCTCGCGACACCAAAGCCAAGGCCGGCGGCATCTTCGTCATCCACAAGCACGCCGCGACGCGGCTGCACTACGATTTGCGCCTCGAGCATGACGGCGTGCTGTGGAGCTGGGCGGTGACGCGCGGCCCGAGCCTCGACCCGCATGAGAAGCGGCTGGCGGTGCATGTCGAGGATCATCCGATCGACTATGCACCGTTCGAAGGCACAATCCCCAAGGGCGAATATGGCGGTGGTTCGGTGATCGTCTGGGACGAAGGCACCTGGACACCCGAGATCGATCCGGCCAAGGCGATGAAGAAGGGCCATATCAGCTTCGAGCTCAAGGGGCACAAACTGCACGGCCTTTGGCATCTGGTGCGGCTGAAGCCGCGCGCGGGTGAAAAGCGCGACAACTGGCTGCTGATCAAGTCGGACGATGCCGCCGCGCGTCCCGGCGAGGACATTCTGACGGAAGCGCCGGAATCGGTGAAGTCGGGCCTGACGATCGAAGAGGTCGGCGAAGGCAAGACCGCCAAGGGCCAGAAGCCAAAGGTCTGGCATTCCAACAAGCCGGCCGCCGGCAAGGCGAAGGCCGGGAGCACGAAACTCGATTTTATCGAGCCGCAGTTCGCCACGCTGGAGCGGGAAGCACCGCCGGGCAAGGACTGGCTGCACGAGGTGAAGTTCGACGGTTATCGCATGCAGGCGCAAATCGCCGGCACGGAGGTGCGGCTGCTGACCCGCACCGGTCTCGACTGGACGGAGAAGTTCGGCGGGGAGATCGTCGCGGAACTCGCCGGGCTGAAATGCAGCGACGCCATCATCGATGGCGAGGTCGTCGTGCTGGCCGATAACGGCGTGTCTTCCTTCGCGCTGCTGCAGGCCGATCTCTCAGCGAAGCGGACGGACCGCTTCCTCTACTATGTCTTCGACATGATGCGCCTCGATGGCGAGGATTTGCGCCGGGCACCTCTGGTCGAGCGCAAGCAGGCCCTGCAGGAGCTGCTCGGCAAGCAATCCGAGAATCCGGCGGTGCGTTTCAGCGACCATTTCGCCGAACCCGGCAAGATCATGCTGGAGCATGTCTGCCGCATGGGGCTGGAAGGCGTCGTCTCCAAGCGCGCCGATGCGCCGTATCGCAGCGGGCGCGGCCCCACCTGGGTGAAGTCGAAATGCACGGCGCGGCAGGAATTCGTCATCGGCGGTTATCTACCGTCGGACAAGACCGGGCGGGGGTTGCGCTCGATCCTCGTCGGCTTCCACGAGGGTGGCAAACTGCATTATGCCGGACGTGTAGGCACCGGCTTCTCCGGCAAGGGCGCCACCGACTTGAAGGCAAAGCTCGATGCGCTGACGGCAAAATCATCGCCCTTCGCCGCAGCCGTGCCGAAGGGCAAGGGACTGGTCTGGGTGAAGCCGGAACTTGTCGGCGAAGTGGAGTTTCGCAGCTGGACGTCCGACCGTATAATACGCCACGCCTCGTTCCAGGGATTGCGCGAGGACAAGCCGGCGGAGGAAGTCGTGCAGGAAAAGCCGAAGGCGGCGACGGGCAAAGGCCCAGCCAAGGCCAAGCCGCCGGCCGGCAGTGCCGCCAAACCCGCCGGGTCGATGACCACCACGGTCAAACTCTCGCATCCCGACAAGCTGCTGTGGCCGGACGAAAAAATATCCAAGCAAGGGCTGCTCGACCACTACGCGCAGGTATGGCCGCGCATGGAGCAATTCATCGTCAACCGGCCGCTCAGCCTGGTGCGGGCGCCGGACGGCATCGGCGGCCAGCGCTTCTTCCAGAAGCACGCCTCGGCCGGCATGAGCGACAAGATCGCCCGCATGAAGGACCCGACCGACGGCGAGGAGATACTGTTCATCCGGGATTTCGACGGCGTTGCGGCGCTGGTCCAGTACGGCGTGGTCGAGATCCACATCTGGGGCTGCACCGTCGACAGACTGGAGCAGCCGGACCAGATCATCTTCGATCTCGATCCCGATGAAGGCGTCGACGTGAAGGCGGTGCGCGAGGCGGCACTCGATATCAGAGGCAAGCTCGACGAGCTGTCGCTGCCGAATTTCGTCAAGACATCCGGCGGCAAGGGCTACCACGTGCTGGTGCCGCTGAAGCCGTCGGCGGATTGGGAGGCGGTTAAACCGTTCGCCCATGATTTTGCTCGCGCGCTCGAACAGGGTGCCCCCGACCGCTACACGGCGACGCTGTCGAAGAAGGCGCGCACGGGAAAGATCTTCGTCGACTATCTGCGCAATGGCAGGGGCTCGACGACGGTCGCGCCTTATTCGTCACGCGCCAAGAGGGGCGCCACCGTGTCGATGCCGGTGACCTGGGCCGAGATCGAGGCCGGGCTGGCGCCGAACGCTTTCCCGATCGGCGACAAGACGACGATGAAGCAGCTGGCGCAAGCCGATCCGTGGGCAGATTTCTTCAAGCAGGGCAAGGTGCTGAAGCGGGGCTAGGACTTCGCCCGCTCAGGCTAGAAACACCTTCTCGAAAGCCTGCTTGCCCGCGGGCGAGAAAATGACCGCGCGGCTGTCCTTTTCGCGGCGCGCCCATTTTTCCGAAAAGATCTTGTCGAGGATGGCGGCGCCCAGCGTGCCGGCGAGGTGCGAGCGGCGCACGCTCCAGTCGAGGCAGGCGCGGCACACCGGCCGGCGCGGCTTGGTGTAGACATCGATGCCGATAGCGGCGAAATGCGATGCGGCCGCCGGCCCGAGCCTGATTTCCTTGTCGTCGCGGACCAGGACGTTTTTTGCGACAAGGCGATCGAGCATCGCCACCGCCTGCTCGCCGGCGAGGTGATCGTAGCAGACGCGCGCCACCCGCATCGCTCCGTCGCGGGGACCCGGTCGCACGCGCTTTGGGCCAACGGCTTCCGCGACGCCGGTGATGGCTTCGATCATGCCCGCCACCTGCGGTCCGGCGAGACCGTAATAGCGATGCCGACCTTGGCTCGCCACCGTGAGCAGCCCGCCTTCCATCAGCTTGCCCAGATGCGAGCTGGCGGTCGGCAGTGACACACCGGCCTCGAGCGCCAGTTCGCTCGCCGTCAGCGCCGTGCCGCCCATCAGGGCATTCAGCATGTTTGCCCGTGCTGGATCGCCGACCAGACTGGCGATGCGGGCTATGTCGGGTCCTTCACGCATAGTTCGTTCTCCGTCGAAGCATTCTTGTCAGATAACCACTATTCTCCGGGCAGATCAAGGAGACGACGATGACCGCGCGAACCGCTTTCCCCTCGGCACCGCTCCCCGGCCGTCAATCGTTCCCGTTCGTTACCTGGCTGCGTTCGCGGCTGCTGGCCCGCTGGTATGACCGCCATTTGCAACGTCTCGACCTTGCCGAGATCGACGACCATTTGCTGCGCGACCTTGGCCTGACGCCGCAAGACGTGCGCCGCGAATGCGCGAAATCCTTCTGGCAAGCGTGACCGTCACCACGATTGCCTAGCAGACCAGGCGGCACAATGTATCGACGCTGCTCGAACTATCGATGCGAAAACCCAAGGAGACCACCATGACCATCACCTGTTTCATCCGCTACGAGATCGACCCGTTCGGCAAAGCCGCCTTCGAGGAGTATGCGCGCAACTGGGGCCAGGCCATTCCGCGCTGCGGCGCCGATTTGATCGGCTATTTCGCGCCGCATGAGGGCTCGGCCACGACCGCCTATGCCGCTTACAACATCGACAGCCTGGCGGCCTACGAAGCCTACCGCGCCCGGCTTGCCGCCGATCCCGCCGGCAAGGCAAACTATGAGTTCGCCAAGCGCGAAAGATTCATCCTGAAGGAGGACCGCATGTTCCTGAAACACGTCTCGGGACCGCACGCGAAACTGGTGCTGCCGTGATTGCCGTCATCTTCGAGGTCGAGCCGGCGGCAGGCAGGCGCGATGCGTATCTGAGCATCGCCGCCGACTTGCGGCCGCTGCTCGACGGCATCGACGGCTTTCTCTCCATCGAGCGCTTCCAGAGCCTGGTCGACCCGAACCGCATCCTGTCCTTGTCGTTCTGGCGCGATGAGAAGGCGGTGGAGGCCTGGCGCAACACCGAGGAACACCGGCAGGCGCAGAAGGCCGGCCGCGGCGGTATCTTTGCCGGCTATCGTCTGCGCATCGCGCATGTGGTGCGCGACTATGGACTGACAGAGAGGGACGAGGCGCCGGCGGACAGTCGGGCGGTGAATGGGTGAGTGGTTCTTCCTTTTCCCCCTGTGGGACAAGGAAAGAACACTAGGCATTCCCGATCAGCACACCCGCCGCGAACACCAGGGCGCCGCCCAGCACCACCTGGAAGGCGGCACGCAGGAAGGGCGTCTGCATGTAGCGGTTCTGGACGAAGGCAATCGCCCACAGTTCGAAGAACACCACGACTGCCGCGACACCTGTCGCCGTCCAGAAATGCGGGATGAGATAGGGCAATGCATGGCCAAGGCCACCCGCCGACGTCATGACGCCGGTGGTGATGCCGCGTTTTATCGGCGAACCACGGCCCGATAGTTTGCCGTCGTCGGAAGCCACTTCGGTGAAGCCCATCGAAATGCCGGCGCCGATCGAGGCGGCAAGCCCGACCAGAAAGGTCTGCCATGTGTCATGCGTGGCGAAGGCGGCGGCGAAGATCGGCGCCAGCGTCGACACAGACCCGTCCATCAGCCCGGCAAGCCCTGGCTGCACATAGGTGAGGATGAACTGGCGCTGCTCGGCGGCGGCCTCTTCGTCCTTCACTTCACCCGGCACGTGCTTCTGCTCCAGGCGCTGCGCCAGCGTCTCATGACCCTGTTCCGCCAACGCCAGATCGTCGAGCAGTTTCCGGGTCGAGGCATCCGTGGTGCGCTTGGCCGCCTCGACATAGAACAGATAGGCCTGCCGCTCCATCGCTTCGGCCTGGCTGCGCACGTGCTCGATGCCAAGCGGCCGGACCAGCCAGTCGGGCTTGCGCTCGTAATAACCCTTCACATGTTCGCGCCGGATCAGCGGAATGCGCTCTCCGAACCGCTCGCGGAAAAGCTCGATCAGCGCGTCGCGATGGCCGTCCTCCTCCTCGGCCATCTCCTCGAACACTTTTGCCGATTGCGGGAAGTTCTCCGTCAGACCATCGGCGTAGGCGCGATAGATGCGTCCGTCATCCTCCTCGGACGAAATGGCCAGAGCCAGGATCTCCTGTTCGGTAAGCGATTCGAAGGGACGGCGGCCGAAGCCGAAGACGCGGGAAAGCATGAGGAATTCACCCTAGTTTAGAATAGTTCTAAACTATGGTTTGAGATGCCTTCGGTCAATTGCGTGCGGTCAAGAATTGTTGAAGCCCGCGCGCGTACCAAGGCCTTCATTATCAGTGAATGTTTACCTATATGGGTGAGCCAAGCCAAGAACAAGGAGCCGGCAGATGACGGCAAAACAGCCTCCGCATCCCTATGATCCCAAGCCCGTTCTCGATCTCATCGCCAGCATCGAGGCCGATCTGCATCGCCTGAAAGGCCTGGTCGAGCAGCAGATCGAGAAATTCGACCCCGCCAATCCGCACAACAAGGCGCCTGACGGCAAACTGACCGAGGAAGGCGTCGAGTGCTGCTACCGCATGTTCGACGAAGGCAAGTCGCGCTATTCGGTCGCCCAGCAAATGAAAATCTCCTTTGCGGCCGCCACGCATCGGTTCAACAACTGGCGCAAGCTGGGCGGGAGCAAGAGGCAGCGGACGCTGTTGGGGTGAGAGCCCGGTTCGCCGCAGGCGAATTGAAAGATCCGGTGGACCTTTCAAAGGGCTCGAACCGGGGGGCTGCCGTAGGCAGCGGGCCCCCGGCTGAGCGCTCGACCGCCAGATGTCGGCGGGACAGCACCCCCCTCTGGCCTGCCGGCCATCTCCCCCGCAAGGAGGGAGATTGGCAGTTTCGACTTCGGCGCTTCTCTTGTCGACGTTGGAAGTTGGCGAGAGTGTTCGTGACGTCTAATCTCCCCTGAGAGGGAGATGGCCGGCAGGACAGAGGGGGGCGTGCAGCGGCGGCGTTGCCGCCCCGCCAAACTTTGTAACGGTCACATTTTTTCATTGGTGCGCCACGTTTGTTTGCGCGCATCATGCGAGGACACCTTCTCTTCCACTGGACCTTACATGACCGCCATAACCCCTCCCGGCATTGCCGACATCCACCGCGCTGCAGCCCGGCTTGCCGGCTTGATCGTCGAAACCCCGTTGATCGAATCGCAGGAGCTGAATAAGCGCTTCGGCGCCCGCATACTGTTCAAGCCGGAGACACTGCAGCGCACCGGCTCGTTCAAGTTCCGCGGCGCCTACAACAAGCTGTCGTCGCTCAGCGAAGAGGAACGCAGCCGGGGCGTCGTCGCCTTCTCGTCGGGCAACCATGCGCAAGGCGTCGCGGCGTCGGCGGCGATGTTCGGCGTCAAGGCGGTCATCGCCATGCCGGCCGACGCGCCGGCGATGAAGATCGCCAATGTCCGCAAGATGGGCGCGGAAGTGGTGCCGTTCGACCGTTTTCGCGACAACCGCATGACCGTGATCCGCCCTTACCTCGAAAAGGGCATGGTGCTGGTGCCGCCCTTCGACGACCCGGCCATCATTGCCGGCCAGGGCACGATCGGCCTCGAATTGATGCGCCAGGCAAGAGCGCTTGGCGTCAGCCTCGACGCGGTTGTGGTTCCCTGCGGCGGTGGTGGCCTGTCGAGCGGCATTTCCGTCGCCGTCAAGGACGTCTCGCCCGACACTGCGGTCTGGGCGGTGGAACCCGAGCACTTCGACGACACCCGCCGTTCGCTGGTCGCGGGCACCAGGGTTTCGAACGAGCCGGGCCACGCCTCGATCTGCGATGCGATCCTGACCGCCGAGCCCGGCCTGATCACCTTCGAGATCAATCGCAGGAACCTCACTGGTGCCATCGCCGTCTCCGACAAGGCGACGGCCCAGGCGATGCGCGATGCCATGGCCTACCTCAAGCTGGTGGTCGAGCCCGGCGGCTGCGTCGCGCTGGCCGCGCTGTCATCGGGCGAGATCGAGCTATCGGGCAAATGCGTTGCCGTGGTGCTGTCCGGCGGCAATGTCGATTTCGGTACCTATGCCGGGATCATGGCGGCGGCATAGCTGGTTCCGAAGAATTGCAGCGGCGCAGAATGATAGCTGCAGCGATCCTTCACACCCCCTCTGGCCGGCAGGCCAGAGGGGGGTGCTGTCCCGCCGGCTTCCAAGACTTCCGCGCTGCAAAAGCACCCTGACGCTCACGCGGCGTCTAATCCAGCGTCCGCCTGAACCGCACCAGTGCGACGCCGGCAAACAATGCCACGAACACCACCAGCCAGCCGATCTCCGTTGCGACCGCTGGCAGTTCGGCTCCCTTCAGCATCACCGCGCGGATGATGCGCAGGAAATGCGTCAGCGGCAGGATCTCGCCGAACACCTGCGCCCAGCCGGGCATGCCGCGATAGGGAAACATGAAGCCGGATAGCATGATCGACGGCAGGAAGAAGAAGAAGGTGAGCTGCAGCGCCTGCATCTGCGTGCGGGCAATGGTGGAGATCGTATAGCCGAGCAGCACCAGCGCCAGCACGAAGATCAGCACGGCGGTGAGCAGCAGCGATATCGAGCCGGTGAAGGGGATGGCGAACAGAAGCTTCGCCGCGGCCAGCACCACCACCACCTGAACGGCGCCGACCGCCAGATAGGGCAGCACCTTGCCCAGCATGATCTCGAGCGGGCTCGACGGCATCGCCAAGAGGTTCTCCATGGTGCCACGCTCGGTCTCGCGCGTCAGCGCGATCGAGGTCATCATCACCATCGTCATCTGCAGGATAACGCCGAGCAGGCCGGGCACGATGTTGTATTGCGAGATGCCTTCGGGATTGTAGCGCCGGTGCACCACCACTTCGAGCTGGCCAAGCGCCGCCTCGGCGGCCGCCTCCTGTATGCCGCGCGCCCGAAGCAGCGCCTGGCTGGCGACGGTGCCGAGCGTCGAGATGGCGCCGCTGGCGACGGCCGGATCGGTGGCGTCGGCCTCTATCAGGATCCGCGGACTGTCGCCGCGTTCGACCCGCCGAGCGAAGTCGGCGGGTATGGTGACGACGAAGGCGACATCGCCACGCGACATCAGGAACTCCGCATCGGCAGCACTTTGCGAGACATGGTCGAAACGGTAGTAGCCCGTGGTCTGCAACGCCGAAACCATGGCCCGCGTGTAGGGGTCACTGCTTGTTGCCACGAGTGCCGCCGGCAGGCTTTTCGGATCATTGTTGATGGCGTAGCCGAACAGCACCAGCTGCATCAGCGGCACGCCGAGCATCATGGCAAAGGTGATGCGGTCGCGCCGCATCTGGATGAACTCCTTGATCAGCAGGGCGCCAAGCCGGGCGAAGGAAAAGACGCTGTTCATGCCATGTTGTCCTTCGAGCCGGACATGAACTGGATGAAGACATCCTCGAGGCTGGTTTCACCAGGCGAAACTTTCACGCCCTTGTGCTGCTTTTCGATATCGGCGAGTGCCGCCTCCAGCTTCTTTTTGTCGGAGCCGACGACATGCAGCGTCGCGCCGAACGGCGCCACCTGGTCGACACCAGGGCGCCCCTGCAGCGCTTCGGCCACCTGGTCGAGCCGCGGGCCTTGCAGGACGAACGTGGTCAGCCCGGCATTCTTGACCACCTCCGCGACTGTGCCGGTGGCCAGCATCTTGCCGTAGGAGATATAGCTGATTCGGTGGCAGCGCTCGGCCTCGTCCATATAGTGGGTGGAGACCAGCACGGTCAGCCCGCCGCTGGCGAGGCGATGGATCTCGTCCCAGAACTCGCGCCGTGCCTTCGGATCGACGCCCGCCGTCGGCTCGTCGAGCAGCAGCAATTTCGGCTGGTGCATGATGCAGGCGGCCAGCGCCAGCCGCTGCTTCCAGCCACCCGACAAGGTGCCGGCCAGCTGGTCGCGGCGCGTCGCCAGGCCGAGGTCTTCAAGCGTCCTGGCGACATGTTCTTCGACCGGCCTCAGCCTGTAGAGCCGCGCCACGAATTCGAGATTCTCGCCGATCGTCAGATCCTCGTAGAACGAGAATTTCTGCGTCATGTAGCCGACTTCGCGTTTGATGCGCAGGCTGTCGGTGCGGATGTTGAAGCCGAGCACCGTGCCTTCGCCCTCGTCGGGTGTCAGCAGGCCGCACATGATGCGGATGGTGGTGGTCTTGCCCGAACCGTTCGGCCCGAGAAAACCGACGATCTCGCCTTCGGCGACCGTCATCGTCACATGGTCGACGACGGTCTTGTCGCCAAAACGCTTGACCAGGCCATGGACGTCGATGACATTCATTTTGCGCTGTCCGCCAGATCGACATCGACGATCTGGCCCGGCTGCAGCGGGCCGGCATCGCCCTCCGGCCGCGCCTCGACGAGGTAGACCAGCTTCTGCCGGTTCTCCAAGGAATAGATCACCGGCGGGGTGAATTCGGGATCGGGCGAGACGTAGCTGACACGTGCCTTCACATCCGGGCCGCAGCCGTCGCAATGGACTCCGAGCAAGGTGCCGACCTTGACCGAGGAGAAGGCGCTCTCCGGAATGTAGACGCTGAGCTTTACCGCTCCGTCGGGCAGGATCGAGATGACCGGCGCGGTCGGGCCGGCGGTGTCGCCCGGATTGCGGATGACGTCGTTGACGCGGCCTGGCGAGGGTGCTGCCAGCACGCGCTTCGACAGCCGCCACTCAGCCTGCTCCAGCGTCGCCTGCGCCTGCTTGACCTGGTTGTCGGCGGCCTTGATCGTCTCCGGCCGTGCCGGCAGGCCGCCGACGGCGAGATTGGCATTGGCCTGGCCGACCTGCGCGTTGGCCGTCTCCAGCGTCGCCGAGGCGGTGTCGAAATCGGCCTGCGTGCCGGCGCCGCGTTTGAACAGGTCCGCGGCGCGGTCGAATTTGCGCTTGGCGTCGGCGGCCTGGGCACTCGCCATGTCGACCTCGGCCTTCAGCACGGCGATCTCTTCTGGCCGCTTGCCGATCTGCAGGTCAGCCAATTGCGCCTGCGCCTGGGCGAGGCCGGCCTCGGCCTGCGCCACCGCGATCCTGGCATCGGCACTTTCCAGCGTCACCACGGTCGTGCCGGGCACCACACGATCGCCGCGCTTGACCATGACGGTCTCGACCTGCGCCACCTCGATCGGCGCCAGCAGCACATAGTCGCCCTCGACATAGCCGACGGCCAGCGGCGCAGCCGGGGCACAGGCGCTGAAAAGCTGCGCGGCGAGCGGCAGCGAACACAAAATGCTCATGGTCTTTGCCTCTTCATCCTTGCCTCTTCCGGGCAGCCAGTATGGCCTTGAGATTGCCCGATGTGGCCGCCACCACCTTGGCGGCCTCGGCGGCGCCGATGTCGTGCCAGCCCATGCGGCGCATCACCGCCTCGCGACCGATGCGGAAATAGATGACCTGGCCGATCAGCGTGAACACGGTAAGCCTCGCAGCCTCGCTTTCGGCCGGCTCGCCCGTCGCCTGTTCCCAGAGCTGGCACAGCCGGCGGTGCGTCGGCTCGAAGACGCCGTCATAGATGCGGTCAAGCGCTGCCGTCGGATGGGAAAGCTCGCGCAACAGGAACTGCACGATCTCGCCGGCCTGCGGGCTTGCCACGACAAAGCCGACCATTCGTTCCAGAGCCGCGAAGAGCTGCATTTGCGCCGCCTCGGGACTGCCCGGCGCGGTTGCCTGCATATTGCCGAGCGCCTGGCCGGCAACCGTCTGAATGGTTTCGACGATAAAGTCGGCGGCAGCGGTGCGAAGACCCTCCTTGCCGCCGAAATGATAGGCGATCGAACCGATATTGGCGTGCGCCTCCGCGGCGATCTCGCGCGTCGAGGTGCCGTCAAAACCCTTTCGGCCGAACAGTTTCAGCGCCGCCTGCACAAGAGCGGCGCGCGTCATCTCGGTGGGCTCGCGGCGAGGGCTTTTGGGGTCGGGCGACTTTGTCATGACCTCCATTTAATCAATCGATTGATTAAAGTCAATCCGTGAGCGCCAACTGTGTACATTGTCTTGCCATGAACGGCGGCAACCGCTTTAGTGCGCGGCCATGGGCAAGGAAATCGAACGCAAATTCCTGGTTTCCGGCACCGCATGGCTGGAACTGGCCGAGGCGGATATCCGCATCCTGCAGTTCTATCTCGCCGCCGGCCCCGCGCGCACGGTGCGCGTGCGCATCAGTGACGGCACTTCCGCCAAGCTGACGCTCAAATTCGGCGGCAAGGCGCGCGAGCGCGACGAGTTCGAATATTCGATCCCCCTGTCGGAGGCGATGGAGATGCTGGACTTCGCCCTCGGACGTGTCATCGAGAAGACACGTCACCATGTTAGGCACCGCGGCTATCTCTATGAAGTCGATGTCTTTGGCGGGCCGCTGGCGGGACTTGTGGTCGCCGAACTCGAGACGCCGGAGGACGTGCCGGACGAAATGCTGCCTGACTGGCTCGGCCGTGAAGTGACCGGCGAGCAGAAATTCTACAACGCGTCGCTCGCCCTCGGGGGGATACCGGAGATCGCCGCATGAGCTTTCGCATCGATCCACGCCTGCCGCTGACCGACGAGGTCAGGCGTATCCTTGCCGAGGAAATCGGCAAGGCTCTGCATCATCTTGACGCCGCGCGTAGCAGGCCGGAGCAGGCGCTGCACAAATGCCGCAAGCGGCTGAAGAGCGCGCGTGCCTTGCTGCGCCTTGTTCGTTCCGGAGACGAAACATTCTGCGAGACAGAGAACCAGTGCTACCGCAATGTGGCGGGGCTGCTTGCCGGCCCGCGCGAAGCGACGGCGCTGATCGAGACCATCGACCGGCTGGCGGCAAGCTTTCCCAAGGAGAGCGCCGACGATGGGCTGACCGCCGCACGCGACAGGCTGATCGCCCACCAGCATGAATTGCACGAAGGCAGCGGACTCG
Source organism: Mesorhizobium sp. M1409 (assembly GCF_040317535.1). Classification (NCBI taxonomy): domain Bacteria; kingdom Pseudomonadati; phylum Pseudomonadota; class Alphaproteobacteria; order Hyphomicrobiales; family Phyllobacteriaceae; genus Mesorhizobium; species Mesorhizobium sp. M1409. Next base: position 25,863 of record NZ_JAMYKV010000049.1, read on the forward strand.
AAGCGGCGATCGGCGCGGCGACCGCCGCTTGCGAGGAAGGCCTCAAGCGGATCGAAAGCCTCGTCTTGCCCGACCAGCCGGAACAGGCCGCGGACGTGCTTGCCGAAGGCGCACGTGCCACGCTGCGTCGCGCCAGAAAGGCGCTGGACAAGGCCGGATCGCGCGGCGAAGCCAATGATTTCCACGATCTGCGCAAGGCGGCCAAGACCCACGGCATGCATCTGTCGCTGCTCGGCAGGCTGTGGCCGACACCGATCAAGGTCCGGCGCAAGGCGGTCGACGAACTGGGCGAGCGGCTGGGCGACCTGCACGATGTGTTCGTCATGCGCGACCTGCTCGAGGCCGACGGGCGTCCGCTCGGACCGCACGAGGACACCAAGCTTCTAGGCAAGCTTTTGAAGCGGTCGGAGAAGCAGCTGAAGAAGAGCTGTCTGGCCGAGGCGGCCGAACTGTTCGGCGACAGCCCCAAACGCTCGACGCGCAAACTGGCGCGCAAGGCGCGCGGCGATCTGGCTTCGCCGCCGGAAGACGCGACGGTCAGCTGACCGACATGCGGCTGGCGCCCGGCTGCCCGCCTATGCTAATCGCCTAGGATATGACCGAGCCCGGCAACACGCTTCTGGATCGACTTGGCCGCTGGCTCGCCGGCCGGCTGCAGGAAGAATCTTCCGGCTACGAACCCTACACGCCATCCGATGCCGAGACGCTGCGCCGCACGCTTGAGCCCGGCGATATCCTGCTGATCGAGGGCAACCAGAAGATCTCGGCGGCGATCAAATACCTGACTCAGTCGACCTGGTCGCATGCGGCCTTCTATGTCGGCGACGCGCTGGCCGAACCGGAGGACGGAACGGAGAGGCGGCGGCTGATCGAGGTCACGCTCGGCGAAGGCTGCGTGGCGGTGCCCCTGTCGCGCTATCGCACCTACAACACCCGCATCTGCCGGGCGAGCGGGCTGACACCGGAGGACCGCGACAAGGTCGTCGCCTTCATGGTCAGCAAGCTCGGCCTTAAATACGACCTCAAGAACATTTTCGACATGCTGCGGTTCTTCTTCCCGACGCCACCGGTGCCGGTGCGCTGGCGCCGCCGCATGCTGGCCTTCGGCTCCGGCGACCCGACACGGGCGATCTGCTCGACGCTGATCGCCGAGGCCTATGGCCAGATCCGCTATCCGATCCTGCCCGAGATCACCCGTGCGCCCGGCCGCGCTTCGGCGCAGTCGAACTATTCGCGCAAGGAAATCCTGCACATCCGCCACCACTCACTGTACACGCCGCGCGATTTCGACCTGTCGCCCTATTTCCGCATCGTCAAGCCGACGCTGGAATATGGTTTCGACTACCGGCAGATGGTCTGGGACGACAAGGCAAGCACAGACGCCGCAGCCGCAAAGGCTGGCGCAATCGCCTCAGACACCTGATGGCCCCTATGGCGCGGCCTATCGCTATCCAGCCGAGGTGCAGGCGTTTCACATGGCGGCCTATATCACGCCGAAACCGCAATAGCACCCTGGTTTTTGGCTCTGTGTTCGACCCAGACATGGACCGGTTCGTCCCGGCCGCGGATGCTCACCGGTCCATGATCGCGCGCATTCAACAGTGTCGTGGGCGATTCCGCCTTCGCGGCCTCAATCAGTCGTGACCCAAAGCAAATATTCGCCTGAAGCTCACGGCAGAGCGACTGCAAACGGCTGGCGACGTTGACGGTGTCGCCCACCACCGCGAAGGACAAATTGCGCTCGCTGCCGACCGCGCCGATGACCACTGCGCCATATTGTGCACCGATCCGAACGTCCAGCGGCGGGTATCCCCTGGACACCCGCTGGACATTCCAGTCTTCGAGAGCGGCGACCATCGCTTCAGCACACTGAATGGCCCGAGTCGCGTCGTCATGGCTGGCTTGCGGAACCCCGAATGTCGCCATGATGCAATCGCCGATATAGTTATCGACGGTGCCATTGTGGTCGAAAACGACCTGTTCCATGCGACGGTGGAACTGACGCAGAAGTTCGAACACTGCTTCGGCCGGATGATCCTCGGAATAGTGTGTGAAGCCGACGATGTCGGCGAACAGCACCGCGATATCCTGCCGGCGGACCGGGCCGAAGGGCTCGTCATCGGTGGCGAGCTGGTCGACGACATTGGGCGAAAAATGCCGGGCGAGATTGGCGCGGGCGCGCTCTGCCTTGACATAGTCTTCCGACAAATGTCGGGAACGATAGACGACCAGCGCCATGATCGCGCCGATAATCAGCACAACCAACACGTTGGTCGCCTGCGCAAATGTATCGACGAAATTGGGGTTGAGATAGAGGTTCAGTCGCTCTGTCACCGGCAGCGAATAGAGGTTCGTCGCCGGAATGACGGTTCCCGGATGAGAAATCACCCATCCCACCCCGATCGCCCATGTCAAGGCCGCGAGCGCGCCGAGATAGAGCGCCAATCGTGTCGAAAGGGTCAGCGCGCCAAGGCATACGAAAATCAGCAGGAATTTGAAGCTGCCCTCGCGCAGTTGCATCGCGGCTGGTGCGACCTCCAGGGAAAACGGGTTGGGCGTTACCAGCAGAACGGTCAACAGAATGATGTCCAGCGTACCGACGAGGTAACCGATCCACCATCGCGCCGTGCGACGGCGCGCAAAGAGAAACTGGATCAGGCCGACGAGCTGGAACAGCACGAGGCCCGCCAGCACGAAGAGCAGCGAAGCATCCCAGCGGCTGATCAATGAAAAGAAGCAGGAGATCACAGCGAGCGATGCCGTACGGGCCCAGAACTGCAATGCAGCACCCTGGCGTTCTGCGCGCGCCCGCAAATTTTTCAGGCGCGAATAGCGGCGAAGTTCAAGTGTTGGCGCGGTCGGCATAGGATCACTTCGATTTCACGGGGACGTGTCACGCATTCGGCAAACCCGCCCTCTTCAGTCTGGCAAATCAGTGCGCGAACTCTATCATGAATGTGATTTCATTTTTGAACCGCGGCTGTCAGGCCGGTAACGGGCGGCGTCCCTTTGCGGGAGCGGCGGGCCGATCGAACGCGCCGGCATCGCGCGGGTGCGGGCCGATCGGCATGATCGCGGGAAATGGCGTTGCACCGAAGGCAAACGTCCATTTGTAGCCAACCAGCCCATCCTCCGGCGTGGTGTGCTGATCGTGATGGGCCAGCAATTTGGCGCGGTCGGCGAGGTCCTGGGCCTCGCGCCGCACCATTTCCGCCGTCTCCGGCCGCATCCGCCTCGAGAAGCTGACGAAGGTCGCTTCGTTCTCGATATGGGTGATGGCCCAGCCGATGAAATTCTTGTTGGTCATCTCGAACAGCGGCCGCAGCGGCCCTTCGAAATTCCACTGGATCGGCGTCTCGACCAGCAATCTCGCCGACAGACCCCGTCGGAGCGCGATCAGGCCAAGTTCCTCCAGATCCCGCAGATAGAGGAACATCGAGGCTTCGCTCAGGCCTTGCGAGCGCATGATGCCCTCGGGCGTGAACTTCTCCGACAGCATGACGAAGATGAACAGCAGTGCCGGCCGGCCGGCGAGCCTGCGCTCGATCTCCGGCGCGATGTGGTTGACCGGACCCGGCCCCCTGTTCATCGAGCCGAGCACGTTCTCCAACTCGACGCCGGCAGCGGCGCAGATCTCCATCAGCCGGTCGAGCTTGCAGTTGCGCTCGTGGAAGATGCGCTTCACCGTCGGCTCGGAAACGCCCATGCGTTCGGCGAGCTCGCGGTAGGTGACGCCCTTCGCCTTCAGCGTCCGCTTCAGCGCGTCGAAGATCAGGCCGTTCATGGGATGCACCTCTTGTCGGGAATTTCGTATCGATTTTCGATACTAGTGGTAATATGGCTTTCGGGAAAGTATCGAAAATCATAGCTCTCCGTTGTCATCACAGGAGACCAGCCATGAAAACCTTCGTCACCTCAGCCTTTCTCGCCGTCATCGGCATCGACGCAGTGCCTGCCGCCCAGGCCGGCGAACTCTGGCGCGCCACCGGTCTCGAACAGCCGGAATCGGCCCTGTTCGATGCCGCCAACAACCGCATCATCGTCTCCAATATCGTCGGCAATCCCGGTGAGGCCGACGGCAACGGCTATCTCAGCGTGGTGTCCTTGGACGGCAAGACGGTCACCCAACACTGGACCGACGGCATGGATGCACCCAAGGGCATGACAATATCGGGCGGCAAGCTCTATGTCGCCGACATCACCAAGGTTCGCGTTGTCGATCTCGCCAGCGGCAAGCTCGTCGCCAGCATCGCGGTGCCGAACGCGGTCTTCCTGAACGACATGACATCGGACTCGTCGGGCAAGGTCTATGTCACCGACATGCTGGCCGACACGATCTATCGCATCGACGGCGACCGGCCGGAACTGTTCGTCAAGGACGCGATGCTGGCTTCGCCCAACGGCGTCTTCGTCGATGGTATCAGGCTGATCGTCGCCTCCTGGGGCAAGGGCATCAAGCCCGACTTCAGCACGGCGGAGCCGGGCGGGCTGCTGTCGGTCGACATCGCCAGCAAGGTGGTTTCGCCCTTGCCGGACGCGCAGAAATTCGCCGACCTCGATGGTGTCGTCGCTATTGGCGACACCATCTACGCCACCGCCTACATGACCGGCACGCTCTACCGCTGTCATCCCGGCGCCGCGCCGGAAGCGGTGGCGCATTTCAAGCCGGGCAGCGCCGACATCGGCACCGACGGCAAGTCGATCCTCTATGTGCCGCTGATGAACGAGGGCGAGGTTGCGGCGCTGAAGCTCGACTGAGAGCCATGATCGGCGCCTCGAGGCCGATCTCCTCGACGTTCGCCAACAGCCGCGAGTGCAGAGGTCAAAGATTCCCAATCCCGACGCGCTCGACCAGGGATCGGCCATGAACGCAGCGGCCAAATTGGCGTGGGGTCAGTCCGGTTACCTCTCGGAAGCGGGCGGAAAAGTGGCTTTGGCTGCCAAAGCCGCAGGCATGTGCCACGTCGGACAACGGAGTCTTGCCTGCTGCAAGAAGCCGCTTGGCATGGTCGGTACGTCTCCGCAATACGTAGCGATAGGGGCCAAGGCCAGTCGAGCGTTTGAAGGCACGGGCGAAGTGATAGGGGCTCAGACCGGCCACGGCAGCCAGGTCCTCAATCGTCAGGTCCTGCTCCAGATTGGCTTCGACATACTCCTGCACCCGCCGCAGAACGACTGGCGCCAGACCGCCGCGGATGAAGAGCGCTCTCGGCGGGCGTTCGCTGCAGCGGGCCGCGAGATAGGTGGTCAGCATTTCGCCGGCCTGAGTTATGGCGATGCGGTCAGCCGGCTCCTCCCACGACAGCGGCAGCACCATGGAGCGGATAATGTTTTCGAGCGACGGATCGCGTTGGAGGCCCGCTTCGCGCAGGCTTATCAGGCTGGGGTCGGCATCGAGCGTCTCCACCACTCGCGACTCAAACACCGGCGTCGGGATGTAGAAGTGGAGCAGCCGGCCTTTCCCGGCAGCCTCCCATGCGGTCGGTGCGCCCGCCGGCACAACCCAGAGGCTGCTTTCGCCATGGATTGGGTCGTAGCTGCGTCCGCGCAGCCGGCGAAAGCCCGCACCACCGGCGACCCAAAAACTGAGCGTATGGTGATTGGCCGGGTTGTAGCGGTAATGCCCGTGTCCCTCCCGCTCCCAGAGCGCAGCTGCCAAGCCCTCCCCGAAGCGTGTCGAGGCCCGCAAAGGAACACCCGACTGCTGCAGATGATTGAAGGTGGTGTAGTCCTGCAATCGTAACATGGCACAGTTCAGGTAAGCGAAATCTCTGCCGAAGCAAGACCGCCGCCCATTCCGCAGCAAGATCAGAACAAAACCCGGAGCTTTTGGGCTGACAGCGCCGCGGTGCCTGCGCTATGTGTCGCCCTGCGGTGGGCTTCGCAGAGCGAGGCAAGAACATGCGATTGCTTGACGACGCAATTGCTGTGCATGGTGGCGAAGCTGAACATCGCCGACGAACTGGCCGGTGGGCTGCATACCCCCAAGGAACTCGCGCGGATGGCTGGAAATGGGAGGCTGAAATGCCTCGAGCGGAAACTCGCGTCGATCACTCGTCGAGTGTGCGACTACTTGGAGTTGTGTTGAAGGCTACAGACGTGGCTCCCAAAGCTTGGCTGTTGGCCGTCTCCAGACGTCGGGCAATCGCGGATTTGCCCCCCGAGCGGCTGAGGGACATCGGTCATGCCGAGGCCCCAGCGGCAGTGCTTGAAGTCAACCCAGGTTTAGTCACGAACTTGATGTCGATGAGGTAGGGGCGGTCCGGACCTGCGGCAGTGTTCGGAACCCGCACTGCCAAGAATACAGCGCGGCTTGAAGCCGCGAATTAACCGTCAACACTGAGGAATGCGCCATGTTGAACCATCTCCAGCGCGCTGCTGCGCGCACGACAACGCTTGCCCGCCAGCCCGGTTCGATCTCGGACGGGACAAGGCTGCGCTCGGTCGACCAGCCGATTGCCACGCAGGAACTTCCTTCCGCCGTCCCGCTAATGGCACTTTCGACGGGCTTCTGGGCTTTCAAGGCCCTGGCTGCAGCACACGAGCTGGACCTCTTCAGCCGCCTCGCGGGCGGCCCAGGCACGACTGCTGGCGAGCTAGCGCAAGCGCTCGGTCTGCATCCACGCCCGGCCGAGATGCTGTTGACCGGCTGCGCAGCACTCGGGCTTCTGGAGAAAGCGGACGGCCGCTATCGCAATACGCCTTTAAGCGAAGCCTATCTCGTGCGCGGGAAGCCGTATTACTTCGGTGGCTTCGTGCAGATGGCCGACAAGCGGCTCTACGCGGGCTGGGGCAAACTTACCGAAGCGCTGCGCACGAACCGGCCAACCACATGGGACACGACAGTGCATCCTCGGCATTCGACGGCGAGGATCCGACGATGCTGGCAACCTTCTGGGAGGCGATGCATTCGCTCTCCACGATGACCGCGAGTATGCTTGGGGAGGCCGTGGATCTCAGCCGTTTCCGCCGTCTTCTCGACATCGGCGGCGGATCGGGCGCGTACGACATCGAGCTTTGCAAGCAATATGGAGCGCTGCGCGCGACCGTGTTTGATCTGCCGCATGTGGCCGCGATCGCCGCGGGAAAGATTGCCGAGGCCGGCTTGACCGACCGGATCGAGACCATAGGAGGCAGCTTCTTCGAGCAGCTTCCCGGGGATCACGACGTGCATCTCCTGTCGATGATCCTGCACGATTGGGACGAGGCGAAGGACCGCCCCCTGCTGCGCCGATCCTTCGAGGCTTTGCCGAGCGGCGGCGCGGTCGTCATCAGCGAGCTTCTCGTCAATGACGAAAAGACCGGGCCGACGCCGGCCGCGCTAATGAGCCTCAACATGCTGATCGAGACGGAAGGGCGAAACTATACGCCGGCCGAATATTCGGCGTGGCTCGAGGAAGCCGGATTCAGGCAAATCGAGACGGTCTGGTTCGACGCACCCGCCGCGAACGGCGCCGTGATCGGCCGCAAGCCCTAGAGCCACGGGACGGAGGAAAGCATGAGCATTCGCGACTTCGGATCTGCCGCGGCGCGCGTGGCGTCGCAGACGGCCAGGCGGGTGTTGCCCGCAGCATTCACGGCGCTGGTGGCGACGATCGGATCGTCGCCTGCCGGCGCGGCCGACCGCGAGCTGGTCGAACGGGGGAAATACCTGGTGACCATCGGGAACTGCACCGATTGCCACACGCCGGGACATTTCCTCGGCAAGCCGGACATGACGCGTCACCTCGGAGGCTCCGAGGTCGGCTTCGAGATCCCGGGGCTCGGGGTCTTCTACGGCCCCAACCTCACGCCCGACGCGGCGACGGGTCTCGGGCGCTGGAGTGAGCGTGATATCGTCACGGCAATCCGAACAGGCAAGCGCCCCGATGGACGCACGCTCGCTCCGATCATGCCGTGGGCGGCATTCGCGGAGCTCACCGATACCGACGCCGGGGCGATCGCGGCCTATCTCAAGAGCCTGCCGCCGGTGAGCAACAAGGTCCCTGGACCGTTCGCACCGGGCGAGGCGCCGACTTCGTTCGTGATGAAGATCGTGCCGCCGGCGAAGCAATAGCGCGCATTGCAGGGCGGCGCCCATCCCTTTACGGAGTCGCCCCTGCCAAGAGCAACCCGTCCTCGCGACCGCGTAAAGAAGAAAGTGAATGATCGACCCACGTGGCGCGATCACTCCATGTAGCGGGTTGCCGATCGAGCTTCGAAGTCAGCCTGATAGACTTTTGAAATGGGCGGCATACAATCCATTTTTCTGCTTTCAATGAAAGCAAAGCGAAATGGCCGAAGAACGCGCCCAACGCCGTCTTGCCGCCATATTGGCCGCCGACGTGGTGGGCTACAGCCGACTTCTGGACCTGGACGAGAAAGGAACGTTGACCGCGTTAAAGAGAAGGCGGAAGGAGATCCTGGAACCACTGGTCCGCGACCGTCACGGCCGTGTCGTAAAAGTGATGGGCGATGGCGTCCTAGTCGAGTTCGGAAGCGCAGTGAACGCTGTGTCATGCTCCGTCGAACTCCAGAAGCGGATGATGGCCGCGAATGAGGGTTTGGCGTTCGACCGACAAATCAACCTGCATATCGGCATCAATCTGGGCGATGTCGTTGTCGAGGACGGCGATCTGTTCGGCGATGGCGTTGTTATCGCAGTGCGGCTTCAGGCAATGGCCGGGGCTGGAGATATCTGCGTCTCCGGCAGCGTCTATGACCAAGTCAAGCGAAAGCTTGAATGCGACTTCGACGAACTCGGTCCGCAAGCGATCAAGAACGTTGCCGAACCGGTGTCCGTTTATCGGATTCGGATATCGACCTCATCTGACGGTGGCGGACCGGCGGAGAAAGCGCCGCTGCCGCTCCCCGGCAAGCCCTCCATCGCCGTCCTTCCCTTTACGAACATGAGCAACGATCCGGAGCAGGAGGCCTTTGTCGACGGCCTCACCGAAGACCTGATCACGGATCTGTCGAGGAACAGCGAGTTGTTTGTCATCGCCAGCAACTCGGCTTTTGCATATAAGGGCAGGCACGTGGATGTGCGTCGCATCGCGCGAGAACTGGGAGTGCGCCATCTTCTTGAGGGTAGTGCACGGCGGGCAGCTGGACGGGTGCGTATCAACGCTCAATTGATCGATGCGATCGGGGGCGACCACCTTTGGGCCGAAAGATTCGACCGAAGCCTTGAAGATATCTTCGCCGTTCAGGACGAGGTGACCGGCAAGATTGTCGAGGCTCTGGTGGGCCGTCTGACCGCCGCGCCGGCGCGCAACAGACCGAGCAACCTGGAGGCCTATGATCTATGTGTGCGTGCACGGGCCTTGGGGCTGCAAACGGCGGTCACCGCGAAAGAAGCCATTTTCCTGCTGAACCGGGCAATCGCGCTCGATCCGGAATATGCGGAGGCCCATCGTTGGCTGGCACTCAACCTCTGGCTGGGCTGGGAGTTCTGGGACGAACCGATGGATCCCAATCGCGCAAGTGCGCTTGCCGAAGCACAGCAGGCGGTCGGACTTGACCCGAATGACGCTGGGAACCGATGGGTATTGGGCGTTATATTAGGACATGAGGGTCGCTGGGCGGAATCGGATGCCGAATTCGCCGCCGCCCACAAGCTGGATCCCAACCACGCCGACGCATGGGCGATGCAGGCTGAACTGACGACGGAAAACGGCCGGCCTGCCGAAGCCATAGAGCAGGTGCGCAAGGCGCTGCGACTCAACCCTCACCCGCCCGGTTGGTATTACTGGATGTTGGGCCAGGCTCAGTATGCCATCGGTGACTACGAATCCGCGGTTCAAACGTTGCGGAGACCCGAAACTTATCGCACGACTTCACGACGCCTGCTTGCGGCAAGCCTTGCGCGACTTGGCCATTTGGAGGAGGCGCGCTGGGAGGCGGAAATGTTCATGATAAGCAATCCGCACTTCACAATCCGGCATTGGTCAGCTTCGCAGCCTTTCCCGGCCGAAGACGTGCGGCGGCATATCGTGGAAGGCTATCGCATGGCCGGGCTGCCAGAATGACTGTCATGGCTATGCCGTCGGGGCCGCAGTGGATAGGCGTCTCGAGGCTGCCGCAGCAGCGAATTTTTGGTCTCTGCTGCCGGGAACGAAATTCGTCATATCGAGACTTGAACATGGCCAGTGAAGACTTTCGACACCGGAAAGCACAACGCGAGGATTACGCTCATGGACGCGGCGATCTCCGCCAGAACCCCTTTCCAGATTAGTGTGCGACTTGGAAAGCTGCCGCCATCAATTCTTTGGGATTTGGGGCCCGGCATACATTCTGGCCTTCCTCTTCAGCTTCCGTGAAGGTCCAGCGCACAATGCCTTCCCGATCGAGCAAGAACTCGCCGACAAGCGGCATGTGACCGGCGATCATAATCTGCCGGTCGGCCTCCGTAATTTCGTACCCGTCCTTTTTCTCAAAAAAGTCGCCCGCCGCAGCCGGGTTCATCGGCTCGGGCAACTCCCCTGGCAGATCGATCCGCATTGTCATGACTGCGTCCATTCCGAGCTTGTGCGGCCATTCGGTTTCATTCTCCGTGAGCTCGAGGATGGGTAAACCGAAGGCGCGGTGTGAAGCGCCCTCCGGGTCGGATGCGCTAAGAAGATCGGGTAGCGGATGGTAACGGAAGTAGAGCCGCGCACGTTCGACCGGCGTCTTGACCACTGCAAGACATTCTATGCCTTTTTCCTTCAGGGCCGGATTGAGCTGCGCCATCGCCGCGACATGGCGCCGGCAGAATGGACAGTGCAGGCCTCGAAACAAACCGACCAGTAATGGGCGGCCTCGAAAATCGTCGAGCGCGATCTTGCCGTCGCGCGAGATCGCGTCGAACACGATATTCGGTACCCGGTCGCCCGGCTGCAACGGCCGGTCGATACGACTCGTGGACATGGACAACCTCCTCGCCCGGATCAGTCAGAAAAAGGCAGCACACCCAGCGTTTCGGAGTTGAGCCCGTGCTTGGGCGCATAACTTCCTGCGCCAGGCAAAATAGCTTTCGGCCTCTGCCATTGCAGAGGTCGATTAAGCGTCGCAACACCATCATAGCACGGAAAAATCATCTGCGGGTCGCCCTCGCGCTGTCTCGAGCGCCTCTATAGTAGATAGTAGCTAACCGCCAGCACCGGCCTTGCCAAACATGTCGGCCAGCGTGGTCGTTTGGGAAGTCGGCTTTCAGGAAGCGCCAAAGGCGCCCTGAATGGCCGCCATCAGGCGCAAAGCGGTCGCTCACGTCGCGCCTTGCGTGAGTCAACTCAGGATCAAAAGTTGGCGTTCAACCGGCGGACACCTTGCACAAAGCGGCCACCGGCCAGCAAATCCTGGTTGCCTACTCCGCCTCCAGCTTTCCTTTCAGCTGCGCCCGAGCGTCCCGGATCGAAGCGGCATAGGTCACCAGCGGACGCTTGACGCCGTGGTTGATCAGCATGCGCCGGATCTGCGGCGCGGCACCCGATATGATGAAGCGGACACCGGCGCGCTTGGCCTTGTGCGCGGCGCCCTCGATGACATTGGCCGCCGTCGAATCGAAGAATGGCACGGCCGAGCAGTCGAGGATGAAGTTCTTGCGCTGGTCGGCGATGCGGTCGAGCACGGTGCCGACGGTCGACGCGGCGCCGAAGAAGAAGGCGCCCGAGATGCGGTAGACGACGGTGTCGGCGTCGGTCGCCTCGCTGGAATCGTAGACGCTGGTGCTGTCGGCCTCGTCCTCCCGCACCAGCGGCTGATCGGCCTCGACCGCAATGCTCTTGGCCATGCGGTCGATGAACAGGATCGATCCCAGCACGAAGCCGACGACGATCCCTTCGGTGAGATCGCGGAAGATGACGAGCAGGAAGGTCGCCATCAGCACCAGCGCGTCGCCGCGAGAAGCGCGCAACAGCGTGGCGAAGGCCTGTTTCTCGAACATGTTCCAGCACACGACCGCCAGCACGCCGGCAAGAGCGGCGAGCGGGATGTAGCTGGCGAGCGGCGCGGCCACCAGCATCAGCGCCAGCAGGATGGCCGAGTGGACCACGCCCGAAATCGGTCCGTGGGCGCCGGCCCGCACATTGGTCGCCGTGCGAGCGATGGTGCCGGTGGCGCAGATGCCGCCGAACAGGGCGGACGCGATGTTGGCAAAGCCTTGCGCCACCAGTTCACAGTTGGAACGATGCCGCCGGCCCGTCATCCCATCGGCGACCACCGCCGACAGCAGCGATTCGATCGCGCCGAGCAGGGCAAAGGCTATGGCATCCGGCAGCACGGCGACCATCCTGTCCAGGCTGATCGGCGGCAAGGCAGGCATCTGCAGACTGCGTGGAATACCGCCAAAGCGGGTGCCGATCGTTTCGGCAGGCAGTGAAAGAAGCGCCACGGCCAGCGATGCCAGCCCGATGGCAATGAGCATGGCGGGCCAAGTCGGCCGCCAGCGCCTCAGGCCGGCTATGGTGACGATGGTCAACACCGCCACGAAGGTCGCCGCGGGGTTGATGGTGCCGGCCGCCTCACCGACCGCGATCAACTTCGGCACCAGCGGTCCCGGCTCCCTGCCGGCAAGCTTCAGCCCGAACAATTCGACGATCTGTCCTGAAAAGATGATGACGGCGATGCCGGCGGTGAAGCCGACCGTCACCGGATAGGGAATGAACTTGATGTAGGTGCCGAGCCGGAGATAGCCGATGGCGAGCAGGAAGACGCCTGCCATCATCGTTGCCAGCAGCAGGCCATCGATACCGACCCGGGCAACCGTCGCGGCCACCAGCACGATGAAGGCACCGGCCGGACCGCCGATCTGGAAGCGGCTGCCGCCGAGCGCCGAAATGATGAATCCGCCAATGATCGAGGTGTAGAGGCCGCGCTCCGGAGTCACGCCCGAGGCGATCGCGATCGCCATCGACAATGGCAGCGCGACGATGGCGACCGTCAGCCCGGCGATGGCGTCGGCCTTGAAGTTTGCGAGCGTGTAGCCCTCGCGCCAGACCGTCACCAGCTTTGGTGTGAACAGTTCGGAAAATGTCGGCTTTGCCGATTTGTGGGCCGACTTATGGGCCGTTTGATGCACCGCCCGCTGCGTCTGATCCATGAACTGCCTTCCGCACCCTGAAGGCGGCGGGATCGTCGGCAGGACTGTCGGCGGTCGCCGTCGCGACTTTATGCCGGCTCAGCCTTGGGATCTGGCGGCACGACAGGCCTGAGGCGCACGCCCCGGCCGCCGCGCTCGCTGGTCTGGTTCTCGCCGATCAACTCCACCCCGGCCTCGTCGAGAGCCTGGATGACCTTCATCAGCGTGTCGACCACGCCCCTGACCACGCCATCGCTCGCCTCCATGCGTTGTATCGTTGGAAGCGAAACGCCGGCACGCTCGGCGAGCGTCTTCTGATCGATGCCGGCCAGCGCCCTTGCGGCGCGCATCTGCGCGGCAGTGATCATCGGCCGGAATCCCCGTCTGAGTCTGCAGAAATAATGTATAATACCATCATTATGATGTTTCAAGCATCAATATGAACGTCTGGGACATAAGCTTCGTCGCCTGACCAGCCATTTTTTCAGATACTTCCCGAGGATTGCGAGCTAGGGTGTCCCATCTGGCGTGGGAGGTAACGCGTTGACTGTTTTCAAGACCTTCGTGACATCGGCAGCCTTGCTGTCCGCGGTTTTCCTGTTGGCGGGTTGCGGGCATGGGCTGATCAACCGGCTGATCTAATCTCCAGTCTCGCTGTCGCCGTTCGGGCGCTGCCCGCGCCATCGCTGCCACGCTCGGGCAGTGAGCCAGCACAGCATCGCCCAGATGAAGCCGGCGCACCAGCCGGCCAGCACATCCGACGGCCAGTGCACACCAAGGTAGATGCGGCTGATGCCGACCAGCAGCGTCGTCAGCACCGCCAGCGACAGCACATAGATCTTCGTCGTTCGCCCGGGTAGGAAGCGCGCGGCCAGCGCGCCGAGCGTCAGATAGGTCACCGCCGACAGCATGGCGTGGCCGCTCGGAAAAGACAGCGTTGTTTCGTTGACGAGATGCGAGACGAGTTCGGGGCGCGGCCGATCGATCCCGGCTTTCAGGAGGCTCGACAGGACCTGACCACCGGCCACCGCCACGAAGATAAAAAGGGCGGTCGCCGGCCTGCGGATAAGCAAGAGATAAAGGATTACCGCCGTTACGATCAGCACCAGCACGCTGCCGCTGCCCAAGCTGGTGATATCGCGCATCGCCCCTTCCAGCCAGGGCGGGCCGATCGGGCTGTCGGGCTGACCCGCCTTGCGGAAGGCGAGCATGATTTCGGTGTCGAAAGCGTGCGGCGTGGTGGCCCGCGCCACCTCCATCAACTCCTCGAAGCCCCACAGGCCGGCGGCGATGGCAAGGCCGGCCAGCAGCACCGGGAATTCGATCCGGTTAAGCAGTGTGTTCGCGGCGTTCTTCATCGGCAACTCGCCTGTTACAACCGACCTTGCAGATAGGGCCCGAGCGTGATCAGCGCCACCGCGGCGATTGCCAGCATGATGCCGGTCGCCTGCAACGCGTTGACGCGCTCGCCGAAGAAGACGAGTGCCACGGCATTCACCGAGACCAGCTGGATGACCGCCGACAGGCTGAACGACACCGACATGCCGAATTCGCGGATCAGCCGCAGCATGATCAGATTGCCCAAGGAATAGAGCGCCAGCGTCAGCAGGATCTTGCCAAGGCTCGGCGCCAGGCCCCATTGCTTGGCCGCGGTGGCCGCCAGCAGGAAAATGACAGTCGAAAAGCCGAGCTGCAGCAATCCCGAAAAACTCAACGTTTCATCCTCTCTCGAACGGCTTCCGCCGCGTGTGTCGCGGACGTTGTTTCCGAAGCGCGCCGGGACGTCAAGCGACCCCGACCAAACGTAAGGTCTTGGCAACGGCAAGACGGAAGCTCAATGTGCTGAAATCGCCCAACCTATCGATTGAAGGGCGGTCAGGGGATCATGATTCGTATTTTTCAAAACTTGGCGCGGCGCTGGAGCGAGCTTTCCCTTGCTCTGCAATTCGTCGTTGCCGGCGGCTTTGGCCTGCTCGCGGTCATGCTGGTGGTGGGCGCCTGGGTGACGGGTCAGATCCGGGATGGCGTCATCCGCAATTCGGCCGCCACGACGGCGCTGTATGTCGACAGCGTGATCGCGCCCCTGCTTCCCGATTTGCGCAAGCAGCATGAGCTCAGCGACTCCGTCAAGCAGGCGCTCGACGAGACGCTTGGCCAGGGCGCGCTCGGCAAGCGCCTCGTATCGTTCAAGCTCTGGACCCGCGACGGCACGATTCTCTATGCGAAGGAGACGGCGCAGATCGGCCGCCGCTTCGATCCGAGCGACAACCTGCGTTCCGCCTTCGGGGGCAGTGTCGTCGCCGAATTCAATACGTTCGATGACGATGAAGGTGAGGAGAGGGCTTCCGGCCTGCCATTGCTGGAGATCTACAATCCCGTGCGCGAGCCGTGGTCCGGCGAGGTGGTGGCCGTCACCGAATTCTATGAGATCGCCGACGACTTCAAAGCCACGCTGGCTTCCGCTCTGTGGTCAAGCTGGCTGGTCGTGGCCGGCGCGACGCTGGCGGCCTTCCTGCTCCTGTCGGGCATCGTCCTGCGCGGCAGCCGCACCATCGACGATCAGCGCGGGGCGCTGCGCCGCCAGGTGTCGGAGCTGCAGGGTCTGGTGACGCAGAACAGCGCCTTGCGACTGCGCGTGCAGAGGGCGTCCCGTCGCGCCACCGCGCTCAACGAAAGATATTTGCGACGCATCGGCGCCGATCTCCATGACGGTCCGGCGCAACTCGTGGCGCTGGCGGCGCTGCGCATGGACAGTCCGGTGTTTTCCGGCGATGGCCATTCGGGTGAAAGCCGCTCGACCGAGGTCGCGATGATCCGCAAGACACTGGAGGATGCGCTGCGCGAAATACGCGGTATCTGCACCGGCCTGGTCCTGCCGCAGATCGAGACGGCTGCCGCAAGCGACATTCTTCGGCTGGCCGTCAACGAACACCAGCTGCGGACGGGAACGTCCGTAACCCTCACGCTGGCCGGGCAGTTGCCAGAACCTGGCGCCTCGGAGAAGATCAGCATCTATCGGTTCGTGCAGGAAGGGCTGAACAACGCCTATCGCCACGCGCGAGGCAAGGATCAGGCGGTGAGTGCCGGGATGAAGGGTGGCAGGCTTTTCGTTGAAGTATCGGATGCCGGGCCAGGCTTCGATCCCGCACGGGACGAGGGCCTCGGGCTCGCCGGTCTCAGAGAGCGGGTCGAAAGCATTGGCGGCCAGTTTGAAACCTTGACCGGGCCGCACGGCACGCGATTGGTAATCCGTCTATCGGTCGAGGAGCAAGCATGACTGGCGCCATTCGCATCGCCATTATCGACGATCATCCCCTCTTTCGCGAAGGTGTGACGCGCAGCCTGTCGGAGATCGGAGGCTTCGAGGTGGCTGGCGAGGGTGCCACGGCGCAGGATGCCGAACGCATCGCCGCGACGGTTCGGCCCGACATATTGCTGCTCGACATTTCAATGCCGGGCGGCGGTCTGGCCGCGGTCGCAAGCATCCTCGCCGGCCATCCCGCCCAAAAGATCGTCATGCTGACCGTTTCGGAGGCCAATGCCGATGTGACCATGGCCCTGAACGCAGGGGTGTGCGGCTATGTCCTCAAAGGTATCGGATCGCGCGCGCTTGCCGACATCCTGCGCAATGTGGCGGCCGGCGAAAGCTATCTTTCGCCGACGCTGTCGGCCCGACTGCTTTCGGATCTCCAGTCCCAGCAGCCGACCAACGGCATAGCGGACCGGCTGCGGCAACTCACCGAGCGGCAGACGGAAATCCTGCGGCTGGTGGCGGAGGGGCTGAGCAACAAGGAAGTCGCCTTGCGGCTGGAACTTCAGGAGAAGACCGTCAAGCATCACATGACCGGCGTGCTGTCGAAACTCAATGTGCGAAACCGCACCGAAGCAGCTTTGATGATGCGTGAGGCGCGCGACCGCGACAGGAACCAGTCTTAAGCCGCAAAACGAGGTCACCTCCGCCGGGGGCGGCGGAGGTGACATGCGAAGCCGGCCGTTGCCTGTTGGCTAGCTTCACAAGGTCTTGAGACGGCTGACATCGGCCGGCGTGGCCCGGCGGTCGATGATCGTGCGACCGAATGCATCCTCCATCCTGAAACGACCATTCTCGATCTTTTCCGTTATGCCGTCGGGATGCCGGACTGTGATCCTGTTGCCTGTCACGTCGACCTCTTTGACATGGCTCGCGCTATTGTCGTTCTTACCTCTGTTGGCTCCCGACTGGCCGGCATTGCCACTGTTGCCATTCCCGCTGCTGCTGTTGCCGCCATTGCCGCCACCGCTGTTGCCGCCGTTTCCACCGCCGCTGTTGCCACCGCCATTGCCACCCTTTTCTGCCTGTGCGCTGGCGGCGTAAATCCCGGGAACGGAGCCGTCGAAGGCAATCTGATAGGGAGCGATGGTCAACGCCAGCGCAGCCGCGGATTTGAGCGCAAGCCGGCAACAACGGGTCGTGAGCGATCTGTGCATCCTGATCTCCGTCGATTGAGCCCGGCCCGCCCACTCTCAAACGCTGCAGTTGCAACCAACATCGCCGAAAGACGTGGTGCCCGGAAGCGACCTCCGACCGTTGCGGTTGTCTCCTAGGACTTTTGGAAGCGCAAGGTTGGACTAAAGTCCTACACATGTGCTAATAGGTGCCGTATGAACGGCGGCGCGACCGCCGATGGCCATCGGGAAACTGGCTTTCCCGATGCCTGGCGGCGGCAGACGCCGGACATCAAGTCACCTCCGCCGGGGGCGGCGGAGGTGACTTGTGAAGCCGGGCCGCTGCCTGCTGGCCTTGCCTCACAATGCCTGGAGGCGACTGAAATCGCGCGCCGTCGCCGGACGTTCGATGATCGTGCGGCCGAGGGCATCCTTCATCTCGAAACGATCATTCTCGATCTCTTCCGTGGTGCCATCGGGATGCTCGACCTTGATCTTGTCGCCGTCCACCTCGACCTTGTCGCCAGTGGCCGCATTGACATGATGACCGGCTCCGCCGTTGTCGGATCCGGAATTGTCGGTTCCGCCATGGTCGTTGCCGGCGCCATCGCCGCCGCCGCCGGGCCCGGAATTGCCGCTGTTTCCGCTGGCACTTCCACCGCTTCCACCACCGCTGCCATCATGTCCGCCATCCTTGGCATGCGCGGCCGCGGCAACGATGCCAGAAGCGGAGCCATGGAAGGCGGGTTGATAGGGGACGACGGCCAGCGCCAATGCCGATGTCGCTCTCAGAGTCAGCCGGCGATAGCGGGTGGGGATCGATCCGCGCATCCCGGTCCTCCTCTTCATCAGGCCGATGCCGAAATTGGCAAGCGGCCGACCATTGCCGGCATAGCGGCTTTGGCATAGGGGGCCTACGACCGATGCCGCGCCAACAGGGACCTTTGCTTGGCCTGATCGGGGACCTTGGTCCCCACATTGCGCCGTTGCGAAAGGGGTCGGCTGCCGAGATCGTGGAACGCGGTTGAAAGCGGCCTGAGCTGTCACGAAAATGTGATCGACCGGATATAAGGGGTTAAACAGGCAACACGCTCCAGCCATCCCCCAAAGCCAGAGGCAAGCCCCAAATGACCGAACATCGCTCCCCCGACGCCCGATTCCGCACCAGCCTGCTCGAGGAAAACGACGGCCCGGCCACCAACCTCACCGACAACCGCACCATGGGCGAGGTCATCGCCGCGCGGTTCTCGCGCCGTGGCTTCCTCAAGGGCTCGCTGGCCGTCTCGGCCATCGCCGCCACCGTCAGCCCACTGGCGCTTATCAGCGCCGACGAAGCCCGGGCTGCGGAAGGCTCGGCCTTCGCGTTCGACGAGTTGGAGGCCGGCATCGACGACAAGCACCATGTCGCGCCCGGCTACGACGCCGATGTGCTGTTGCGCTGGGGCGATCCGCTGTTTGCCGATTCGCCGGAGTTCGACCCGGCGAAACAGTCGGCGCAGGCTCAGGCGAAGCAGTTCGGCTACAACAACGACTATGTCGGCTACATCGCCATCGACGGTTCGGCCGAACATGGCCTGCTGGTCGTCAACCACGAATACACCAACCCGCATCTCATGTTCCCGGGCATCGTCAAGATCGTCGAAAAGGATGGCAAGAAGTCGGCCGAAGTCGCACCGCTCTCGAAGGAGCAGGTCGATGTCGAGATGGCTGCCCATGGCGGCACCATCGTCGAGATCCGCAAGGTCTCGGGCAAATGGCAGGTGGTGCGCGACGGAAAGCTCAACCGCCGCATCACCTCCAACACCGAAATGGCGTTGTCCGGTCCGGTCGCCGGCCACGACCGCGTCAAGACCAATGCCGACCCGTCCGGCGCCAAGGTTTTCGGCACGCTCAACAATTGCGCCGGCGGCGTCACGCCCTGGGGCAGCTATGTGATGGCCGAGGAGAACATCCACGGCTATTTCTCCGGCGACCTGCCGGAGGGCCACAAGGAGGCCGCCAACTACAAGCGCCTGGGCATTCCCGAAGGCGCGTATGAATGGGCCGCGCATTACGATCGTTTCGACCTCGCCAAGGAGCCCAATGAGGCCAACCGCTTCGGATGGATCGTCGAGGTCGATGTCAACGACCCGACCTCGACGCCGAGGAAGCGCACCGCCATGGGCCGCTTCAAGCACGAGGGCGCCGAATCGATCGTCGCCAAGGACGGCCGCGTCGTCTTCTATCTCGGCGACGACGAGCGCTTCGATTATGTCTACAAATTCGTCACCAAGGCGGCGTTCAATCCGAACGACCATGCCGCCAACAAGGACCTTCTCGACGACGGCACGCTGCATGTCGCGAAGTTCGCCGACGACGGTTCGGTCGAATGGCTGCCGATCGTCTTCGGCCAGGGGCCGCTGACGACCGAAAACGGCTTTGCCAGCCAGGCCGACGTGCTGATCGAAACACGCCGCGCCGCCGACCTGCTCGGCGCCACCAAGATGGACCGCCCCGAAGACATCCAGCCCAATGCCGTCAACGGCAAGGTCTATGTCATGCTGACCAACAATTCGAAGCGCAAGGCAGACCAGGTCGATGCCGCCAACCCGCGCGCCGAAAACGCCTTCGGCCACATCATCGAAATATCGGAGGATGGCGGCGATTTCGCCGCTGCCAAGGGCAAGTGGGAAGTGCTGCTGAAATGCGGCGATCCCACCGTGGCCGATGTCGGCGCCACCTTCTCGACGGCGACGACGGCCAATGGCTGGTTCGGCATGCCCGACAATTGCGCGGTCGATTCGGCCGGTCGCCTGTGGGTGGCCACCGACGGCCAGGGCCCGAAAGCCACCGGCCGCACCGACGGCCTGTGGGCGGTGGACACCGAAGGGTCGGCGCGGGCGACCTCGAAACTGTTCTTCCGCGTGCCGATCGGCGCCGAAATGTGCGGTCCGCTGTTCGCACCGGACGATCAGACCGCCTTCGTCGCCGTCCAGCATCCGGGCGATGGCGGCGAGGACTGGGAGCCGTTCGGCCGCCCATCCTACTACGAGGACCTGTCGACGCGCTGGCCCGACTTCAAGCCCGACATGCCGGTGCGGCCGGCGGTGGTCGCCATCACCAAACAGGGTGGCGGCAAGATCGCGGTCTGATATCAGGCACTCGTTTGCAACTGGTGCTCACCCTGCTCGCGGAGGGACTTGCTAATGGAGGTCGTGGGTTCCGGCGGCTCGAGCCGAAATCAGCGTGAGGCACCGGACGAGGCGCCAGCGGAACCTGCGATCCGTTTGGCGATCGCCTTGGCCAGGATGCCGGCATTGGCGAAACAGCCGCGAATGCTTGGCCGCATGCCGGTGAACCACAGGCCGGGGAATTTCGGATCGGATTGGCCGCCATTGAAGAGCGGAACGCCCTTGCCGTCGAGCACGCCGAGCTTGCCGACCATGGGCTCCAGCCCGGTGCGATAGCCTGTCGCCGCAATGACGATGTCGGGATAGACCAGACTGCCATTGGCCAGTATCACGCCGTCGCGGGTGAATTCCCGTATGGCTGGCACCACGGTAATCTTGCCCGATTTGATGGCGCTGACCGCGCCGTCGTCGGCGGCGATCGCGGTATAGTCCGAGGTCAACCGGCTGGCGCCGCCCGAGGGCGCTGGCGGCAGGCCGAATTTGGTCAGGTCGCCGAAAACCAGGCGCTGCGTTGCCGCCATCACCGCATCGGCGATCCACAACGGCAAGCGCGCCATGAGCGGCGAAAGCCTGTGTACTGCGACCTTGCCGACCCGCTTGGGCAGCAAAGCGGGGCCGTTGCGGGCCGACAGCCAGATGGCTGCCGTGTTTATGCCGGCCAGATGATTGAGCGCGTCGAAACCCGAATTGCCGGCGCCTACGACCAGCACTTTTTGGCCCGCATAGCCCTGCGCGTCGCCGAAATCCGCCGAATGGATGATGCGGCCGGCGAAATCCTTCATGCCTTTCCATTCGGGAATGAACGGCAGCCTGTCGCGGCCAGTGGCGATGACGACATTGCGGGCAAGGCGCGGTCCGGCGCTGGTCCGCAGCGCCCAATGATCGCCCTTGAAGGTGATCTCTTCGACAGCGACGCCAAACTGCACCGGCAGCCGGTTCTCCCCACTGAAATCATTCATGTGGCGGATGACGGCCGTCCTTTGCGGAAAGGCAGGCGTGCCGGGGGGATAGGCAAGGCCGGGCAGCGAAGAAAGATTGCGGTGGGTGTTGAGATGCAACTGCTGATGCCGCCGATGCCAGGGTTCGGCCAGCCGGCTTTCCTTTTCCAGGATTGCCGTCGGAACGCCGGCGTTCATCAAGGCATGCGCCGCGACCAGTCCGGCAACACCGGCGCCGACGACGATTGCCGGCTCGACCGTTATCGGCAGGTCCGCAACCGATCGGATTGTCGTATCAGTCATTCACCCTCGAATCCCCATTCGACCATTGCAGCAAGCTCGCAGGGCGCTGTAACCGTTTGATCCCGTGCAGGATCCATAGAGCAAACCGCCACTGATTTTCCAGCCATACGATTTTCGAGCCATCCATTGGGCCGCGATTGCGCTCTGTATGGCATATGCGCGATATCAGCGGTAATCAGGTCGCGGCAATGTGATTGATTCGAGGCCTTTGGGGGCTGGTCTCTGTCATCCCCACGCGCATGCCCGGAGTCAGGGTTCGGTTTTCAAGGTCATGCGCAGAATCAAAGTGTTACAGCACCTTTGCGCGTCTTGAACGCGCGACGCTGTGGCGGCACGCGGAATCTCGACCATGCCCTCCTTGCGGATCTATTTCGACAAAATCCTTGAGGGCGCCGCGCCCAAGGTGGCGCGGCAGGAGCTGACGCATGTCGAGCGCCTGGCGCTGGTTCGCCGCCATGGTGACTTCTCGCTAGCCTATTCCAGCGCCGTTCAAAACAAGCTTTCCTATTTCGGCGACGCCGACGGCTACATCGCCTTCGGCACCAAGATGAAGCATCATTTCGCGCTCGGCGACCCGGTGGCGGCTCCAATGCTGCGGTCCGACTACATCAGACGCTTCGTCGAGACCGGCGGCAGCCCGTGGTTCGTGCAGATCGGCGAGGAGACCGCGCGCGTGCTGGCCGGACTCGGCTACAAGGTCAATCGGCTCGGCATCGATACGCGCCTCACCCTGCCTGATCATGATTTTTCCGGAAAGCGCAACGAGACCGTGCGCTACTCCGAGCGTTGGCTGTTGAAGAAGGGCTTCTCGTTCGAAGAGGACAAGCGCACGATCCACCTCGACGAGATCGCCCGGCTCTCCGACAACTGGCGCGGCGACCGCATCGTCAAGCGTAGGGAAATGGGCTTTCTCAACCGCCCGTTCGCCGACCATCTCGGCATCGATATGCGCCGTTTCGTCCTGCATGGTCCCAATGGCGAGCTGGTCGCCTTGCTCGACTTCGACCCATTGTATCGCGACGACAAGGTCATCGGCTACACCACCGCCTTCAAGCGCAAGCATATCGATGCCTCGCCGCATGCCGAGATCGGCCTGACCAAATTCGCCGTCGACCGTTTTCGCGAGCAAGGCATCTCGGTGGTGACGCTCGGCCTGTCGCCGCTCGTCGATATCGGTCCGAGCGGATTTCCCGAAAGCGATTTCTGGCGCAACACCTTCCAGCGCGCCTACGATTCTGCCTGGGTCAACCGCCGCAGGTTCAACCTGCAAGGCCAGGCGGCGTTCAAGCGCCGCTTCCACGGTGTCGAGGAGCCGGTCTACATCGCCTTCCGCAAGGGGACGTATGTCGAGATGCTGGGGTTGCTGCGGCTCGTCAAGGCGATCTAGACCTGGCTGCGGCTCAGGCACTTTCGCCGCTCAGTTCCTCAGCCGGTAACCGGTCCTGAAGATCCAGGCGACGATCGTTATGCAGATGGCCAGGAAGACGACCGTCATGCCTAGGCTGATGCCGACCGAGACGTCGGACTTGCCGTAAAAGCTCCAGCGGAAGCCGCTGATCAAATAGACGACCGGATTGAACAGTGTCACCGTGCGCCAGATGCCGGGCAGCATGTTGATCGAATAGAAGCTGCCGCCGAGGAAGGTCAGCGGCGTGATGATCAGCAGCGGCACCAGCTGCAACTGCTCGAAACTCTTTGCCCAGATGCCAATGATGAAGCCGAACAGGCTGAAGGTCACCGCCGTCAGCACCAGGAAGGCGACCATCCAGAACGGGTGCAGGATGGTAAGCGGCACGAACAGCGACGCTGTCGCCAGGATGATCAGGCCGAGGATGATCGACTTGGTCGCGGCACCGCCGACATAGGCGATGACGATCTCCAGATAGGAGACCGGCGCCGACAGCAATTCGTAGATCGAGCCGACGAATTTCGGGAAGTAGATGGCAAAGGAGGCGTTGGAGATCGACTGCGTCAAGAGCGACAGCATGATCAGGCCCGGCACGATGAAGGCGCCGTAGCTGATGCCGTCGATCTCGGTGATGCGCGAGCCGATGGCCGAGCCGAAGACGACGAAATACAGCGATGTCGAGATGACCGGCGAGACGATGCTCTGCAGCACGGTGCGGAAGGCACGCGCCATTTCCATCCGGTAGATCGCCCATACCGCACGTAGATTCATGGCCGGGCGCAGGTTCATGGCTCTCTCCTCACCAGATTGACGAAGATCTCCTCGAGCGAGCTGTTTTGCGTGTCGATGTCGCGGAACTGGATGCCGTCGGCCTCGAGGTCGCGGATGAGCGAGGCGACGCCCGGCCGCTCGGCCTGGTTGTCATAGGTGTAGGTCAGCTGCCCGCCATCGGCCGACAGCTCCAGCGCGTAGCTCGAGAACGCCTCCGGAATTGCGGGCAGCGGATTGCGCAGTTCAAGCACCAGCCGCTTGCGGCCGAGCTTGCGCATCAGTTCGGCCTTGTTCTCGACGAGGATGATCTCGCCGCGGTTGATGACGCCGACGCGGTCGGCCATCGCCTCGGCTTCCTCGATGTAATGCGTGGTCAGGATGATGGTGACGCCGTCCTCGCGCAGCCGGCGCACCATCGCCCACATGTCCTGGCGCAGCTCGACATCGACGCCGGCGGTCGGCTCGTCGAGGAACAGGACGCGCGGCTCGTGCGACAGCGCCTTGGCAATCATCAGCCGGCGCTTCATGCCGCCCGACAGCGTGATCGCCTTGGCGTCCTTCTTGTCCCACAGCGACAGGTCGCGCAGCACCTTCTCGACGAAGGCCGGGTTGGCCGGCTTGCCGAACAGGCCACGGCTATAGTTGACCGTCGCCCAGACGCTCTCGAAGGCGTCGATGGTCAGTTCCTGCGGCACCAGCCCGATCAGGCTGCGCGCGGCGCGATAGTCCCTGTTGATGTCGTGACCGTCGACGGTGACGGTGCCCGACGAGCGGTTGACGATGCCGCAAACGATCGAGATCAGCGTCGTCTTGCCGGCGCCGTTGGGCCCAAGCAGCGCAAAGATCTCACCACGCTGGATGTCGAGATTGACCTCCTTGAGCGCGGTAAAGCCGGTGGCGTAGGTCTTGGAGACCCCGGAAATGGACAGGATGGAAGGCATGGCTGAAAACGGCTGCTTGAAAGAGGTCCCTTGATATAGGCCGAATGTCGCTGTGCGCAACCGGAAGTCAATGCCGCTGCCGCCAGTTCTCGACAATGATTGCAGGGTCACGGGCGCTCAGGCCGAGCACGCGCCACGCCTGCGTCATGTTGGCAGGGCGCTGCGGCGTTCCGCCTCGCGGCGGGACGCCGCTTTGACCAGGCCCGGCTTGCGCCCTATTCTTCAATCACTAGAAGCAGCCGGAGCCCACCATGGACCCGCTCATCCTGTCGCGCATGCAATTCGGCGCCAATATCTCGTTCCACATCCTGTTTCCGACGATCACCATTGCGCTTGGCTGGGTGCTGCTGTTCTTCAAGCTACGCTACAACGCGACAGGCGATTCCGCCTGGATACGTGCGTATTTCACCTGGGTGAAGGTGTTCGCGCTGTCCTTCGCCATGGGTGTGGTTACCGGCGTCACCATGAGCTTCCAGTTCGGCACCAACTGGCCGGGCTATATGAAAACGGTCGGCAACATCGCCGGGCCGCTGCTGGCCTACGAAATCCTCACCGCCTTCTTCCTCGAGGCGGCCTTCCTCGGCATCATGCTGTTCGGCTTCCGCCGCGTCTCCAACCGCATCCACACGCTGGCGACGGTGCTGGTGGCTGGCGGCACCACCGTCTCGGCCTTCTGGATCATCGCGCTCAATTCCTGGATGCAGACGCCGGCCGGGTTTGAGATCCGCGACGGCGTGGCACACGCCGTCGACTGGTGGGCGATCCTCTTCAACCCGTCGATGCCCTACCGGCTCACCCACATGTTGCTCGCCTCCGGCCTGACGGTGTCGTTCCTGATTGCCGGCCTGTCGGCGCTGCGCTATCTCAACGGCGACCGCTCGGAATCGATGTGGAAGGCGCTGCGCACCGGCGTCTTCACCGCGGCTATCCTGATCCCGATCCAGATCTTCGCCGGCGACCAGCACGGGCTGAACACGCTGGAGCACCAGCCGCAGAAGATCGCCGCCATGGAGGCCAACTGGAACACCGGTCCCAACGTGCCGCTGGTGCTCTTCGCGCTGCCCGACGAGGCGGCCAAGGAAAACAGGTTCGAGATCGCCATTCCCGACGGGGCCAGCGTGGTGCTGCGGCACTCGACCAGCGGCGTGGTGCCGGGGCTGAACGACTATCCCGGCAACCATCCGCCGGTCTTCCCGGTGTTCTGGGGCTTCCGCATCATGGTCGGCACCGGCATCCTGATGCTCCTCGTCTCCTGGTCGGCCGCCTTCTTCCTCAAGCGCCGGCACAGGCTGCCGAAGCCGCTCGCTTTGCTGATGGTGCCGATGGCGCTGTCGGGCTGGCTGGCGACGCTGGCCGGCTGGTACACGACCGAGATCGGCCGCCAGCCCTGGCTGGTGACCGGCGTGCTGAAGACCGCCGACGCGGTCGGCCCGGTGGCCGGCAGCCATGTCGCGGTGACGCTCGCCATCTACCTTGTTCTCTATGCGTTTTTGCTGATCGCTTTTCTCGGCGTGCTGGTGCACCTGGCGCTGAAGGCGGCGAAGGATGGCGATAACTCGCCGCTGCCGGGCGTGCTCAACGCGCCGATGTCGCAGCCGGCCGCGGGGGAGTGATTGCCGAACCGAGGATCAGCTTAGCGTCCGATTTGCGGAGATATCATGCCAAAACAGACGGATAGACGATCGCCTCGGCCCGATTTGGCACTCCATCCCAGCGCCGGCGCCGCCCCTCACCTGCCTGCCGGCATCCTCTCCCCGTATAGTGGCGGGGAGAGGGACGCTGTCATCGGCGGTTTCGCCGACAACCAGCGTTGCAGAATAGGCGCCGAGGTTGCGGCCGGCCGCAGGGGAGTGATTGCCGAACCGAGGATCAGCTTAGCGTCCGATTTGCGGAGATATCATGCCAAAACAGACGGATAGACGATCGCCTC
>NZ_JAMYKV010000050.1:0-46135 GCF_040317535.1 Mesorhizobium sp. M1409
CAGCATCGAACTGCTCGTCAAACCCGATAGCCTGCCCCGGCTACAACCCATCCAACCCGTCGAATCCTCTGTGCACAGGTACTAGGGTAAGCTTGGCCATTCGGGTGGCGGCGCGGCCTCGTTTCGTCGAGCGCGATGCCGGTGACAAGGCTATCCCGCAAACCTTGCCGCCGTCCACGCGCCGGCCGCCGCGTTCGAATCCACCGCCGCCGCGACGAACTTCACGCCGCGGGCGCCGTCGACGACATCGGGCACCTGTGCCGCACGAGCTGCATCCACGACCGCGCCCGAGCGATGGGCGCGGATGATGTCGGCGGCGTCGCGGTAGAAATTGGCGAAGGCCTCGATATAGCCCTCCGGATGCGCTGCCGGCATGCGCGAGACACGCTGGCTTTCAGCGGTCGAGCCATGGCCGCCGCGCACCAGCGTGCGGGTTTCCTCGCCATAGCGGGAGAAGCGCAGTTCCTCCGGCCGCGCGCCCGACCATTCGAGCCCGGCTTTGTCGCCATAGACGCGCACCGAGAGATCATTGTAGTGGCCGGGTGATGTCTGGCTGGCGAGGATGGTGCCGCGCGCGCCGCCGGTCCAGCGCATCAGCACATGCGCGTTGTCGTCGAGCCGGCGTCCCGGCACGGCGGTGAAAAGATCGGCCGACACCGCCTCGGCCTCGCAGCCCGAGATGAAGCTCGCGAGGTTGAAGGCATGCACGCCGATATCGGCCAGCACAGCCGACTGCCCGGCGCGCGCCGGATCGGTGCGCCACTCCGCCTGTTTCTGGCCCTCGGCGTCAATCGCTTTGGTCAGCCAGTCCTGGATATACGAACCATGCACCGACACGATCCGCCCAAGCTCGCCCGCCGCCACCATTTCGCGCGCCTGCCGCACCATTGCGTAGCCGGTGTTGTTGAGGGTGACGACGAAGCGACGCTTTTTCGCCTTCGCGAGCGCCACCAGCGCTTCGGCGTCGGCCAGCGTCGTCGACAGCGGCTTGTCGCAGATCACGTCGATGCCTGCTTCGAGAAAAGCGGTCGCGATCGGCGCGTGCAAATGATTGGGCGTGACGATGACCACCGCCTCGATGCCATCCGGCCGCGCGGCTTCTGCCTTTGCCATGACGCGATAGTCGGCATAGCTGCGCTCCGGCGCGATGCCGATCTCGGCGGCCGAGGCGGCAGCGTTCTCCGGATCGGAGGACAGCGCGCCGGCCACCAGCGCGATCTGGTCGTCAAGGCGCATGGCCAGCCGATGCACGGCGCCGATGAAGGCACCACGGCCGCCACCCACCATGCCGACCCGCAAACGTTGGCGCGTCGATCCATCCGATGTTGCATAGACCATTTTCAAACTCCTCTCGGCAGGTGCAATCCCATGAAGCCGCTAGCACTTTCGAACACAATTTCCAATTTGCATATTGTAAAACGATCGTGCCGCGCTAGCCTGAAATCATGAGTGGGGCAGGCAAAAGATCCGGTCGATCCAGCGCCGACGAGGCGGCGACGCGCAAGCGCGGACGCTCGCTGGCCGCCCTCGGTTACATCCAGCCGCAGACCTATGAGGAACTGCGCGCGGTGCTGTCTTCAGGCACCGTGCATTTCCCCAAGCGGCTGCGCCAGGTCGCCATCTTCCTGTGGCAGCATCCGAGCGACGTCGCGCTCGGCACCATCGCGCAGGTGGCGGCGCAGGCTGGCGTCCAGCCGTCGACGCTGGTGCGGTTTGCCCAGATCTTCGGCTATGCCGGGTTTTCCGATTTCCAGGGTCTGTTCAAGGACCACGTCAAGGGATCGTGGCCGGAAGGGCGCGGCGAGCAACGGACCGAGGCCGAACCCAACCTGCATTTCCTGCACGGCATGGTCGGCGCCTCGCAGGCTTCGCTTGGCCGCATCGAGAGCGGCTTCGACGTCGAGAGTTTCGAGAAGATGGTGGCGCTGCTGGCGGCCGCCGACCTGATCTATGTCATCGGCTCCAAACGCGCCTTCCCCGTCACCACTTACCTGTCGCTGACGCTGTCGCAACAAGGCGTGCGCAACGTGCTGGTCGACAATGTCGGCTCCTCGGCACTCGACCAGCTCGGCTGCATCGGCAGGCAGGATGCCGTGTTGGCAGTCTCTTTCAGCCCCTACAATTCGATCACTCCCGACCTCGTCGCGGTGGCGCATGAGCGCAGGGCCCGCATCGTCACCATCACCGACAGCACCTTCAGCCCGCTGGTCCGGCTGTCGGACAGCTGGCTGGAAGTGGTGGAATCGGACTTCGGCGGCTTCCGCTCGCTGGCGGCGTCGCTAGCGGTCGGCATGGCGCTGGTCCATGGTGTCGTCGCGCGGCGCAGCAAATGAGATGCTGCTGGCACAATTGACTATCGGGAATTGACGTTCCATATTTCTAAAAATAGAAACTTTGTTCCGGGAGGAGGAATGGAGCTTCAACTCAACGGAAAGGTGGCGCTGGTCACCGGCTCGACGCAAGGCATCGGCCGCGCCATCGCCGAGACGCTGACGCGCTCCGGCGCGGCTGGCCTGCTGGTCACCGGGCGCGAGAAGACGCGTGGCGACGCCGTGGCGGCGGAGCTTTCGCAGCTCGGCACACCGACGATGTTCGTCGCCGCCGACCTCGCCGACCCCGCAACCCCTGCCCTTTTGGCGCAAGCCTGCGTCGACCGCTTCGGCCGCATCGACGCGCTGGTCAACGCCGCCGGCCTGACCGACCGCGCCTCCTTCCTCGATGCCGATCTCGACGACTGGGCCTCGCTGTTCGCGGTCAACGCACGCGCACCGTTCTTCCTCATGCAGGCGGCCATCGCCGATATGAAGAAGCGCGGCCAGGGCGGCGCGATCGTCAACATCCTGTCGATCAACGCCCATTGCGGCTCGCCGGAGCTTGCCGTCTATTCCGCCAGCAAGGGCGCGCTGGCGACGCTGACCAAGAACGCCGCCAATGCCCACCGTTTCGACCGCATCCGCGTCAACGGCATCAATGTCGGCTGGACCGACACGCCGGCAGAGCGCGTCATGCAGGCCGAGACGCTGGGCAATGGTCCCGGCTGGCTTGATGCCGCCAACGCCTCGCAGCCCTTCGGCCGTCTGTTTTCTACGAACGACATCGCCAACCTTGCCGGCTTCCTGCTTTCCGACGCAGCCGGGCCGATGACCGGAACGCTGATCGACCAGGAACAGTGGGTGATCGGGGCGAACAGGTGAACGCCCTCGAAACGCTCAGCCCGGCATTGCTGGAGAGGCTTCCCGCGGCTGTCCAGACACCGTCCTACGACCGTACAGTCCTCGCACCCGGCATGGCGCATCTCGGCGTCGGCGCCTTTCATCGCTGCCACCAGGCCGAGTACACCGACGACCTCTTGTCGATCCGGTTCGACCGCTGGGGCGTGGTCGGCATCAACATCCGCCCACCCGGCCTCGCCGACACGCTCGGCCGGCAAGGCGGCCTCTATACCAGGCTGATCCGCGACAACAGCCTCATCGAGGCACGTGTCATCGGCAGCATCGTTGGGGTGGTCGACAGCCAGGCCAGCGCCGCGCCGGCGCTACATGTGCTGTCCTCGCCCGACATCGATCTGGTAACGCTGACGGTGACCGAGAAAGGCTATTGCCACATCCCATCGAGCGGCGAACTCGATTCTCGCCATCCCGACATCGTCCATGACCTCGCCAACCCCGCAACGCCACGCAGCGTGCCCGGTCTATTGGCGCGGGCGCTGGAGCTGCGCAGGGCGACGCATGGGCGGCCGTTGACGCTGCTCTCCTGCGACAACATCCCGACCAACGGCATCATCCTGGCCAATGTGGTGCGGGCTTTTGCCGAGCAGCGCGGCAATGGCCTGGCCGAGTGGATCGAAGCCAACGCCGCTTTCCCCTCGGCCATGGTCGATCGCATCGCGCCGGCGGTGACGCAGGATGATGTCGACAGCGTCGAGCAGTGGTTCGGTTACCGCGATGCCGCCGTTGCCGTCGGCGAGCCGTTCCGGCAATGGGTGATCGAGCACAAATTCGCCGGCCGCGTGCCGCGCTGGGATCTCGTCGGGGCCAGCTTCGTCGACGACGTCACGCCGTTCGAGCATCTCAAGATGCGGGTGCTCAACGGCGCCCAGACGATGCTCGCCACGCTCGGCGTTCTGGCCGGCCTCGAACACACATCAGATGCCATCGCCGACCCCCTCCTGGCCGCCTTCGTGCGGCGCATGCTTGTCGAGGAAACGCTGCCGACGCTGCCGACGGTACCGGGCATCGAGCCGCTGGCCTATGTCGAGCAAAGCCTCGGCCGCTTGCGCAACACCGCGATCCGCCACCGCAACCACCAGATCGCCACGGACGGCTCGCAGAAGATCGTGCAGCGCCTGCTCAACCCGATCCGCGACCGCTTGAGCCAAGGCGAAAGCATCGGCCTGCTTTCGGTACCGGTCGCCGGCTGGATGGCCTACCTGATCCAGGCCTCGGCGCGGTTCGGCAGGCGTTGGCCGGTGTCGGACCCCTTTGCCGGCAAGGTCGCCGCGATCGCCGAGGCAACCGGCGACGATGCGCAGGCGCTGGCCTCCGGCATCCTTGCCATCGACACCATTTTCGACCCCGGCCTTGCCGCGAACGATATTTTCCGCAGGGCCGTCACATCAGCGCTTGGCGAACTGCTATCGGACGATCCGATGGCGGCCGTCAGGCACAGTCTTGAACAAGCTGACGCCTCACGGTTGAAGCGGCGCGCGCAATCGGCATAGTGGAAGTCGGTCGTGAATTCACAACCAGGGGAGGTAGCATGAAACTTGGAGTGCTCACCGCACCGTTCGCGGAGACGCCGCTTGGCGAGGTCGCCGGCTGGGCGAGCGCGGCCAGCTTCGAGGCGCTGGAAATCGCCTGCTGGCCGAAATCCTCCGGCGCCAGCCGCCGCTATGCCGGCACCAGCCATATCGACGCCGCCTCGACTTCCGCCGCACAGGCGAAAGAGATCGTCGCCTCGCTGGCGGAAAAGAATCTCGCCATCTCCGGCCTCGGCTACTACCCCAACCCGCTGCATCCCGATGCCGCCCACCGCAAAGCGGTCATCGCCCATCTGAAGAAGGTGATCGTGCTGGCAGCCAATATGGGCGTGCCTGTCGTCAACACCTTCTGCGGCGGCGATGCGTCGAAGACCGTCGACGTCAACTGGCAGGAGGCGCTAAAGGTCTGGCCTGAAATCGTCGCTTATGCGCGCGACCATGGCGTCAAGCTCGCCTTCGAGAACTGCCCGATGATCTTCAGCTATGACGAGTGGCCGGGCGGGCACAACATCGCCTATTCGCCGCAGGTCTGGCGCCGCATCCTCGAAACCTGGGGCGGCGATGTCGGCATGAATTTCGACCCGTCGCACCTGGTCTGGTTGATGATCGACCAGGCTCGTTTCATCAGGGAATTCGGCCCCTATATGCTGCATGTCCACGCCAAGGACCTGATGATTGATCATGATGGTTTGTACGAGCGCGGAATCCTGTCTTCCGGCATAGGCTGGCAGGTGCCGCGCATGCCGGGGCTGGGCGATGTCGACTGGAGCAGCTTCTTCTCCGGCCTCTACCGTGCCGGCTATGACGGCCCCATCATCATCGAGCACGAGGATCGGCGATTTGAAGGCAGCGACGATCAGGTCAAGCGGGGTTTCCTGCTCGCCCGCGACGTGCTGCGTCCCTTCGTCAAATGACGGCGGAAATACAGGTCGACAAAGACATGTAGAGAACAACGAGTTGAAGCGCAGCGCCTGAATTTCTGTCTAAGCGTTGCGCTTCAACGACTTGGAACTGAACTGAAAAACAATGTGGAGGAAGTCTGAAATGAAGAAAATACTGACCACGGTCCCACTGCTTGCGGGTGCTGCCTTGCTGGCCTCGGTGGGCGTCTCGTCCGCCGCTGGCAAATACACGATCGGCATCTCCAACACCGTGCAGGGCAATGGCTGGCGCGAGGAGATGGTCTGCGCCATGAAGGCACAGGCGCTGGCTTCCGGCGAGGTCGCCAAGCTCAACATCGCCCACCGCAACACGGATGCCGCCGGCCAGCTTGAAGACATCCGCAACCTGATCAGCGCCAAGGTCGACGCCATCGTCGTCAATCCCGCCGATCCGGCCGGCATCAAGGCGGGCCTCGAGGAAGCCACCAAGGCCGGCATCGTCGTCGTCGCGGTCGACCAGGCGGTCACCGAACCGTCGGCCTACATCATCTCCAATAATCAGGAACAGTACGCCTATCTCGGCGCCAAGTGGCTGTTCGGCCAGATGGGCGGCAAGGGCGACGTGTTCTACATGCGTGGCGCGGCCGGCGCTTCCGCCGACAGCGATCGTGACAAAGGCTTCAAGAAGGCGCTGGCCGAATTCCCCGACGTGAAGGTCGCGCAGGAAGTCTTCACCGGCTGGCAGCAGGATCAGGCCAAGCAGCAGATGCTGTCCTTCCTCGCCACCGGCACGCCGATCAACGGCGTGTGGACCTCCGGCATCGACAACGTCATCGTCGACGCGCTGGTCGAATCGCAGGCCCCGCTGGTGCCGGTGGTCGGCGCCGACAATGCCGGCTTCGTCGGCCAGCTGAGCTCGGTCAAGGACCTCGTCGGTGCGGCGGTGACCAATCCCGGCTCGATCGGCGGCGCCGGCGTGACGCTCGCCCTGCAGATCCTCGACGGCAAAAAGCCGGCACAGCAGACCGTGCTAGTCGAGCCGCAACTGTGGGAGAACGCCACCGAGGAAGGCAAGGCCAAGTTGAAGGCCGCCGCCGATCCATCGCTCAGCCCGGAATGGCCGGTCTCGATCTCGATCCCCGACTGGACGACGTATACCAAGGAACAGATCGTGGCGTGCAAGGGGCCGGGCGAGTAAGAACCGCGCTTCTGCCTTCTCCCCTTGTGGGAGAAGGTGGATCGGCGCGCAGCGCCGAGACGGATGTTCCAGCGGAGTGAGACGTCGGCATTCCCTGAAATACCCCTCATCCGACCTCGCTTCGCGAGGCCACCTTCTCCCACAAGGGGAGAAGGCAGAGCCTCTCAGCAGTACGCCGCGCGCAAGCCTGGCGTACTGCTGGATTAAACAGGCCACAGAAATCGAGACCCAAACCATTTGACCAGCAACTCCCTCCTCGACGCGTCAGGCGTCGCCAAGCATTACGGCGCCGTTGCAGCCCTTCGCAACGCGTCGCTCTCCGTGCTGCCGGGCGAAGTGCACGCGCTGATGGGCGCCAATGGCGCCGGCAAGTCGACGCTGGTGAAGATCCTGACCGGCGCCATATCAGCCAATGCCGGCCGCATCCTGATCCGTGGCGAGGCCCGCGACATACGCTCGCCCGCCGCCGCGCGCCGCGCCGGCCTTTTGCCCGTCTACCAGGAGCCGTCGCTGATCCCCGATCTCGACGTGCTGTCCAATCTGCGGCTGACCGGCACGCCGGTCGAACCGTTCCGCGCCTGGGTGCGCGAACTCGGCATTCCCGACCTCGATATCCGCGACACCGCGCGCGACATTCCGCTGGCCGTGCTGCGCGTGCTCGACCTGGCGCGCGCGCTGGCCGTCGAGCCCGATGTGCTGCTGCTCGACGAGATGACGGCCGCCCTGCCCGCCAACCTCGCCGAAAAGGTGCTGGAAGTGGTGCGCCGCCAGGGCGACAGCGGCCGCGCCGTGATCTTCATTTCCCACCGCTTCGTCGAGATCTCGGCACTCTGCGACCGCGCCACCGTGCTGCGTGACGGCGAGACCGTCGGCGTCGTCGATATCGTGCCCGGGGTCGAGGAAAAGATCGTCGAGCTGATGCTCGGCACCCGCATCGTCAAGACCCACGTCGCCGCCCGCAGCGCCGGCCAGAAAGCAGCCCCCGCCCCTGCCCGGCCGCGTCTGGCCGTGCGCAATCTGCGCGTCGGCACCAAGCTCAACGACGTCTCCTTCGATCTGGCCGACGGCGAGGTGGCCGGCGTCGTCGCGCTCGAAGGCCAGGGCCAGGACGAATTGTTCGCGGCGCTGGCCGGCTCGATCCGGCCATCGGGCGGCACGATAGAGGTCGATGGTAGCCCGGTGAAATTCTCGCACCCGATCGACGCCATCCGCGCCGGCATCGCCTATGTGCCGGGCGATCGTGCCGAGGCGCTCGCCATGCAGCGCTCGGTGCGCGAGAACATCGCGCTGCCCTTCAGCGCCGCGCCGCGCAACTGGGGGCCGATCAACATGCGCCGGGAGCGCGCGAAAGTGGTCAGCGCCATCGAGCGCCTGCAGATCGACACCCGCGCGCAAGGCGAGGTGCAGCGCCTGTCCGGCGGTAACCAGCAGAAAGTGACCATCGCCCGCTGGATCGCCGCGGACGCCCGCACCATCCTGTGCTTCGACCCGACGCGCGGCATCGATGTCGGCACCAAGCAGGAAATCTACAAATTGGTGCGTGAGCTTGCCGGCCACGGCAAGTCGGTGCTGTTCTACACATCCGAGCTGGAAGAGGTGCAGCGTGTCTGCGACCGCGTCATCGTCATCTTCGGTGGCCGCGTCGTCGACATTTTCCCTGTTGAGGAGGCCGACGAGCCGGCGCTGATGCGCGCCGCCTATGGCCTGCCACGTGGCGCCAAGGCCGATATCGGCATTCTGGCCGATCCCACGTCGAGCACTTCGGAGCCGACCGCGCCGGGGGCGGCGCCATGAGCCGCCACTTCTTGCGCCGCCGGGGCTGGGTCGCCGGCCTGTTCGCCCTCTTCGTCGCCCTGTTCATCATCACAAAGCTGATCCAGCCGGCCTATGGCAGTGGCGATTTCGGTTCGCTCGCACGGGCGGTTTTGCCTTACGCCTTTGCGGTGGCCGCACAGACCGTGGTCGTCATCGCCGGCGGCATCGACCTGTCGGTCGCCGCCATGATGGCGCTGACCAGCGTCACCGCCGCCTCGATGATGGCCGGCGCCTCGGAAGAATACGCGCTGTTCGTGGTGCCCTTCGTGCTCGCCATGGGCTTCGTGCTCGGCGCCGTCAACGGCATGCTGATCGTCGTCACCCGCGTGCCTGACATCGTCGTGACGCTCGCCACCCTGTTCGTGCTGCAGGGCGCTGCCCTACTGGTGCTCGACGCACCGGGCGGCGGTGCCGCCGAATGGCTGAAGGCGCTGATCTCGGGCACCGTGCCGATACCCGGCCTGCCCGACAGTATCGACGCCTGGCTGCCGAAGGCACTGCTGCTGCTGGTCGTCTGCCTCTGCATCATCTGGATCCCGATCAGGCGCTCACGCCTCGGCCTTTCCATCTACGCGATCGGCTCGAGCGAACTGGCGGCGTTCCGCAGTGGCGTGCCGGTCAAGCGCACCCGCATCATCGCCTATGCGCTGTCCGGCCTGTTCGCGGCCATGGGCGGGTTGGCACTGACCATGAGCACCGGCATCGGCGCGCCCATTCCCGGCCCCTATCTGCTGGCCAGCGTGGCGGCGGTGGTGCTGGGCGGCGTGGCGCTCGGCGGCGGCAAGGGCGGCCTGCTCGGCCCCATCGTCGCCGTCTTCGTGCTGCGGCTGGTGCGCACCGACCTGACGCTGCTTGCCATCGACCCCAACGTCACCGCCATCATCGAAGGCGCCATCATGGTCGCCGTGGTGATGTTCGGCGCGTTTATTACGATGCGGGAGCGGCAACAATGAGCACCACCGCGATCACTCCCCAATTCGTGCCACTGGGCCGCCGCGTAAAGCGCTTCATGGCCGACCGGCCGCTGATCCCGCTGATCATCCTGCTCGTCATCCTGGTGGTGATCCTGCAGATCCTGCGCCCCGGCATCGTCAACGAGCGCTGGATCGCCAACACGATCAAGTTCGCCATCCCCCTGGCGATCCTCGCCGGCTGCCAGACCATGACCATGCTGACCGGCGGCATCGACCTGTCGGTCGGCACGGTGGCGACGATGAGCGCCTTCATCATGGCGACGCAAGTGGTCAACCAGGACCCGGCGGTGGCCTTCCTGCTGGCGATGATGCCGGCGGTGCTGATCGGCCTCGTCAACGGCATCGGTGTCGGCGTCTTTCGCGTCCACCCGCTGATCATGACGCTGGGCACCAGCCTGATCGGCACCGGCTGCCTGCAGGTCTACCAGCGCACGGTGATCGCGTCGGGCGCCAAAATCCCCGACTTCCTCGCCTGGCTCGGCACCGGCCTGACATATGGCATCCCCAACGCGCTGCTGCTGTTCGTGCCGCTGGCGGCGCTGATCGTCTTCACGCTCGCCCGCACCGGCTTCGGCCGCCTGCTCTACGCCGTCGGCGACAATGAACGCGCAACGCGCCTGTCGGGCGTGCAATACTGGCAGGTGATCACCGCGCTCTACATCACCTCCAGCCTGCTCGCCGGCATCACCGGCCTGCTCTACATAGGCCTGATCAAGGCCCCATCGCTGTCGCTCGCCGAACCGCTGGTGCTGCCCTCGGTGGCGGCGGCCGTAATCGGCGGCACCTCGATCTTCGGCGGCCGCGGCGGCTACACCGGCACCATCATCGGCGCGCTGATCCTGACGGTGCTGACGACCCTGCTGACCAT
This sequence comes from Mesorhizobium sp. M1409, assembly GCF_040317535.1. Taxonomy (NCBI): domain Bacteria; kingdom Pseudomonadati; phylum Pseudomonadota; class Alphaproteobacteria; order Hyphomicrobiales; family Phyllobacteriaceae; genus Mesorhizobium; species Mesorhizobium sp. M1409. The sequence goes on from NZ_JAMYKV010000050.1 coordinate 10,496, forward strand.
CCTGCAAATGCCGGAAGGGGCGAGGCGGATCCTGTTTGGGCTGATCGTGCTGTTCGTGACGGCGGCGTATTTGCGGATTGTGGAGGAGCGGTAGGCGCGGGCCTAGCGGCACCTACCGGCCAGTCGAGAATTGGAATTACGGTGACAGTGCACTTTTATGCACCCTGTCGCCCTATCGACTTGCCCGTTTCCCAGCCTTGTCAGAAGCGTCGGGGGCGGCCAAGCTTCACTGCCGATCGACACACCAGCATCATTTATCAGACCCAAAATACTTGGTCCGCAGATCATCGATCTCGCCCGTATCATGAGCGCCAAGCAATTCTATCGTTAGTGGGCGGGTCAGGAGGCTCTGTCGCGGAAGCGCGAAGCCGTACTTATCAGGCTCGAACAGTGGCCCGACCACCTTCACCGGTAGATCGGGATGGGTGTAGGCCTGGTATTCGAGAACGGGGGCATCGGCGATGATCGCAGCCACGTCGCCATTCACGAGACCTTCGACGGCACGATCGAGCCCAGCGTAGGTGAGGGTTTGAAGCCCCTGTTGCCGGGCAAAATCCTCCTCGACGGTGCCCGTCAGCACACCGACCGGCTTGTCGGTCAAATCGGCGAGGCCATTGATCTTGTTGGTGAGGGAAAGGGTGGTCATCACGCTCGTCACCGAAGAGGTGACATAGGCAAGGACAGCGATACCACAGACCAGCCATAGCCCCTGCCAGATACGGCCGGCCCAGCCGAACAGGTTCTTTCGCGAAGGCGACTTGCCGGATGTCGCGACCGACATCACCGTATAGAAGCTTTCGGCGAAGCCGTCGCGCCACCGCTTGGGAAAAGCCTCGTCAAACTGGCGATCGAAGAAGGTAAGCAGGACCGTGACAGTCAAAATGATCAAGGCGATCCAGGCATAGGCTGTCAGGAAGCCGGCATCGCCAAGACCCTCGATCAGGTTGCCGAAGCCCTTTCCCCGATCCGTGCTGGTCATGATCCGCATGCCGCCGTCGAACCATGGCTGGGTGAAGTCCAGTAGTTCGGCCCGGGATTGATTGATCGTCAAATTTGTGACCGCTACGTCGATCCTGCCGGAAGCAGCCGCCAGAACCAGATCGTGAATGGTGTCGAACTGGATGTAGCGATACTGGTGGCCGAGTTTAGCCGCGAGGCCTTCCCAGAGATCGACCGCCATGCCGGTGAACTGCCCCTTATCTTTCATGACGAAGGGAGGGTTGACGAAGAGGCCGACGTTCAAGGGCTCGGCAGGCTGTTGCGCCTGGGCTGCGACTTGCAGCCACAGCAACATCAGGAGCACAATGAGGGAGCCGGCTAGCCTGCACCAGGTCCGCATGGCGATCCTTTCCTTGTTGGCATCTCAACCCGGTCGAGGAAGGCAAGGGAGTATCGCCAGAAACCCGAAAGCCTGGCGCGTCCATGAGCGGCGACCGGCCCTCGCGCGGTGTTGCCAGGCAAGTGCAGGACGGTCCGATCGGCTGTTTTGCGGCATGCGGCGGCTCGGAAAATTACCTGTCGTGCCGGCGGCTTTTCTTTCGGATGCATGCAACGGCCTGGCCAGTAACGAAAACCGCCATTACAACACATCAGGACATTCTCTATCCAAAAATAAGTCATCAAGCGATACGCAATTTCAATTTGGCATGATTTTGAAACAACAATATGATATATTTGCAAAACGATATGGATTACGCAAAAAAAGTTATATTCATATATTGCAGGGCTTTTCCGTCAGTGTCATTTTAGTATCTGCTAAGACGCCGTCGCGAGCTCCAGACTATTTTCCATATTATTAAGCATTTGCAAAATTCAACCCGCGCTGTGGCGCTTTTTTCTTGCTACAGGCCGACTTCGGATGCAGCTTTTTTTGGCAACAGCATCCGCGTCCGCGGATTGCTGCATGCTTGGGCGGACGGGCGCTAAGCATAGAAAGGGAAATCGACATCCGCTGATGCGGCCTCCCGTGGGCTCGACCCTGCCCGCTCTTCTTTTGAGGCTGTGGACCATCTCCCATCCCAGGCTGCTCGTGGTCGTCGAGCTACGCGTTTGACGGACAATCCGCAGCGGCCAGCCAGTCGAGGAATGAACCATGAAATTCACAGTCTACGCGATCATCGCCACTGCCTTGGTGGCGGTCGCCGGATGCACCACCGACGACTACGATGGTTGTCGCGGAAACGGCTGCCTGGTCGATCGGCCTCAGCAAAAAAATCGGGAGATCGATGACCGGCCGCAATACGACAGGAACGGCAATCCGAACTTCGATACGCGTGGCCGCTACATCGGCTGCCATGGGCTGGGATGCGAGGTCGACGACCCTGATGACGGCGATCAAAGCATTGACGACAGGCCGCAGTACGATAAGCAAGGCAATCCGAATTTCGATACGCAGGGCAACTACCAGGGATGCCACGGCATCGGCTGCGAGGTCGATACGCCGGCCGATGACAGCTCATCGGACGATGACGATTCCAATTGATAGGCCACGCGGCCAACAAGGAGGCCGACTATGTCTGAATTCGACAGCCATCGACGTGCCAAGATCGTTGTGATCGGCCTCGCGGGGCTCGGAATGACGCTGACGTCCGCTTTCGCAGCGAATAGCGACTGCCACGGCGTAAAGGTCGATGTGACGAAGGCGCGCGAACAAGAGTTTGGCCCTCTCGTTGCATCGGCGATGACCAACAAGGTCAAGCCAGCCCAGGTGAAATTCCAAACGATTCTGGAAAGCGGGAAATGGAGCGCCGTTTATATTTCTACGCCCGTGGCCGATGACGGCATGATGTTCTTCCAGACAGTCAATGGAAAAAGGCAGTTTCGTGAAGTATGGGGCGGATATGCGGCTCCATCGGAAAAACCTGAATTGGTATCCTGGGCAAAGAAGCTCGGAGTGCCGCAAGATCTGGCAAAGTGTTTTGCCGAGACAGTTACGGAACGAAGGTGATGGTCGCCGGGTATTGCCGCGAATGATTTTCAGCACGTTCGTCGAACGGATACCGGTCAGCTGCCTGGAGCGGTGCATCGGTTCATGGAAATGCAGCTCCATCTTCTTGTTTTGATGGGCCGTCCCCTCACAGCGCCAGGCTCCCCTGCTCCACCTCCTCGGCATTCGGGTCGCCCGGCGCGGTTGCCCAGGCGAGTTCGACCAGCGTCACGATGCGCTTTCCGGTGCCGTCGAGCTGGCAGACGATGAGGCCTTGTTCCTCGATATAGGTCAACAGGCGCCGGGCGCGGCGCAGCGAGTGGGAGCCGTAGGCGCGGGCGATCGCGGAGTCGCTCGGGCACGGCCAGCCCTCCTTTGCCGCCCGCGCGATCATCATGAACACGCCCTGCATGTCGTCGGGCAGCAGCGAGGCGCGCACCGAGACGTCCTGCCAGGCCTCATCGCCTGCCGCCATGTCGGAGCCGAGACCGGCGCGGGCACGCGTCAGCATGCGGCGGAACTCCGGCAGGTCGGGCACGACCGAGGCGAGGCCTTCTATGCGGCAGCGGACCACGAACTCCTGATAGAGCACCCCGATCACGCGAAAACCCGCGTCGGGTTGCGCCAGGATGGCGCGCAGCACACGGTCCACGCGCTCCCGGCGCTCCGCCAGATCCTCGGCGCTGACTTGCGGCTCCACAGGCTCGGGGCGGATTTCCAGCGCAGCCGACTTCGCCGCCATCAACTGGTCGAGCAGGTCCGGCGACGCTGTGCGGCGCGGTGCGCGCGCCGTCTCCGGCGGCGGAGCGGCCAGGATGATGGCGCGTGCATCCTCGAGCGCCGCTTCCGGCATCGCCATCAGCCGCGGCGTGCCGTTGCGCGGGCTGGTGTCGGTCGGGCCGATGCGCAGCCCCAGCGGACGGCGCGACAGCGCCGGGCCGAGCGCCATGAACTGCCCGCGCTCCAGATCGCGAAAAGCCTCCGCCTGGCGCCGTTCCATGCCCAAGAGATCGGCGGCGCGGGCCATGTCGATATCGAGGAAGGTGCGGCCCATAAGGAAATTGGACGCCTCGGCGGCGACATTCTTGGCGAGCTTGGCGAGCCGCTGGGTGGCGATGATGCCGGCAAGACCGCGCTTGCGGCCACGGCACATCAAATTCGTCATGGCGCCGAGCGAGAGTTTGCGCGTTTCGTCCGACACCTCGCCGGCCACCGCCGGTGCGAACAGCTGCGCCTCGTCCACCACCACCAGCATCGGGTACCAGTGGTCACGGGCGACCTCGAACAGCCCGCCGAGGAAGGCGGCGGCGCGCCGCATCTGGTTCTCGGCATCGAGCCCTTCGAGATTGAGCACGGTGGAAACGCGATGGATGCGCGCCCGCTCGCCGGCCGCCTGCAGGCCGCGTTCGGTATGCTGCTCGGCATCGATCACCAGATGGCCGTAACGGTCGCCCAGCGAGACGAAGTCGCCTTCGGGGTCGATGATGGTCTGCTGCACCCAGGGCGCGCTCTGCTCCAGGAGCCGGCGCAAAAGATGCGATTTGCCGGAGCCGGAATTGCCTTGCACCAAAAGCCGGGTGGCCAGCAGTTCCTCGAGATCCAGGGTCGCCGGGGCGCCCGCGGTCGTGTGTCCCATCTCGATCGCAACGGTCATTTCGACTCAGGCGCTCCTTTCGCAGACGGGCTTACCAACTGGGTCACAGCCCGTCGAGCACGCAAGGCCGGCAGTTCCGCGTTGCGCACAGCTGTCCTGACTCGGGTCGGCCCCTGTGGATAGTAACCAGTCGTTCACCATGGGCCGGCGTTCCGATTGCAGACGCCCCGCATCCGCTTAGCCTGACCTTGCATCGCGTGCCCAACGTGGTGCGTCCCGACCCCAACGTGGCGACCGACGTCTTCAAGTTTTCTTTCGCGGTATATGTCGGTCGCCAATTTCGCCTGGTCCCATCCTGTTCTGACATCGTACGGACCCGCTCCATGGCGCAAACTTTGGGTTGACCCCTTCGGACCGCGAGGCGACACTCCACCCAACGCTACAGGTGCGAGGAGGAATTGCGATGGACGAGCCCGAACGGTGGCGCCACATGTCGACTGCGCCGAGGGATGGCAGCCGGATCCTGGTCACCGTGCGCCCATCCGAACAGGGGCCGGCCGAAGTCGATCTCGCCTATTGGTCGCGCGCCGACCAGTTCGCCTCGGAAGGCTGGCGCGCGTCGGACTCCTCGCCCGGGCGCGTCATCGAATACGCCGAACCGGAACTGAAATGCTGGATGCCGCTGCCGACCGCCAATCTCAGCCGCGCATCCATGCCGGCGCCCTGGGAAGGCGAAGACGCCCAGCAGCTGGACGGCTCGGGGATTTGAGCGGAGACGGCGGAAGGTAGCCAATCTCCGCCAAGTGGGACCAAGTGGGGAGATTGGCAGCTCGGCCTGCCGGCCTTCACGCAAAGTCTTGCAAATTGGTCTCCTGAAGCTTGGCTCCCGCGAGCAGGGCTTCGAGCACCTGCTTCTTGAGCGTGAGGCACTGCGAGCGGGCAAGTTTGACGATGCCGGTAACCTCGCGCGCCTCGCAGGCATGAACCAGGTCCTTTTGCTGGCCGATGATCAGCTGCGTGAGGTCGCGCGACCTGAAGCCGAGGTGGAGAACCCTCTCCGACTGGTCGAGTATCTGACCCAGCAGCTGCGCCAGGCGTGAATTTCCCGACAGCTCCGCCAAGGCCAGGCGAAAGGCCCGATCCGCCGCCAGGAATGCAACATGGCTGCGCAGCGTCTCCGGTTTCAGCACTTTCCTGGCAGCCTGCCTGACATCCTCGAGCCCCCGCTCGGTGAGGCCCGACGCGGCCACCCTGAACACTTCCGGCTCGATCAGACTGCGGACATCGAAGATCTCGGCGACATCGCGCAGCGTCAGCGGCGTGATGACATAGCCACGGCGCGGCTCGCTCCTGACCAGCCCTTCCTGCATCAGCCGGGTCAGAGCCGCGCGGATCGTCGCCTTCCGGATCTGGTACCGATCGCCAATCTGCTTTTCCGTCAGCGTTTCACCGGGGCGCAGCACGCAGGCGACGATGTCGCTCTTCACCTGCTCGTAGGCCTGCTCGCTACGCAACAGGTCTGCGGTCGACGGCGCCGCGCCCGCGGACAGGGCCGGTCTCGGCGATGCGGCTGTGAAATCGCGAGGCGTCATGCTTGTTCCGTTCTGGCGATTCGGTTGACGACGCCATCGACATTGATTAGCCTGAGCATCTCAGATCGATCACTTGATCATCTCAAAAGGGATAACTGGCAATGGCTATTCCCGTAGACTCGCCTCTCTACGCGGTTGTCGATGATATCGTCAACGCCGCCGGAAGTCCCGACCCCCTCGCACGAATAAGGGCGGCGTTGGGCGAGCACACGAACCGCCTTCACGCCTTGGGGGTGCTCGTCCATGAAGAAGAGGACGACGAGGTGCTGCTCCATGCAAGCCCGAATTTGACGATCTATCACATCACCCTGTCGCCCGGCCTGCGATACCCGCCGCACAACCACCTGATGGATGCGTTGATCGGCATCTACAAAGGTGGCGAAACCAACTTCATCTATCCCGATGCGACCAGCAAGCTCGATGCGCCGCAAAGGCAGGATTCCACCGCGCCCACCGTCGTGCACTTGTCCCCAAATACCGTGCATTCGGTCGCCAACACGGGCAACGTACGGTCGGGCGCGCTGCATGTCTATCTGGGCGATCTGCCGGCGACCCATCGACAGCTCTGGGACTTGCAAAGCAATCAAGCCGAACCCTTCGACAACGATCGCTATCTGGCCGGAGCCCAGTCCATCCAGCGGGATGGAGTGCCGGCTGGCGATTGGCGAAAGCCGGGATGAAGTCTGATCTCCTCCTTTGCGGGAGATTGGCAGCTCCACGGTCAGCGTCTCTAGCTTGCCCCTCAGAACAAAAAAGCGGCCGTGGCAGGGTTCGGCCCGGTGCGGCCGGTGGTTGAATCCATGCCCCGGATCGTCTGCAGATCCTGGGCATCCAGCTCGAAATCGAAGACATCGAAATTGGCGGCGATGCGATCCTGGCGGATCGATTTTGGAATGACGATCAGCCCCTCCTGAACATGCCAGCGGATGATCGTCTGGGCCACCGACTTGCCATGCTTCTTGGCGATGCCCGCGAGGGTCGGATCGCCGAGCAGCCGGCCGCTGCCCAGCGGGCTCCAGCTTTCGATGCGGATGTCGTGGGCGGCATGAAAATCCCTGAGGCCGCGCTGCTGGAACTGGGGATGCAGCTCGATCTGGTTGACGACAGGCGTCACGCCGGTTTCGCCGATGATCCGCTCCAGATGGTCCTGGTTGAAATTCGAAACGCCGATCGACTTGATGCGGCCGGCCTGCCTGAGCTCCACCAGCGTCTTCCAGGCCTCGACATACTTGTCCTGGCTGGGCACCGGCCAGTGGATCAGGAACAGGTCGATCTGATCGATGCCGAGCTTGTCCATCGTCTCGTCAAAGGCGCGCAGCGCCGCATCGCGCTGGTGCGCGCCGTTGCGCAGCTTGGACGTGATGAACAGCTCGCCGCGCGGCACGTCGGCGTCGCGGATCGCCTCTCCGACCCCCTCCTCGTTCCGGTAGCCTTCGGCGGTGTCGATCAGACGATAGCCGGCCTCGATCCCCCAACCCACCACTTGCGCCGTGATGTCCTGATCGACCTGCCACACGCCAAGGCCGAGTTGGGGAATGGCGGAGCCGTCGTTCAACGCAATCTTCTCAGGCATGGTGGGCTGTTCAGACATGGTGGGGATTCCTTGCAAGGATGGTCCAGGCGGTTCGCCCGGTGCACGCCTATCTAGGTTCGACAGGGGGCGACGGCCAGACGGCCGCAGATAAATTTGCCGCGAGCGATCCGCCGTCCTGATCCTTGGTCGGAAGATTCGGCCTCACCGCGGCCGGCGCACCGCCCGCACCACGCCGGCGGAGGTGCTGCCGCAGAAGAGGCGGTCGCCGCCATCGGATTCAAGCCCCGATACCCCTATGCCGGCCGGCATGTCGAGCTTTTCCAGAACCTTGCCTGACTGCGGGTCGACGCGGCGCAAATCGCTCTGGTCGGCTTCCCAGGTGGCGTGCCACAGCTCGCCGTCGACCCATGTCACCCCGGTGACGAAGCGGTTGGATTCGATGGTGCGCAGGATTGCTCCGGTCTCGGGGTCGATCTGGTGGATCTTGCGCTCGCGGTATTGCCCCACCCAAAGCGTCCCTTCGGCCCAGGTCAGCCCGGAGTCGCCGCCGCCGCCGGGTGCCGGAATGGTGGCCAGCACCTCCCCGGTATCCGGGTCGATCTTCTGTATCAGGTCGTTGGCAAGCTGGAAGAAATGCTGGCCGTCATAGGCGGTGCCGGCATGCGCGGCGACGTCGATCGAACGCAGCGCCCGCCCGCTTTCCGGATCGAAGGCATTCAGCTTCTCGCCCGAGGCAAACCAGACGTTGTTGCCGTCAAAGCTCACTCCATGCACCCTCTCCACCCCCGGAAAGGGTCCGTACTCGCGCAGGACTTCGGCCGCTGAATGTCTCATGTCTTGATCCTCACTGAGATGGTCCGATATGCCTTACTAACTACTCGGCAGCGGGGACGGGAGTAACAAGGTCGTCGTGAATCCGGCCACCGGCGGCGTCATCCAGCGGCGCGCCCGGCCGTGCCCGAAAAACTGCACCTTGCCGGCCTCGCCAAGCTGCTCCAGCGCCCGCTGCACGCTGCGCTGGCCGGTGCCAAGCGCCAGCGCCAGCGCCGAGCTCGCCCAGGATTCACCATCGGCGAGGAAGGCCAGCACCGCCGCGTGCCGCTCCTCGATCGGCCGCGCCAGCACCACCACCTCGCGCGCCTGGCTCGGCGCCAGCGCGAAGCCTTGACTGGTCGCGCCTATGTCCGCCAGCCCCCGCAACTCGGTGCGCAGCCGGCCAATCTCGACCCGCAGCCGCGCCCGATGCGATTCATCGGCGTGCCTGCCGCCGAAAGCTTCCGCGATCAGCCGCGCTCTCGATACATCACCAGGCCACGCTTCGGCGAGTGTGCGCGCCAGCGCAAACAGCACCGGGCGCGTTGCCAGCGAGACGGCTGCTTCCTGCTGGCGCACGACATGGCGGAAGCTATCGATCACCAGTGCCGGCGACGCCTGCAGCGCCTCGACGTCCTCGAGCAGCAAGGGGCGCTGCTCACCACCCGCGATCAGCCGCGCCGCCGGCGTGTCCAGAGCCAGGAATGCGTTTTCGACCTCCGCGATCAGGCCTGGAATGCCGGCCCGGCGGGCGGCATGGCGTGCCCACTCCAACGCCCTGCGCGCCGACCTCGTCTTGAGGCGCCGCATCGCGATGCCGGCGACGGCGAGCTCGTGCGCGGCCCTCGAGGCCGGCGGAAGCGGCATCGGATCGAGCCCGGCCAGCACGTCTTCGGCCTCGTCGAGACGGCCGATCAAAAGCAGGCGCCGCACCTTGAGGTGGCCGGCATGCGCGGCGTTCAGCCGGTCGCCATGCTTTTCCAGCGTCGCCCGCGCCGCATCCAAGGCCTTGGCGGGCCAGCCGAGGTCACGCGAGACCAGCGCGATCTCGGCCTCGGCGACGACGCATCTGGCGCGCGCCACCGCCTCTTTCGGGCCAAAGCCGCGCGCGGCCCGACGCAGCAGCGCCTTGGCGCGACCGAGATCGCCGAGTTGCGCCATCGAGATGCCACGCAGCGCCAGCGCCGGCGGATCTTCGCGCAAGGCGACACGATCCAGCGCGCCGAGCGGATCGCCCCCGGCCAGTGCCAGTGCCGCCGCGGTGATCAGCGAGTCCATTCAAATCCCGTCACATTTGTAACTCCCACCCCAGCGCTCAGCGCCCTAACTTAAGTCATGGCCGCCAACCAGCAAGCCGTATCGGCGCCGTGGCCGCCGTTGACGCCAATATCGGCATTCGCCAGCCTGAGAGCATCTCAGGTATCAATATTAAGCATCTCATAAGGGATAATTGACATGCCTGACTCCGACCACCACGCGACGAATGACACGGCCGGGCGCACCGAGCGGATGCGCCACCCCTGCTGCGGCGGGCCGCCCCTTTAAATCCCGTCACACTTGTAACTCCCACCCCCGCGCTTGACCGCCCTATTCTCGCTCACAGCAAACAATCACACGTCGCAACGGCGCGACAACAGACTGGCAAAGGAGACGACCAATGACCACGCACACCGCAATGAAGACCCCGCCGATCGTTTCAAGACAGGACTGGGAAGCCGCCCGCGAACAGATGCTGGTGAAGGAGAAGGCCACGCTGCGCGCCAAGGATGCATTGGCCGCCGAGCGCCGGCGGATGCCCTGGATGGAAGTCGACAAGGCCTATGTGTTCGAGGGGCCGAATGGCAAGGCCAGCCTGCTCGATCTGTTCGAAGGCCGCCGGCAGTTGATCGTCTACCGCGCCTTCTTCGAGCCCGGCGTGTTCGGCTGGCCCGAACATGCTTGCCGCGGTTGTTCGCTCGGCGCCGACCAGGTCGGCCACCTCGCCCATCTCAATGCCCGCAACACCACGCTTGCCTACGCCTCGCGCGCCCCGCAGGCCGACATTGCGCGGCTGAAGCAGCGGATGGGCTGGGAGATGCCCTGGTACACCATTACGGATAGCTTCGACAAAGACTTCGGTGTCGACGAATGGCACGGCCACAACGTCTTCATCCGCGACGGCGACCGCATCTTCCGCACCTACTTCATCAACAGCCGCGGTGACGAGGCGATGGGCACGGTATGGAGCTATCTCGACGCGACGCCGCTTGGCCGCCAGGAGATCTGGGAGGATTCGCCCGAAGGCTATCCGCAGACCCCGCTCTACTCATGGTGGAACTGGCACGACAACTACGATGCCGGGCCAGACAAGACATGGGAAGAAGTGTCGGCGGCCGGCGAAGCGGCGTTCCGCGACAAGGACCAGTAAGGCCTATCCAGCTTGGGTTCCTCGCCCCACGAAGTGGGGAGAGTTGGCTCGGCGAAGCCGGAGACGGAGAGGGGACTGCGCCCTACGAAAGCCCCCTCTCCGTCCGCTTCGCGGCCACCTCTCCCCCGCCTTGGCGGGAGGGCGAGGAACCCCAAGTCCTGGAAGGTCGCGCGCCCCCGCCACATGCGGCGCCCCGGCGCTGGCATGATAATTAAGGAAAACGGACCATGAGTGATATTCACACAGGTGCCAGGAGCACGATCCCTGAAGGCACCATGCACAGCATCGCCGACTGGCTGTGCCTCGCCGCGGCACCCATCTTCGCGCTGATGGCGCTGCTCTCCTGTCTTCAGGGTGCCGACGCGGCCATGCTGTGCATGGGCACGAGCGCCTCGCCGCTCACTGGAATGGCCGCGATGTATCTCCTGATGAGCGCCTTCCATCTGGCGCCCTGGTTGCGGGTGATTTCCGGCCGGCAGGTCCGATAGGCCCAGCGCGCCGCCCCGACGACGGGACGACAAGACAACCACTATCTATCAGCAGAAGCTAATTGACAGTCCAAGGGAAACGGCGCTCACTGGCTGGCACAGGTGGATCGCGGCATCAGGCGGGCGATATCGACCGCCGGCGTCATCTGAAGCAATTCCCGGGAAAGCGCGAAGCGGATTTCCCGGACAAGCGCATAGCGCTTTCCTGTGGGAATTGCGTAAAACCAGGGAGGACGCCATGCCAACCGTTATCGGCCATCACAACATCACGAAAGACAGCAAGCACTGGCTCAGTTCACCCAAGCGTAAGGAGCTTTTCGGCTCGCTTGGGATCACCAATATCCGCACGTTCGTCGATCCGCAGAACCCGAAACAAGTGGCCGTGATGATGGACGTTCCGGACCTGGATAAGATGGCCGCTTTGATGCAGAGCAAGGCGGCGGCCGACGCGATGGCCCATGATGGCGTGGTACCGGAGTCGCTGGTGATCCTGGTCGAAGCGAAGGGCTAGTCGTTCCAAAACCGACGCGCTTTTTGGGCGCCGGGTTTCAATGCAGGTGCCTGAGCTTGTCGGGGTTGCGCATCACATAGATTGCCGCAACGAAGCGCTTCAGGTCGCGATGTCATTGACCGGCAGCAAGGGCTTGGGAAGGTCGGCCTCCCCAAGCCCGCTGCGCAGTTCGATCTCGATGTCGCGGCATATCTGCGAGATCGGAACGTCGTTGGCATTGCCCTCGAAGGGATTGGCGCTGCTTTCGCCGACCTGGTCGAGCGACATATAGGCCCAGCCCAGGAGCGTGCTGAACGGGATCGTCAGCCAGATCGCGATCGGGCCGAGCATGCCTCCCAGTTTGCCCATGTCGGCAAAGACCGGAACCACCCCGAACGGCAACAGGGTGCAAAAGATCATGACGAACATGGAGCTGACGATGGCGTATTGCCTTGGATAGGGATTGTTCTTGATACGATCGCAGCGCGCCTGCTGATCATGGAAATCGCGGATCAGCTTGATAAGCTCGACATAGACCTGCGGAGGGATTTTTGCGTCCTTGAACAACGCATTGACCTGGACCGACTGCATTTCGAGCAGGGCTATCGCCGGCTGAGGCGACTTGAGCACGTCCTCGGCCTGTTCGGCCAGCAGCGGACGCAGTTCCTCGGCGACCGAACTCGCATCCTCATGGATGCGATAGCGCCGCCGGTATTCGACATTGGCGGCCCGCGCCATGGATTCCCACGGCATCGGCCGCCGCAGGGCGAACCTCAATGCCGTCATCCAGGCGATATGGCGGTAGATGAGTTGCCTTGCCGTCGGCGCATCGATGAAGTCCCTGCAGAAATTGGACCACAACCGGCTGCTCGCCGTGATTTGCGTAAAGGCCTGCAGCGCGTCACTGCTGCGGGTGAACACTTGTGAATTCTTGAACCCGGCAACGAGCGACACGGTGGTGCCGAGCACGAGCACCACCGACCATGGCACCGAGAAGCCGGCCATCCCCGGTAGACGGTAAGCAGCAACAGCCAGCCCGCTCACCACCGCCATGTAGATGACGCTGCGCCGCGACCAGAGCGCGAAATCGATCACCTTGTAGGAACGGCCTACATACATCGGATGCCCCCTCAAATCATGGACAGGTCTGGTTGTCGGCGGCCGTAAGCCGGCCGCCCTCACCGTGCCTTTACAGCCCCGAACCGCAACCCGTCCATCAAGAGCTTGACCAGCCGGCGCGAACGGTCGCGCCATTCCGGTGTGTCCGGCGCCGAGTAGATCCCCGATAGTGCGTGCAGCACATCGGACGCGTCGACGTCGCCGCGGATGGTTCCGTCGGCCACCGCGGCTTCGACCAGCTGCCGCAGGGCCTGCGACACCCGGCCGGACGTGTCGGAGAACAGCGTCGAATTGGTGTTGAGCAGGATGCGAAGGCTGGTCGCCAGGCCGCGCTTGGTGGCGATGTAATCGACGAAGCGCTGCATCCACTGTTCCAGCGCGACATCGGACGGGTGTTTTTCGGCGAGCTCACCGGCGGCCGCGCACAGCGCCTCCACCTCGCGCCGGTAAACCACTTCGACCAGATGCTCGCGTGTCGGAAAATGCCGGTAGAGCGTGCCGATGCCGACCCCGGCCTGACGCGCGATCTCTTCCAGCGAGGCATCGATACCGCGCTCCGCAAAGACGGATGCCGCCACCTCGATCAGCCGGTCGCGGTTGCGCTGCGCATCGACGCGCAGCGGCTTTGCCTCTGCGGCCTGGGCCTTCTGTTCAGCAATGGCGGACGGCTCGGTGACCAATTTTTTCTCCACAGCATGTCAGGGGCCTTGAACCCGGTCGGGTCAACCCCCACGTAATAAACGGAGGCGCCTCCGATTTAGTGGAGTACCTTTATCATATAATCAGGGGAACGGATATGTCACGTCTTTCGAAGCTGCAAGGTCACTGGAGACTGGCGAAGGCCGCGAAGAGCGTTATCTCCCCCCTCGAGGGGGAGATAACGCCGAAGGCGACAGAGGGGGTCGCCTCACATAGAGCGCTAACCTTCATTCGCCGCAGGAGGTTGCACCCGGTCGAACCGACCCCCGCTGCCCTGCCGGGCATCTCCCCCTCAAGGGGGGAGATTAGCCATCGCCTGCCCATTCCTTCCCATCCGCGTCAAGCAACTGGAGCCAGACGCCCATGACCAAGACAACAATTCCCGTCCACCTCGATATCAATGGCCATCATCACGAGTTGCAACTCGAGCCGCGCGTCACGCTGCTCGATGCCTTGCGCGACCGGCTCGGCCTGACCGGCACCAAGAAGGGCTGCGACCACGGCCAGTGCGGCGCCTGCACCGTGCATGTCGACGGCGAGCGCGTGCTTGCCTGCCTGACGCTGGCCGCGCAAGTCGAAGGCCGCACCGTCACCACCATAGAGGGGCTTGCACGCGAGGGCGAACCGCATCCCGTGCAGGCTGCCTTCCTCGAACAGGACGCCTTCCAGTGCGGCTATTGCACGCCGGGCCAGATCATGTCGGCGGTGGCCTGCATCCGCGAGGGCCATGCCGGCTCGGATGACGAGATCCGCGAATACATGGCCGGCAATCTCTGCCGCTGCGGCGCTTATCCGCACATCGTCGCCGCCGTTCGCCAGGCTGCGTTGGAGGTCGCATCATGAGGGATTTTTCCTATCTGCGCGCCGGCTCGGCCGATGCGGCAAGACAGGCAGCCGCCCTGCCCGGCGCCATGCTGTTCGCCGGCGGCACCACGCTCATCGACCTCGCCAAATGCGGCGTCGCCGAGCCCGAGACGCTGGTCGACATCAGCCATCTCGAGGGGCTGAACGGCATTGAACTGAACGAGCGTGGCGCCACCATCGGCGCGCTTGCCAAGATGAGCCACGTCGCCGACCATGCCGGCATCAAGAGCCGCTTCCCCGCCGTCTCGGAAGCGCTGTGGCAGGCGGCTTCCGCACAGATCCGCAACATGGCGACCATCGGCGGCAATCTGATGCAGCGCACGCGCTGTCCTTATTTCCGCGATCCGGCGAATTTCCCCGCCTGCAACAAGCGGGAACCCGGCAGCGGCTGTTCGGCCATCGGCGGTGTCACACGGGGCCATGCGGTGCTCGGCACCAGCGAAGCCTGCATCGCCATGTATCCGGGTGACCTCGCAGTGGCGCTGGTCGCCTTCGATGCGATCGTGCATCTCGGCGATCGCCTGGTCCCGGTGGACGATTTTTTCCTGCTGCCCGGCACAACGCCAGACAGGGAACACGCGATCGAACCGGGCGAGATGATCACTGCCATCGAGATCCCAGGCTCGGCCGCGGCTCGGCGCTCGACCTATCTCAAGATCCGCGATCGGCAATCCTATGAATTCGCCGCGGCCAGTGCTGCCGTCGGCATCGAGTTCGAGGCCGATGGGCGCACCATCCGTGACCTGCGCGTGGCGCTTGGCGGCGTCGCGACCAAACCGTGGCGGGCGCGAGCCGTGGAGGACGCGCTGAAGGGCAAGGTGCTGGAACCAGATGCTGTCCGCGCCGCCAGCCTGCTCGCGATCGAAGGCGCCGTCGACCATGGTGCCAACCACTACAAGATTGAACTGGCGCCGCGCGTTGTCGCGCGCGCCATCCTCAAAATGGGAGAGACGGCATGACCGTTCACAACATCAGACGTGGTGATGCATCCGACGGCGCGCTGGCGCAAGTCGTCGGCGGCCGGCTGTCGCGCGTCGACGGCCCGGCCAAGATCACCGGCGCAGCCAAATACGCCGTCGAGCAGCAGCTTGAAGGCCTCGCCTACGCCGTGCTGGTCGAAAGCACGATTGCGTCGGGCAAGGTGCGCGCGATCGACACCGAGGAGGCGCAAGCAGCACCCGGCGTGCTGCAAGTGCTGACGCCGGACACCATCATCAGCCTGAAACCCGCATCGGACTGGTTCGGCACGCCGCCGCCCGACAAGCCCTATTGCCCGCTGGTGCGCGACATCACTTTCTCCGGACAGCATGTCGCCGCTGTCGTCGCCGAAACCTTCGAGCAGGCGCTCGCCGCGGCAGCCCTCCTCAAGGTCAGCTATGACGAGACGCCCGCCATCGTCGACCTCAGCGACGCCAAGGCCGGCGACGGCATCCCGATCGACGCCATGACCAAGGAATGGGGCGACGCGCAGGCCGCTTTCGCCTCGGCCCCGGTGCGCATCTGCGCTGCCTATAACACGCCGCGCGAATACCAGGCGCCGATGGAGCCGCATGGCCTGATCGCCCGCTGGGAAGGCGATCACCTCACCGTATGGGAGCCGAGCCAGTGGCTGGACGGCATGGCGCGCACCTATGCCGAATGGTTCGGCGTGCCGTTCGAAAATGTGCGCCTGGTCTCGCCCTATATTGGCGGCGGCTTCGGCTCCAAGGCGCTGGCGCTTAGCCATGGCGCGGTGGCGGCGTCTGCCGCCAAAATGCTCGGCCGGCCGGTGCGGCTGGTGATGACGCGGCCGCAGACCTTCACCGGCTATGGCGGCCGCGCCGCGACGCGACAGACGGTGACGATCGGTGCCGACCGGCAAGGAAAGATCCAGTCGATCGTGCATCGCGGCGTCAATGAAACATCCGTCGACGGCATGTGGGTCGAGCCGCTCGGATCGGTCACTTCGATCATGTACGCGACGCCGAATTTCTCGTCCAGGCAGAATGTCGTGCGGGTGAATTCGGTGGTGCCTGGCGCCATGCGCGCGCCGGGCGAAAACCCCTCTGCCTTCGGCATCGAAAGCGCCATCGACGAGCTTGCTTACGAAGTCGGCATCGATCCGCTGGAGATCCGGCTCAGGAACTATGCCGAGCAGGATCCGGAAGCGAAAAAAGCCTGGTCGACCAGGCAGTTGCGCGAGGCTTTTGCCACCGGCGCGGAACGCTTCGGCTGGTCCAGGCGTACGCCCGAACCGCGCTCCATGCGCGACGGCAATCAGCTGATCGGCTGGGGAGTAGCGGCGGGCACCTATCCCGTGCGGCGCGCCTATGGCGAGGCGATCGTGCGCATCCTGGCCGACGGCTCGGTCGAGGTCGAAAGCTCCTCGATCGACATGGGCCAGGGCACCTACACCATCCTGGTGCAGACCGCAGCCGAGACGGTCGGCGTGCCGGCCGACAATGTCGTGGTGAAGCTCGGCGACTCGCGCTTCCCCCGCGCCGGCGTCGCCGGCGGCTCGCGGCTGGCCGGCGTGATGACCGGTGCTGTCTACAAGGCGGCGACCTCGGCGCTCGACCAGCTGATCGGGCTGGCGATCAGCGATCCACGCTCACCCTTCCACGCCCTGCAGGCCAACACTTTGGTTGTCGCCAATGGCCGTATTTCATCGCCACGCGGCGACGGCCCTGATGTCTCGATCTCCGAGTTGCTCAAAAGCGTCGGCCGCGACCACATCGAGGCCACCGGCGACACCATGCCGGCCAATTCGACGCCAGAGGATCGCTACAAGAACTACACCACCATCGCCATGGCGCTGCCGCACACCGAGGGCGACTATTCCCGCCACTCCTGGTGCGCGCATTTCATCGAGGTGCGCGTCGATGAGGATTTCGGCACGGTGCGGGTATCGCGCGTGGTGTCGGCGCTGGATTCCGGCCGGCTCTACAACCCGAAGCTCGCCGAAAGTCAGTGGAAGGGCGGCATCATCATGGGCATCGGCCAGGCGCTGCTCGAAGAAGGCATCGTCGACCGCCGCCATGGCCGCATCGTCAACAACAACCTCGCCGATTATCTGGTGCCGACCAATGCCGACATCCCGGATATCGAGGTGATCTCGGTCGGCATCCCCGACCTGCATTCCTCGGTGCTCGGCGGCAAAGGCGTCGGGGAACTGGCGATTGTCGGCGTTGCCCCCGCGATCGCCAACGCGGTGTTTCATGCGACGGGCAAGCGGGTTCGGGATTTGCCGATCACGCTGGAGAAGCTGATCTGAGGATGAAGCGAGTAATCTCCCCCTCGAGGGGGGAGATCACGCTCTCATCGGTCCCCTACCACTCCAACCCGAACACCAGCTTGCCGAAGTGCAGGCCGCCGGCGGCCATGTGTGTGTAGGCTTCGACCGCTTCGTTCTGCGAAAACACCTTGTCGACGACCGGCTCGATCCTGGCCGCGCCGATGGCGCGGGCGGCGTCGCGAAGGTCGGACACCGATCCGGTGTTGTTGCCGAACACCTTCAGAGCCTTGATGATGATCGGCAGCAGGTTGATCGTGGCCTCGGCGCCGGTAACGAAACCGATGGTGAACAGCGTGCCGCCGGGCGCGGTGGCGTTGATGGCGCGGGCAAAGGTGGCGGTGCCGCCGGTCTCGACGACGAGGTCGGCGCCGAGGCCGCCCGTCAGCTCCAGCACCTTTCCGTCCCAGTCGGGCGTCGCGCGGTAGTTGATGAGATGATCGGCGCCCAGTGCCTTCGCCCGCTCCAGTTTCTCGTCCGACGACGAGGTGATGATGACGGTGGCGCCGGCGGCTTTCGCAAGCTGCAGGGTGAAGATCGAGACACCGCCGGTGCCGAGCAGCACGACGACCGAGCCCGGCCCGACATCGGCGGCACGGATGGCGTTCCAGGCGGTGGTGCCGGCGATCGGCAGCGTCGACGCCGCCTCGAAGGAGAGATGCGCCGGCACCGGCACGACCGAATTGGCCGGCAGCGCGACATATTCGGCCAACGACCCCGGCAGCGAGATGCCGCGCATCTGCGTCATCTCGTAAGGCCGCGGCCGGCCACCGATCCAGCGCGGCTTGGCATGGGCGACGACGCGATCGCCGACGGCGAATCCCGTAACCCCCTCGCCCAGCGCGACGATCTCGCCGGCGCCGTCGGCGACGGGGATGAGCGGAAAGCTCGGTCCAGGATAATTGCCGCTCGCCACCGCGACATCGACGAAATTGAGGCTCGCCGCACGCTGGCGGATCAGCACCTCGCCGCGCTGCGGTTCGGGGGTGGCAATGGTGGCGGCGCGGAAGGCGTCCAGCCTGGGTTGGCTCAGTTCGATGGCTTTCATGGTTTCACTCCGGTGGGACGATTGATGGGTTGAGTGAAGCTATCTGCTGCGATATGTTTGGATAATCCTTGCCTTTTACATTTCAGTAATGTGACTTATGCAGCAATCTCACGAGCCGATGACCCTTGCCGAAATGGCGGCCTTCGCGGCCATCGCCGAGGCGCGCTCCTTCACCAGGGCGGCGGCGCGTGTCGGGCGCGACGCGACCATCCTGTCGCGGCGGCTGCAATCGCTGGAGGAGCGGCTGGGCGTCAGGCTGCTCCATCGCACGACGCGCAGCGTGTCGCTGACCGAAGCAGGTGCCGAATTCATGGTGCGGGTGCGCGCCATCCTCGCCTCCGTGGACGAGGCCGAGGCTGCCGCGTCTGCACATGCCGGCGGCGGCCCGCGCGGCCTGCTCAGACTGGCGCTGCCCGGCACGTTCGGGCGCATGTGGATCGGGCCGCTGCTGCCGCAATTCCTTGCCGAATTTCCCGATGTCCGCATCGAGGCCGAATTCTCCAACCGCTTCGCCGATCTGGTCGCCGAGAATTTCGACGTCGCCGTGCGGCTCGGCGCGCTGGAGGATTCGCGCCTGGTGGCGCGCAAGGTGGCGACGCGGCGGCGGCTGCTCTGCGCCGCCCCCTCCTATCTCGCCCGAAGGGGCAGGCCGGAGACACCGCGGGCGCTGCTCGAACATTCCTGCCTGGGCTTCAGCGGCTTCCAGACCTTTCCGGCCTGGGAGATGACCGACCGCGAGGGCCGAAGCGTGCGCGTCGAGGTATCCGGGCCGTTGGTCACCGATGATGCCGAGGTGCTTGTCGAGGCCGCCGTGCAAGGCGTCGGCCTGATGATGAGCACCGACTGGCTGGTCGGCCGCGAGCTCGCCGACGGACGGCTGGTGCCAATCCTGGAGGACTGGACGCTGGCCGACGAAGGCGCGATCTATGTCGTCACGCCCTCAGCCAAGGGACAAGCCGCCAAGACCCGCGCCTTCGCCGACTGGATCGGCAAGCGCTTCGCGCCGGAACCGCCCTGGCGGCGGTGAGGGTTGCCACAGTGATTGGCCGGCACGCAAAGGGGGTGCGCGTTGCGCCGAATTATCGTCAACCTGCAGCCATTGCGCAACGTCGAGTTGGGCGCCATCACTGAGGTGCAAGCGGCGTGCCTATGTCCGAAACGAGCTTGACGAGATCGGCTTGGCGTCTCGTGCTGGTTTTGGCGAAGATTCGGTTGAGGTGGGTCTTCAAGGTGTTTTCGCCGATGCCGAGCGCCAGCGCGCTCTTCGACGCGGACAATCCGCTGCCGATGCGCAGCAGGACCCGCGCCTCCGCGGGCGTCAG
This sequence comes from Mesorhizobium sp. M1409, assembly GCF_040317535.1. Taxonomy (NCBI): domain Bacteria; kingdom Pseudomonadati; phylum Pseudomonadota; class Alphaproteobacteria; order Hyphomicrobiales; family Phyllobacteriaceae; genus Mesorhizobium; species Mesorhizobium sp. M1409. The sequence goes on from NZ_JAMYKV010000050.1 coordinate 30,663, forward strand.
GTCGAACAGCGCGGTGAGGACAGCTTCAGGAAGTGGAGAAGAAGACGTCGTCGTCGACACGAAGACAGCGGCATATGCCGGCCGGAAAGCCGCGCGCGCGGTTCCCTCGGTCAGGGGCAATACATAGGCGACGGCGGGCGGCTGACCCGGGGCCGAAATGGGCAGGCCTATGCCGCGGGAGCCGAGCGAAGCGTCCTCGCTCGCGGCACCGGCGATTGCCTCCAGCAGGGCGCGGGCCGTCACCGGATTCTGCGCCTGAAGCAGGCCCTTCCTGGAAAGAACGGGACCTTGCGCCGAAAACATTCGATCGGCCGCCCGATTGGCATGGAGGATTGCTCCGTTGGCGCCGGTAAGAACGACAGGCACGGCGAGACGGTCGAGCGCTTGGCGATAAAGGTCGGCGGTAACGCGGGCCTGATCGAGCAGATCTCCAATCAGGGAAGCACGGCGCAGATGCGGCGAGAGCAATGCCAGGAAACGCTGTTCTTCGACTGAGATGATCTCCCTGCTGGCCCGCGTGGTGCAACCCATGAGCCCGATCCGGTCCGGCGTATGAACGAATTTGGTGATGCAGGCCTCGCGCAATCCCTGCGGTCTGGCCCAATTCTGGAAAAATGGCGTCTGCTGGAGTTCGGCTTCGCTCATAAGAGACAACGTCGCAACGGGCGTGTCGATGTCGCCGACGATCGCGGCCTTCAGTCCGGGAATTGCGTCAAAATCATAATCCTCCTGGAGCATGCGCATTTGCACGGGATCCCAGGGCGATTGAGCCGCGAAGCGGCCGTGATTGCCGGCAGTGCTGGCAAGCGCGATGGTGGTGTAGGCGGCGTCGACCGCCTCTGTGATCCGGGTCATTACCCCGGCCCAGCCGTCCGGATTCAAAACGCAATCGTAGATATCGCCGACAATCGAGGAAAGTACTTCGCCGCTAAGCCTCTGCACCAAGCCTCCTGCACGCCCCGATCTCGCTTCGGAGGATTTCGCGAAGTCATACTTTTGGGTGACGCCACGCGTGGTTCAACCCGATTAAGGATGTAAATTCGATCAGATGACACTAGGCGGCTATTGTCTCTGGTTATTCTTGAAATGGAAAGCATCGCGCTCGCTATATTAGAGAACGCGAATGTATATGGGTACACCATTGCCACGAAAAACGGTGTTTTCATCGGCTCAACTGCCCTCGCATCTCAGTGATCGCGATCGATTTTCCCTCTGGCAAGACATCCACGTCGCGGAGATATGGTCGGTCGAATACGGCATATCGGAAAAGCTGCCTTTCGAAGCTGCGATCGAAGCCACGGCTGTCGGATCGCTGGTTCTTGGCCAGATGTCCGGAACAATCAAGCATGCAACGAGGAAGGCAAGCAATATCGCTGATGACGGCAACGATGGTTATCTCCTGCTGATAAACAAATCCGACACGCCGTTGACCGGCGCGCAGGTCGGCCGCGACTATAGTGTCGGGCAGGAAGAAGCGGTGCTGGTCACGGCATCGGAAGCGCTGAAAATGGCCGGCGCCGACAGCAATGTGTGGACAAACGTGGTGGTCCCCCGTGCTGTCCTCGCACAGGCCTTCCCGCGGATCGATGACAGGCTGGCGTTGAAGATCGGCGCCGAGAACGAAGCTCTCGATTTTCTCAAGCGTTATTGTCAACTTCTTGAAACCGGCCGCCCTCTCGTCTCGCCCGATCTGATAGCGCACGCGACGGAAACGATCGTCGATTTGATCGGCCTGGTGACAGGCGCCAAAGGCGAGCCTGCCGAACTGGCCGGCTTACGCGGGTTGCCAGCGGCCAGGCTGCAGGCGGTGCTGGCGAAGATCGCCGATAATTTCGCCAACCCCGGCATCTCGGCGCAAGGCGTCGCGCAGGAACTCGGCCTGTCGGCGCGCTATGTTCACGATCTCCTGCAGGAGACGGGCATCAGCTTTTCCGAGCGCGTTCTCGAACTGCGCCTGCAGACGGCCCACAGGATGCTCTCGCAGAGACAGAATGGCGAGATGCGCGTCAGCGAAATTGCCATGATCAGTGGCTTCAGCGATGTGTCGTATTTCAACCGCTGCTTTCGCCGCCGATTCGGCTACACGCCAACGGGCGCCAGATAGTAATCCGGATACCCGGAAGCTGGACACTTGATTTCCGATTCCCTCTCGTCGAAAGCCGAGATCCGCGGCGATCGATGGCGCCAAACTGCCACAGTGCACGGAAAAAGTACGGCACCTCACTCCAGTCCAATTCCAGTGCGGTCCTGCCCAAGACAACAGCTGGGCTCCAATGACATGTCAGCCTCAGGGTGAAACGACTGTCATGTCAGGGGATTGAATGCTGCGGAACACATTTGGAAGCCGCAAGGCGAAGGCGTTGAAGTATCTGGCGCTGACGTCAACGGCGCTGGTCGGTCTTGGCCAGCCAATCGCCGCCAAAGCGGCCGAGACCTGGACCGGCACTGTTTCCACGAACTGGTTTACCGCCGGAAACTGGAGCCCTGTGTCGGTGCCGACAGCGGCCGATAATGTCACTATCAACACAACCACCACAAACCCGACCGTCATCAACGCCGGAAATGCTTTTGCCGCGGGTCTCACCATAGCAGATGGCTTTTCTTCAACCGGTGATCTCACCATTTCGAATGCCGGCACTCTCACCAGTCAAGACGGTACATTGGCATATTCAGCAACCGCCAATGCATCGGCAACGGTTACGGGCGCCGGCTCCTCGTGGAGCACTTTCGCCAACCTTGCAATTGGATATGGGGGCACTGGGACGCTGACGGTCTCGAACGCCGGCACGGTCAGCAACACCGGTGGCTACCTCGGTTATGCGTCGGGTTCCAATGGTATGGTCAACGTCACCGGTGCCGGCTCCTGGAACAACAGCTCGAATCTCTATGTAGGCAATTCTGGCGCCGGCACGATGATCATCACCGCGGGCGGCAAAGTAACAAGCGCCGACGCATATTTGGGCTACAACGGAGGCTCGACCGGCACGGCGACGGTCGATGGCGCGGGCTCGACCTGGACCAACAGCGGGGGATTGACTGTCGGCGACAACGGCACCGGCACTCTGGCGATCACCAAAGGCGGCGCGGTCAGCAATGTCGCGGGTTATGTTGGCAAATCGGCGGGCTCGACCGGCACGGTGACGGTCGACGGCGCGAGCTCGACCTGGACCAACAGCGGGCCACTGATTGTCGGCGGCTACGGTACCGGATCTCTGGCGATCACCAATGGCGGCGCAGTCGGCAATAGCTGGGCCCATGTTGGCAGTTCGGCCGGCTCGACCGGCAACGTGTTCGTGGACGGCGCCGGCTCGACCTGGACAAACAGTTCCAACCTCTTTGTCGGCGATCAGGGCACGGGCACGCTTACGATCTCGAACGGCGGCACGGTCAAAAATGCCTCGGGCCTTGTCGGCACATTCTCGGGCTCGATCGGCACGGTGACGGTCGATAATTCGGCTTGGACCAACAGCTCTGACCTGTTCGTCGGCGGTTTCGGCACGGGCACTCTGACGGTCTCGAACGGCGGCAAGGTCAAAAATAGCTGGGGCTACGTTGGCTACGAAGCCGGCTCGACCGGCAAGGTGTTCGTCGACGGCACAGGCTCGACCTGGACAAACAGCGGCAATCTCACCGTCGGCGACAACGGCACCGGCACTCTAAGGATCACCAAAGGCGGCGCCGTCAGCAATGTCACGGGTTATGTTGGCAAATCTGCGGGCTCGACCGGCAAGGTGTTCGTCGATGGCGGCTCGACCTGGACCAACAGCTCCAACCTGCTTGTCGGCGATTTCGGCACCGGCACCCTGGCGATCACCCACGGCGGCACTGTCAGCAATAGCTGGGCGGCTATTGGCGCGAAGGCGGGCTCGACCGGCATGGTGTCAGTCGACGGTGCCGGCTCGACCTGGACCAACAGCTCCAACCTGGCTATCGGCGATTTGGGCACGGGCACCCTTGCGATCACCAACGACGGCGCAGTCAGCAATGCCTCGGGCTATGTTGGCCACTCGGCGGGCTCGACCGGCATGGTGGCGGTCGACGGTGCGGTATCGAAGTGGACGAACAGCGGGAATCTCTATGTCGGCAACTCCGGCACGGGCACGCTGACGATCTCGAACGGCGGCGCGGTCAGCAATGCCGACGGTCATGTGGCCTATGGTGCTGGCTCCACCAGCAAGGTAGTCGTCGATAGTAGCTCGACCTGGACCAACAGCGGCGATCTCACAGTCGGCAACAATGGCAACGGCAATCTGACGATCTCGAACGGCGGCACGGTCAGCAATGTCGAGGGTTACATGGCCTACGCTGCTGGTTCCACCAGCACGGTGTTCGTCGACGGTGCCGGCTCGACCTGGACCAACAGCTCCAACCTCTTCGTAGGTTATAAAGGCACGGGCACGCTAGCGATCACCAACGGCGGCGCGGTCAGCAATAATATCGGCTATATCGGCGCGGTCTCGGGCTCAATCGGCGAGGCCATAGTCGACAATTCGGCCTGGACCAACAGCGCGGAGCTGCTCGTCGGCGTTCAGGGCACGGGCACCCTGTCGATCACCAACGGCGGCGCGGTCAGGAGTGACGACCTGTTCGTCGGCTACCAGGGCACCGGTGCACTGAACATCCTGAACGGCGGCAAGCTCACCAACCAAGCCGCGAGCCTCGGCGAAGTCGATACCGCAACGGCGACCGCGACGGTGGACGGGCCGGGATCCTCCTGGAGCACCGATGACGTTCTTGCCGTGGGCGCCGGCGGTCACGCGACACTTTCCATCACCAACGGCGGTTCAGCAGATGCCGATGCGGTCGTTGTCGGCGGGGCAACGACAGCCATTGGTGCGGTTACCGTCGACGGCGCGGGTTCGAAATGGACCAACAAGAACGGCCTGTACCTTGGCGATCAAGGAAGCGGCACTCTTACCGTCACCAATGGCGGCGTAGCCTCCGGCGGCTTTGCCTACATGGCGATCGGTGCGGATGCCACCGGCCAGGCAACGGTCGACGGCACGGATTCGCTGTGGGAGATGCATGGCGACCTGCTGATCGGTTTTGATGGTACGGCTTCGGTGACGCTCTCCAACGGCGGCACCGCTATTGTGGACGGCCTTACCGTGATCGCCAGTCAGGCAGGCTCGACCGGCAACCTCAACATCGGCGGCGCGGCAGGCTCCGCGGCGACGGGCGCCGGCATCTTCGATCCCGCCGCGTTGCAGTTCGGCGCCGGCACCGGCGCGCTCAATTTCAATCATACCGGCGCAAACTACGCCTTCGGCGCCATCATCGGCGGACTGGGCACGATCAACCAGATCGCCGGCAATACCAACCTGACCGCCGATTCGAGCGGCTTCACCGGCGCCACCAACGTGAGCGGCGGACGGCTGGCCGTGAACGGCTCGCTGGCCAATTCGCTAGTGACGGTCTCGGGCGGCACGCTGGGCGGCAACGGCACGGTGGGCGGCATCGTGGCGCAAGCGGGCGGCATCATCGCGCCGGGCAATTCGATCGGCACGCTCAACGTCGCCGGCGACATCGACCATGCAGCGGGCTCGATCTACCAGATCGAACTCACCTCGACCGGTACCTCCGATTTCCTGCATGCGACGGGTGCAGCAACGATCGACAGCGGCGCGCTGATCGACGTGGTCAAACTCGACGGCGCGCCTTATGTGGCGGGCACGCACTATACCGTGTTGCAAGCCGATAGCGGCGTCACCGGGACCTACACGGTTACCGGCGACACTGGGGCGGCTTTCCTCGGCCTGGTCGACAGCTACGACGCCAATCACGTCTATCTCGATGTCGTCCAAAAGACCTTCGCCTCGGTCGGGCTGACGCCCAACCAGATCGCCACAGGCGGCGGCGCTGAAGGCCTGGGCAGCGGCAATGCGCTCTATGACGCCATCATGCAACTGCCCACGGAGGCGGCTGCTCAGGACGCCTTCGACCAGCTCTCGGGCGAAATCCATGCCTCGGCCAAGGGCATGCTGGTCGAGGACAGTCGCTTCGTCCGCGACGCCGCCAGCAACCGCATCAGCGCCGCCTTCGGCGATGCTGGCGCGGCCGCATTGCCGGTCATGGCCTATGGCGAAGGTGGACCAGAAATGGTCGCCGCCGACACCGATCGTTTCGCCATCTGGGGCCAGGCTTTTGGTTCCTGGGGCAATACGGACTCCGACGGCAACGCCGCCGCCTTCGACCGCTCGACCGGCGGCCTGTTGGCCGGCGCCGATACGTTGGTCGGCGGCTGGCGCGTCGGTCTGCTCGGCGGCTACAGCCATTCGAGTTTTGACGCCGATGATCGCAATTCATCGGGCAAGAGCGACAGCTACCATCTCGGTCTCTACGGCGGCACCAATTGGGGCGCGATCGCCTTCCGCACCGGTGCCGCCTACAGCTGGAGCAGCCTCTCGACAAAACGCGCCGTCGCTTTCAACGGTTTCACGGACGCGCTGTCGGCCGACTACGACGCCGGCACCGCGCAGGTCTTTGGCGAACTCGCCTACAAGGCCGATGCCGGGCGCTTCAAGCTCGAGCCATTCGCCAATCTCGCCTATGTCAGCGTGCACACCGATGGCTTCACCGAAACGGGCGGCGCGGCGGCGCTGACCAGTGCCGGCTCGACCACCGACGCCACCTTCACCACGCTGGGCTTGCGCGGCTCCACCGATCTTGCGCTTGGCGGCATGAACGCCACCGCACGCGGCATGCTCGGCTGGCGTCACGCCTTTGGTGATGTCACGCCAAGCTCGACCTTTGCCTTCGTCGCTGGCGATCTCTTCACCATCGCCGGCGTGCCGATCGCCAAGGATGCCGCCCTTGTGGAGGCCGGTGTCGACCTGCGTCTCGCTCCCAACGCCACGCTCGGCCTGTCCTATTCCGGGCAATTCGGTGGCGGCGCGGTCGACCAGGGTGCGAAGGTCGATCTTAGCTTGAGGTTCTGACGCCAACAACAGCGAAGAGCGCTGACCGGATAGAGGCAACGCTCGAATGCTGATCAGGAAGGGCGGCGGAATCGGCTTGCGGCATGATCCCGCGTCCGCCCTACTCCGGCGACGGCACCGGCGGCCGCGATGTCAGCGCTGCGCCGAAGGCGGCGGCAATGACCGCGGCGATCCCGGCGCATTGCGTGGTGGTCAGGCTCTCGTGCAGGAACAGGAAGCCGGCCAGCGCGCCCAGCCCCGGCTCCAGGCAGGTCAGCGTGCCGTAGATGCGGGCCGGCATCCGGGTCAGCGCCACCATCTCCAGCCAGAACGGCAGCGCGCTCGAAAACAGGCCGACGAGCAAGGCACTGACCAGGATCGACGGCGCCAGCAGCGCGGTCCCTGCTTGCGCCACGCCGAAAGGCAGCACCAGAACGGCAGCGATGGCCATCCCATACGCGGTGGTGCGCGAACCCAGTTCCGCGCCGGCCTTCTGGGCCAGCACGATGTAGAGCGCCCAGAAGCCGCCGGCCGCCAGCGCCAGCATCACCCCGGTCGGATCGAGCGGCTGGAGCGAACGGACGAAAGGCGACAACAGCACGATGCCGGCCACCGCCAGCGCGATCCAGGCAAAGTCGCTGGCGCGCCGCGAGGTCAAGGTCGCCACCAGAAGCGGACCGGAAAACTCCAGCGCCACCGCGATGCCGAGCGGAATGGTGGCAAGTGCGGCGTAGAACAGGAGGTTGAGCGCGCACAGCGTCACCCCATAGGCGACCAGCCACGGCATGGTGGCGCGCGACGGTCGCACCTGCCAGGGCCGCAGCACCGCGATCAGCATCAGCGCGCCGACGACGAGCCGCAGCGTCGTCGTGCCTTGCGCGCCGATCAGCGGGAACAGACCCTTGGCGAAGGTGGCGCCGATCTGGATCGACACCATGGCGCCCATCAGCGCCGCGACAGGCAAGGGCGCCGCTTCGCGACGAGCAATTGACGTCGATGTCATTTGGTTCGTCCTCCCTGCCGCCCGGCGCAAACTCGCCTAGCGGAACAGGAAATACGGGGAACCGGCCCGCCTGTCGTGAGGCAGCGCCGGCGTCCTGATGGGGCAGGACAGCGGATCGTTCGGCCCGGCCCGTTATGCCCCGTCCGTCATTACACGGGCAGGCGAGCCATCGTCGCTGAAATCCGGCGGTCGGGCCGTACAGGCACCGATGAAAACGGCAACTATGCTGCAGCGCGCAAACAAGGCTGAATTCCGCAGAAAGCCGCCAAAAGGCGGAAATCTGGCCGTTTTGTCGATAATTTAGTGCCCTGCTCACCGGAGTATTTCAGATGGGTAAATTTTTTGTGTTGCGCTGCACAATGCCATAGCCGATCCATTTCCCGGGGGACTTTTCGCGACTGGACATAGGCCGTGGAGGAACCGCCAGCTTGGCCAACTTGAGTTGTCTGTACGTCGAGCCCGGCCGGGCCGGACTTGCAAAGCCCGGGATTGGCGACGCCGGCACGCTGCCGCTCAAGCCGACCAGCAGACAGCTTCATCGCGGACATCGCGCCGGCGGAAGCCGCTGATGGGAAACGCCCGCGACATCCAACTGGATGCACTGAGGGCCGTCGCCGTGACGATGGTGATGTACTCCCATTTCTTCGCGGCGGGGGGATCTTCCTTCTGGGGTCATATCGGCGTGCGGCTGTTCTTCGTGCTGAGCGGCTTCCTGATCACGCGCCTGCTCCTGGAAGCGCGTTCGGCCGCCGAGTTCGAGACCGGCCCTGCGCTGCGATCCTTCTACATCAGGCGGGCGCTGCGGATATTCCCGCCCTATTTTGCCGTCCTGGGTTTCGTCTGGCTGGTCGACCTGGACCAGTCCAGGGGGTCGCTGGTCTGGCATGCGCTTTATCTGTCGAATTTCTGGTATGCGCTGCACAATGACTGGAACCCTTGGGTGCTGGGCCATTCCTGGAGCCTGAGCATCGAGGAGCAGTTCTATCTTGCCTGGCCGCTGGTCGTCCTTTTGGCCCCACGCCGCCGCTTCGAAGCGATCTGCATCGGCGTCATCGCGCTGTCGCTGGCCTATCGCTTCTATTGGCCGGTCACCGCCACCCCGGCGCTGGCGCGCGACCTGCTGCCGCCGGCATCCATGGATGCGCTGGCGTCGGGTGCACTGCTTGCCTGCTGGCGGTCCAGGGGCGCGGCCCTGCCGCAATGGGTGCGGCTGGGCTGGCCTGCCTTCGCGGCCGCATTCCTGATGATCGAGTGGTTTGTCCCGGCGCCCGCCGATCCGATGCTGGAATGGGCCCGCTGGCTGCTGCGGGAAGTCCTGCCCCTGGTGCCGCTGATGGCCATCGTTGCCGCTTGTTCGAGCGGCCTTGGCGGCGCAATCGGCAAGCTTCTTGACCTGCCGCCGCTGCTTGCGCTTGGCCGCATCAGCTACGGCGTTTATCTCTATCATCCGATATTGCTGTCGCTCGCCGTCAAGTCGCAGCCCTGGATTCCGCTCGATGTCTCGGAGCAAGGGCCAGGGCGGTTCCTGGTTGCAAGCGCCGCCACGATCGTCGTGGCCTCGATTTCCTGGGTGGTCTTCGAAAGGCCGCTCAACAGCCTGAAGCGCCACTTCCCCTATGTCGCGCGGGCCCGTGCCGCGCAGGCCGGCCATGGCGGTTGGCTGGCGAGGGCGCCCAGCGGATCGCCCGATGGCCGCACGCCATCGCTCGACCTCCAGCGAACGGATGTGACACGATGACCGCGGCGCCGCTCGTCTCCGTTCTGCTGCCGGTCTACAATGCGGGGCCCTATCTCGCTGCCGCACTGGGAAGCATCCTGCGGCAGGATTATGGCCGCTTGGAAATCATCGCGATCGATGACGGGTCGACCGACAATTCGCTCGAGATCCTCGAGCGATACCGGGAGGCCGACAGCCGCATCTCGATCATCTCGCGCGAAAACCGTGGCCTCGTCGCGACGCTCAACGAAGGGCTGGCGGTCGCCCGGGGCGAGTTGGTCGCGCGGATGGACGCCGACGACGTCGCCTATCCCTGGCGCTTGTCGCGCCAGGTGGCGCTGTTTGAGCGGCGGCCCGAACTCGGCTTCTGCGGCGCCGGCGTCGATATGTTGATCCGCGGCCGCATCGCCACGGGCAAGCCCGATCCGGTGTTCCGGTTCGGCCGCATCCCTATATTGGCGATGTTCTTCACGATCTTCATGCACCCGACGGTGGTCTACAACAGGAAGATCGTCAACGACGGCGTTCTCCACTACGACCAGACCTACAGGCACGCCGAGGATTTCGATCTTTTCAGGCGGCTGGCCGGCCGTTACCCGGCGGCCATGATGCCCGAGAACCTGCTCATCTACCGCGTCCATCAGGAAAGCGTGACCAGCCGGCACATCAACGAGATGCGCAGGACGCATTTGCGGATCGTGGCCGAGAACCTCGAGCGCCAGGGCCTGGCGGAAGCCACGCGGGACCTGCGCGACATTGGCGATGCCGTCACCCGCGACACGGTGACCCGTGCGGCCAACTTCATCGTCCAGCTGGAGGAGGAGATTTGCTCCCTGCCCGCCGCGACGCGGCCAAGCTTCGAGGCTGGCGCGCTCAACCTGTTCTATTTTCTCTACCAGCTCGTAGCCGATGAAAGGCAGCCGCCGCTGACGCATGAATTGCTGACGCGGACCGCGAAGTGGAACGTCATCCGGCGCCGCGAGCAATATGCGCTGCGGCCCGGCGCCTGGGCGCCATGGCTCAGCCTCGCCTCGCTGTCGGCCAGCAGGCAAGCGGACGCCATGGCATACTTCTTCAAATCCGCACCCGCCGCGGCGGTTCTGGCACCTTATCAGGCGGGCTGAGGGATGATCGTCAAAGCCCACGAACCCCTGCAGCGCGATCGTTCGACGGCGCTTGGCCTTGCTCCGGCGGGGCCCCGCCCGGAACGCTCGGCGCCGGAAGTCAGCTTCATCATCTGTACGCGCAACCGTGTCGCCGTGCTGGAGGCCTGCATCAAGTCGGTGCAGGCCGCGTGCCGTGAACATGCCGGCTTCGCGGCCGAACTCGTGGTCGTCGACAACGGATCCAGCGACCGCACGGCCGAACGCCTGGCCAGCATCGCCGAACTGTCGGACATTCCATTCACGGCCATTTGCGAGCCGCGCCCGGGATTGGCGGCTGCCCGCAACGCCGGGCTGAGGCGCGCGCGCGGCCATGTGCTGGTCTTCGTCGATGATGATTGCACGGTCCATCGCGACTATTTGCGCGATCTGGAGCGACATTATGCGTCCGGGGAACGATGGCTCATCCGGGGAGGCCGTGTCGAGCTTGGCGATCCCAGGGATTTGCCGTTCACCATCAAGCGGTCGCGGGTGCGCGAGCGGCTGACACCAGATGTTCATCCCGGCGGCTTTGTGGTGGGCTGCAACATGACGATGCACCGCGATGTCGCGGCCCGCATCGGTTATTTCGACGAACGCTTCGGCGCCGGCGGACCATTGCGCTCGGCCGAGGACACCGATTACCTCGTGCGGGCGGTGTTGCTTGGCTTCGCGGTCGAGTATGTCCCGGACATGACGGTGCTCCATCATCACGGCCGACGGGATCGCGGATCCATCGAAAAGCTTCACCGCGACTACAGCCTGGGCAATGGCGGGCTCTGCCTGAAACATGTTCGCCATGCGCCCTGGCTGCTTCGCCATTTCTACTGGGCCGTAAGAGGGGCTTTCCGGGAATTGGCGGGTGGGCCTGCGTTCGATCATGAACTCAACCTGCCGCACTGGCCGATCGTCGTCATGAATTTGCTCGGGGCGGCCAAATTCGCGATTCTCCTGCTGGCGAGAAGGCCGCGGGCCGAGCCGCTGCGGCAAGATCAGCAAGCCAACGCCCAGGCGAGGTGAAACGCTATAATGCCATTGCTACCGCCAAGCCTGCCGATGCTGTTCCGGGCGTTCGGAAAGCGGCAACTGCGCCTGCTTCCGGCCGTGGTGGCTCTCGGTCTGGTCAGCGCCGTCCTCGAAGGGTTCGGCATCGGCCTGATCATCCCGTTGCTGGGCATCATCATGGGACACGGGGATGCGGCGGGAATGGCCGGTTTCTCCGCTGTCCTCCAGCACGTCGGATCGGGCTTGAGCGAGCGCGACCGGCTTGTCGCCATTTCGATAGCCATCCTCGGCTCGATCGTCCTGAAGAACGTTTTCGCCTTCGCCAACACGCTGCTGACGACCTTCATCTCAGGCAAGGCAAGTCATTCGATCCGCGGCGCCTTGTCGGAGCAGCTCTTGCGGGTCGGCTACCCGTTCTTCCTGCGGCAGAGTCCCGGACGGCTGCTCAACATCATCTCCAACGAATCCTGGCGGGCGTCCGATGCGATCCAGATCATGCTGTCGGCCATCGTCAGCGCATCGGCCGCCATCATCCTGCTGGCTTTCCTGCTGCTGCTTTCCTGGCGCATGACGCTTTTGGTCACGCTCGGACTGGCGCTCGTCCAGATCGCGCACGCCATCCTCTCGGCCAATCTCAAAGAGCCCAGCCGCAGCGTCGCTTCGCGCAACAGCCACCTCGCCTCGCAGATGCTCCATCTGGTTCATGCCGGACGCCTGATCCGCATCTTCGGACAGGAGAGCCGGGAGAAGGCGATATTCGATACGGCGTCCGATGCGGTTCGCCGCGCCTCTTTCGCCCTGCTTGTGCGCCAGGGAGCGTTGCCGCCGCTGACGGAGGTTCTCCACGCCATGCTGTTCCTGGCGGTGGTGATCGGCGCCTGGCTGGCGCAAGTGAGTTTTCCGCTGATCATCGCGTTCGTCATACTGCTCTACAGGCTGCAGCCGCATATGCGGGCCCTGCAAGGGTCGTGGAGCCAGTTGCAAGGCCTGAGCGGATCGCTCGAAGAGGTGACATGGATGCTGGATCCCACAGGCAAGCCGCAACCGCCGCGAGGCGACGGGCCGTTCCACGGTCTGCGCCAGGGCATCAAGTTCGATGATGTGACGTTCACCTATTCCGGCACGGACCGGCGTGAAGTGGTGCTGCATTCGGCGACGTTCGAAATCGGCAGCGGCCGCTCGACGGCGCTGATCGGCCGCTCGGGCGCCGGCAAGACGACGATCGTCAATCTGTTGTGCCGCTTCGTGGAACCGGACACCGGCAGGATCCTAATCGATGGATCACCCCTCGACCGGATCGATGCCAGCCAGTGGCGCCGGCACATCGCACTGGCCAGCCAGGAGCTGGAACTGGTCGATGGCACCATTTTTGAAAACATAACCTACGGGCAGGATGCGGCCACGGCCAGCGACGCCGAGGGCGCCGCGAGACTGGCCGAAGCGCATGAATTCATCGAACGGCTGCCTCAGGGTTACGAGACACTGGTTGGCTACAGGGGTGTCAATTTGTCGGCGGGACAGAGGCAGCGGATCGCATTGGCCAGGGCCCTGGTGCGCGATCCCGATCTCCTCATCCTGGACGAAGCCACCAATGCGGTGGACGGACTGTCGGAAGCGGCCATCGTCGAGACCCTGAAGTCGAGAGCCGGCCGCCGCACGACCATCGTCATCAGCCACCATCACAGCACCATCTCGTTCTGCGACGACGTGGTTATCCTCAGCGGCGGCCGGGTGAAGAAGCAGGCGCCTTTCGGCGCCCTGGCATCGCTCACAATGGACGAGCTTTACCAGCACGAGCCGCTCGACTGACAAGGGTCCGGGCCGCGATTGCCCGGCGCCCCATTGGTTTACTCTCCGGGTGAGGTGCCGGCCCGGCGGAGCGGGAGCGAAGCGACGTCGCGGAGACGCTGGAATGACGAATTGAGCTATGTCGTGGCGCGGAGGTTCCTGCGGATGCGCCGCCTGCCCGTTGTACGTGCTTTCTCCGCCATCACTCCGGCGATCTCGACCACGCCGCCGCCCTCGCGCTGTCTACCGCTGGTGGCCTTGTGGAGCCGCTCGTAGGGCAGCAACTCCTTGATCCGGGCATTGAGTGACACGATTTCGGCTTTGAGGTCCTCGCACTCCTGCCTCTGGACGTCGAACTGTATCTGTTCCGATGCCTGTTGCAGCGCAAGCTGCGAAAGATTGGCGTTCACTTTCGAAAGATTCATCCTGTCGTTTTCGTTCTCATGGCTGAGAGCGGACAATCTTTCGTCGGCGATTTTCTTTTCGGCAAGGGTGTCGTTCAATTCACTCTTGAGCCTGGCGATCTCGCTGGCGGCCTCGCTGTTCTCGCTCGAGGCTTGCTCTAGTCGCGACTGCAAATTCTGGATCTCCGAACCCAACCCGCGTATTTCCGCCTGACCGCGAGCCAGCTCGGCTTCCCTGTCGCCTTCCATCATGCGGGCCGCTTCGGTTGTTTCCGACAGCTTCGCCTGTGCGGCCTCAAGCGCCTTCTGGAGCCGCATTTCCTCCTTCTCGCTCTTGCCGAGCGCGGCCAGCAGTTCCGCAAGCCGCGCTGCTTCGCTGGCATGGATCGTCGAGAGCTCGTCGAGCCTGTGGCGCGCCTGGGATTCCCGCTTCAGCGCCTTGTCGAGCTCGATCGACAGGTTGACATGCTTTTCCCGCAGCATCTTGCTCTCGCGCAAGCGCCTGTTGGCCTCGACCGTTCTGCCGGTCAGCCGCTTGGCGATGTCGCCGAACTCCGCCTCGCGTTTTGCGTTCGCATTGGCTGTCTCCACAAGTTCCAGCCTTGTCGCGGCAAGCGCCGCGCGAAGCGCCTCCCTGTCTTGAACCAGGCTTGTCTCGCGCTGTTGCAGCACTTCGAAAGCGCCTTCACGCTCGCGCAGCTTTCTCACCGCGTCGTGCAGCTTTTCCGCCAGCGTTTTTTGTTCAGCGGCCAGGCCGGCATTTGTAAGCTCCAGCTCGTTGGCGCGAAGAATGTCGTTGTGGAGGATGTTGAGGAATTCGCGCGTCAGATGGTGTGAGGTCCCGATCTCCGACAGTCTGTCGTTGATCTCCTCCAGATAATCCCTGGCGTCATGGAAGAGCCCTTCAAAGGCACTCAATGCGGCCAGTCGGGTCTGGGTATGGGGCGTCAGTCGTGGCGCGCTTTCGGAACTGTCCGTATCCGCACTGTCCGCGTTCTTCGCACTATCCCCATTGGCCGCATTGGCCTCGGGTGGCGGGTCGTCGGTACCCGCGGCGGGATCGGGGACATCATCGCTCTTTGGCGAAGCCAGGTCTTCGGCGTCCAGACTTGCATCCAGCGCGTCCGCCAATTCGATCTGCAGGTCCTGATCGGCCAATTCGACCTGCAGGTCCTGAACTGCTTTATCTACCTCTTCAGCACGCTTGATCAGGCCTCTGAAGTTCATGACCGAACTCCCCTTACGCACACCTCGACTGGAAACTTAACGAATTGCTAATATATCCTTACATCCGCCGATTGCGTAGGGGAAGCCCCCCGTTGGCACGAAGTTAATTTGGGACATTTGGGGTGGGGATGCTGCCAGGAGCCCTGCCGCGGCCGCGGAAAAGCCTGCAGCGCCGCGCTAACCCCCACCCCGCTGCTTCGCAGCGACCCTCCCCCCAAGGGGGAGTGTGAAGACGCGCCCTGCTCGCCGGCGGATAGCGCTCTCTTATGG
>NZ_JAMYKV010000051.1:0-45948 GCF_040317535.1 Mesorhizobium sp. M1409
CCGCGGTGAAAAAGACGCCGAGCCGCCACCTGTCCGCCGCTCAGCGGCAAACAAACCCAGATCCGTCATGAATAAGACGGGCTAGATCGTCGAGGGCGGGCTCGAGGGCGGGACGGCCCAAGCGGCGTCACGGTCGTGGGGAGCTCGATATCGTAATCCCACGCCGGTCCGCATCGGCATGGTGCTGTAACGGTAGCTCCCCGCCGAAGCGCTGACCCTCACATTCGAGATCGAAACCGCCGATCGAGCGATGATCGTCTCTGCTCCTGCCGGAGGTGCACGAGCGTCAGGATCTCCCTCATCAGCACCTGCGAGCAGCACAAACATTCAAACCAAATTTTGGGGGTGGAGAGGGACCCTCTCCGTTCTTGCATAGCTGCATTGCACAAAACGTGTTTGCGCATTGCACAACTTTTAGCCATTAAGCCTACAGCTGATGCACGCGATGGTTTCCTCCCATTCCATCGTATCAGCTGTTCCCCTCTGAAGGTTTTGACCTTCACACCTAAAGGGCCTCGGTTTACCGATGGCCCTATTTTTTTGGCGGCCGAACGTCGTTGATTGCCTTCGTCACTGTGTGGAACGCGGCGCGATCGCCGGTTCAGCCAGCAAGCTTTGGGTGTCATTTCTCCCTGGCAGAATTGACCCCTTCCGACAAAAGCCTGACCTTTGCCAGTCTTCTACGGGCAAGCGTTCGCGCCAGAAGTTCAAAGCCGCGTCCATAACATTCAACAATGAAAGCCAGTGTCATGAGATCGAGCAGAAAGTCGTCGATCGCATGTGTGAGCGCATCGGACCTTTGTTCGAATTGAAGTAGCAAGGCGCGCGCCTCTTGGATCGCGGCCCGACAATCGCCTGCGTCTATCAGGGAATCGATCCTGTCAAAGATCTGCAAGCGTCCTCACTCTCCCAAGCCACACTCAACGCATCGAACGCCGTTGGTGAGCGAGCTTTCAGCGAAAAAACAGGGTAGCGTTTCGCGAAAAGGCATCGCTCAGCAAAGTGCCCGTTGATGAAGCATGGCGCGTCAAACGACAAGCATGAATCCGGGCTTCACCCAGGTGATGTCGTCGAAGGTGAGTGAGCTGGCCCACGTCTGCGTCTCGGCCGCCCCGACCACTGGTCAGGAGCAACTGTGGCCACATTTGTCGGAGGCAAATGGGTTCCATCTATTCTTCCAGCCGCCACGGTTCAGCCTAGATTACATGGGAAACGGCAATAACGGAAAGCAAAGGTTCGCAAAATGAGTAGGGTGGCTGGATCAAACGAAGATTTGGCTGCACCAACGACCTTTGGGCCACTTTTGCAGCCGACCTTTCGTTCGATCTGGCTCGCCACCCAGGTCTCTTCTCTCGGCTGGTTGATGCAGACTGTCGCCATCAGCTGGCTGATGGCGACGATCTCGACTTCCGATCTGATGGTTGCGCTGGTGCAGGCTTCATCGAACCTGCCCGCTTTCATTTTGTCCGTGTTCGCCGGAGTTCTCGCCGACAATCTTAGCCGGCGCCGGGTCATGTTCGCCGGTCGCTGTCTTATGGTGATTGCCTCCGCGATGCTGACCGCTTCCGTGGCGCTGGGCTTTGTCAATCCGTGGATGATCCTCGGCTTCTGCTTTTTGATCGCATCTGGTGGCGCTCTCAACGATCCCGCCTGGCAAGCGTCTGTCGGCGATATCGTGGACCGACGCGATGTTCCCGCTGCCGTCACCCTGCTTTCTGTTGGCTTCAACACCGTCCGGACCGTGGGCCCGGCACTCGGCGGCATCGTGGTTGCCTCGTTTGGGCTTATGACGGCTTTCGCCGTGACCACGCTCACCTACCTGGTCCCTCTGGCCACCATATGGCGCTGCAAGTGGAAGGTTCGTTCTTCGCCTCTGCCGCGTGAGCCGATGAGGACGGCGATCTATGATGGGCTGCGCTTCACCGCGATGTCATCGGAAATCAAGGCGGCGATCGCGCGCGGAACCCTCTTTGGCCTGGCGAGCATCGCCATACTCGCGCTGCTGCCGGTGGTTGTCCGCGACCAGTTGGGAGGAGGCCCGCTCGCCTATGGCGCGCTCATGGCCGGCTTCGGCACCGGTGCCGTCTTCGCCGGCCTCTCCAACAGCCTGTTCAGACGGAGCTTGTCGCAAGAAAGGCTGATGAGGCTCTCCTGCGTCGCCTGCGCGGCGTGTTCTCTCTCCTTGGCAATGACATCGTCGATTGCGGTGGCGGCAATTGCACTCGCCTTGGGCGGCGCCGGCTGGGTCACCGCCTGGTCCGGGGTCGGTGTGAGCGTGCAGCTGGCGAGCCCGCGCTGGGTCGTAGGGCGCACGATCTCGATCTACTATGCTTTGATAGATGGTGGCATCGCGCTCGGCAGCTGGGTGTGGGGCACGGTTTCCCAGAACCATTCGCTGACCTGGGCGCTGGAGGGCTCCGCTGCAGCCCTGTTGCTCGTCGCCGCAGCCGGCGTTCTGTTTCCTCTTCGCGAGCGCCGCGAATCCGAACCCGATCCTTTGGGCGAATTCGACGCCCCAGCTGTCGCTCTCAATCTGAAGCCGAGAAGCGGCCCGATCGTGGTCAAGGTCGAATACCTGATCGCCGAGAGAAATCTCGAGGCCTTCCTCGACCTCATGCGGCAGCGGCGTCATGTACACAGCCGTGTCGGTGCGCGGAACTGGACGCTCCAGCGCAACCTTCAGAAGCCTATGCAATGGACAGAAACGTTCCGCACGCCGACCTGGACAGACTACCTTCGCCTCAATCATCGTCTCACGGAAGTAGACAAGGAACTGGACGAACAAGTCTTCCAGCTGCACGCGGCAGAGTCCCCGCCTCAGATGACACTTTCCATCGAGCGGCCGACAAGCTCGGCCCGCAAGCCCGAGCACTCAGTTTTTCGCCATCCCCGTCATTGAAGCCCGGCCTGCACATATCTGGGACATCAGCGATCGCTTACCTGTCGCGCTCAAATGGTGCGGGGCGGAGGCGGACGAGCCACCAAGATTCGACGGTCAGTGGCGGAGAAGAACAACAGGCTTCGAGTGCGATCGATCGGCCCGCCTTGAAGAGCATCGACAGCCGAGCCGCCGCGAGTTGTTTATAAAACACGACTGCAGAGGACACATCGACTGCTCCAGGATTGAAGCTGCCGTGTCGAACTGTCCATGACAAACGAAGGAAAACCGCTGTTCCTGTGCTGGCGGAGCCTGGGACTGCAACAGCACGCGACTATCGCCGCGTGCCAACTTTTGAATTTAGCGTCTTCCTCAGGCCGCTTCGCTGATCCGGGCCAGCGCAAGCTTGAGGCTGGCATTTTGTCCCTCCAGTTCGCCGAGACGCTCACGTTCGGCGGCGACCACATCCGGATTTGCGTTGGCAACGAACTTTTCGTTCGAAAGCTTGCCGCAAATACGAGCGGTCTCCTGCTCGGTTTTTGCAATCGCCTTCTCGAGACGCGCCTTTTCGGCAGATAGGTCGATCAGGCTGCCAAGCGGCAGGCAGATCGTCGCCTCGTTGAGCACGATCTGCGCCGAGCCCTTCGGGGCTGTATCGGCGAGCGAGATGTCGCCGACCCGCGCCAGCCGCTTGATCGCCGAATCCTCGCGAACCAGCCGCTCACGCGTCACATCGTTGGCGCCAACCACGACCAGCGGCGCGATCGCCGCCGGCGGCACGTTCATCTCCGAACGCACCGAGCGGATGCCGGAGACGAGGTCGACCAGCCAGTTGATGTCGGCGGCTGCATCCGCGTCCTCGAAGTCCGGCGACGGCCATGCGGCATGGCAAAGCAGCGAGCCGCGCTCCTTGCCCTCGCCCGCCGTCTGTTCCCACAGCTCCTCGGTCATGAACGGCATTATCGGATGCAGGAGCTTGTAGATTTCGTCGAGCACGAAGGCGACGCAGGCGCGGCTCTCGGCCTTGGCGGCCTCGTCGGTGCCCATGAACACCGGCTTCAGCAGTTCCAGATACCAGTCGCAGAACAGGTTCCAGATGAAGCGGTAGGCAGCGCCCGCCGCTTCGTTGAAGCGGTATGAGGTGATGCCGTCGGTGATGTCGCGCGCGGCCCGCGTCAGTTCTGTGAGGATCCAGCGGTTGACCGCGAGCTTGGCGTCGTTCAGCCAGAAATCGTCGTTGCGCGCGACCTCGTTCATCTCGGCGAAGCGCGTCGCGTTCCACAGCTTGGTGCCGAAATTGCGATAGCCGGCGATACGCGCCGGGTCGAGCTTGACGTCGCGTCCCTGCGCCGCATCACCGTCAGCGTGAAGCGCAGCGCATCGGCGCCGTATTCGTCGATGAGATCGAGCGGGTCGATGACGTTGCCTTTCGACTTCGACATCTTCTGCCCGTTCTTGTCGCGCACCAGCGCATGGATATAGACCGTGTCGAAAGGCTCGATAGATTTGCCATTCTCGTCCTTCATGAAGTGCAGACCCATCTGCATCATGCGAACGACCCAGAAGGGAATGATATCGAAGCCGGTGACAAGCACGTTGGTCGGATAGTAGCGTGCAAGTTCCGGAGTTTGATCCGGCCAGCCGAGCGTCGAGAACGGCCACAACGCCGACGAGAACCAGGTGTCGAGCACGTCTTCGTCACGGGTCAGGATTTCGCCGGGCTGGAAATTCTCGAGCTTGTCCTCGACCCAGGCCTTCCACGGCCCTTCCAGCGCCAGATAATATTCGATCGCCGCCTGCAGCGCCTCTTCCTCGGTCTTCTCGACGAAGACGTGGCCATCCGGTCCGTACCATGCCGGGATCTGGTGACCCCACCAAAGCTGGCGGGAAATGCACCACGGCTCTATGTTTTCCAGCCAGTTGAAATAGGTGCTCTCCCAGTTGCGCGGTACGACGAACCACTGTTCCGTCAGCCTGGGCTCGATCGGCACGCCGCCGCGGTCGCCATGGGGAACCGTGTGCTTATGCGGCTCGACCTTGTCCAGCAGGCCCGCCTCTTCGAAGATGCGCACGATGATCTTGCGAGCCTCGAAACGGTACTATACACTGCTTTTGTGGTCGGAGGCGGTCGCGAGGGGCTTTGTCTCTCCGGTCTGGATGACGTTCAAGCAGAGTGCGGCGCGGCGCGGCCGCCGTCCACGATCGAGTTGGGGTTCTCAGACGCCCGGGGCAAGATCTACACTCTCGAAGAAGTCATGAAACTCAAAGAGGAGGATTGGTTCAGCCGGGGTGTGGCGCTGGCGCGGCTGTGCAACCAGCACATCGTCAACAGCAGCCTTCAAAAGCTAGAGGAACTCCGTCAGAGCGGGACCCAACATCAGTTAATCGCTGTCGCCTGCTCGATCAACCATGCTCGAGAAATTCGGTCGCTCTATCAAGAACGCGGCTTCAGCGCGGACGTAATCCATAGCAAGCAAAGCGACGACGAACAGCAGGCCATTCTCGCCAACCTGCGAAATGGGTCACTGGACTGCATCATCCAGGTCCAGATGTTGGGCGAGGGATTTGACCATCCCAAGCTGAGTGTGGCGGCCATCTTTCGCCCCTTCCGGTCGCTCGCGCCCTACATCCAGTTTGTCGGCCGGATCATGCGCGTGGTCGTGCAGAACGATCCGGGACATCCCGACAAACGTCGGTCATATTGTAACCCACCTAGGTATGAACCTCGATGAGCGGCTGAAGGAATTCAAGCAGTTCGAAAACGACGACCAAGCTTTCTGGGACAGGGTTATCGGCGGTGACGAGCCGGAAATTCCGCAGTCTGTTTTGGATGGTACGGCCAGACTGCGTGCCGGCGACAAGGTCGTGGTCCACAACGAGATCGTCGAGAGCTTGTGGGAGGAGGACTTCACCTCGGTGGAAGACGCGCAGATCGTAGACGATATTCGTGAGCGATTGAAGCTTCTTGGCCTCGACCCGAGCAAAGCCGAGGAGATGGTCCGGATTGCTCAGCAAGCCCCGATGCGGAAGGGCGCAGCCGTGGAGCCTTTTGCCGTTCAGCCTCAGCGTGAATGGGAAGAGGGGCGTCGCCGGTTGCAGGAGCAGGCCAAGCGACTGGCGAACATCCTCCTCAATCATGTCGGCCTGACGCAGGCCGGCACCGAGATGGTCTATAAGTATCGAACGCTGCGCCTGACCGGTAAGAATAACTATGTGTGCGCGTTAATGATGGTAAATAAGGAGATCGAAAAGCGGCTTGGAAAGGATCGTCAATCTGCGACAACGGAAGAGTTTAGAGCGGTTATCGATAACCTCGACGATCTGCTCCAAACCTTGGCGCGGCGCGTTCGAAAGGCGAAGGCGGAGTATGACAAAGTCCAGTCCTAGAGGTCCAACGCCATCGTTGATCGGCGGAACGAACGGCCGTCCGAAGCGGGTGCCGGTCACCCGGCTCTCGAAGTGCTACCGTTGCGGCGACGACTTGGTGGCAGGAATCCACTGTATCGAAATTCCTAAATTGGGGACGGCCTACTCGACAGGCAGGCGATGTTGCGACGCCTGTTTCAAGTTGATCCTGACCAAGACCGAGACCGATCTAGCCGAGCTGAACGTGTTGTAGGCTGCTTCGCAGGAGGCGGTCAATCCAAAGTGGAATTTTGTCTCCAATTCGTTGACGGGCGCCGCATACCAATTAATACTTTGCGGCCGCTGGGTCGTGATTTGCCGGAAATATAAGAAGGAATGTTCGTGGCACTAGACTTTGGAAAACTGAAGGCCGGAAATGCTTCCAAGAAGCAAATCGACCCGCGCCGGATCTTCACGACACTTAAGCGCGATCCTCGCTTCAAGCGCCCTTCGGATGAACAGGGGGACGTCCTGGACGGTTGGTTCGCCAGCAGGGATCAGGCGAGCGTCACACTCAAAATGAACACTGGTTCAGGTAAAACCGTTGTGGGGCTTCTTTGTCTCCAAAGCAGCCTTAATGAAGGCAAGGGCCCGGGGGTCTACGTGGTCCCGGACAACTTCCTGGTCAGCCAAGTTATGGCTGAGGCTAAGGCCTTAGGGGTCTCGGTGACCGAAGACCTCTCGGATGCAGCCTTCCTCGCGGGCGACTCGATACTTGTCATCAATGTGTGGAAGCTGGTGAACGGCAAATCCAAATTCGGCGTTGGCAATGAGGGTGCAAAGATTCGGATCGGCACGGTCGTCATAGACGACGCTCACGCCTGTCTCGCGACGGTCGCGGACCAGTTTAAGATCAGACTGACGTCAGGCCACGAAGCCTATGACGAACTGTTTGCGTTGTTTGAGGACGACCTTGAACAGCAGTCGTCTTCTTTGCTCCTCGACGTAAAGGCCGAAGACCCGACGGCGATAATGAACGTCCCCTTCTGGGCTTGGAAGGACAAGCAGAAGAAGGTCGCTGCGATCCTCCATCCCCACCGGCACGATGAAGATCTCAAGTGGCCTTGGCCGCTGATCCGAGATGTCCTGCCGCTGTGCCAGGCGGCATTTGGTGGTGGTTCTGTTGAGATCGCACCGCGCTTTTTGCCGATCGACAACATCCCGGCGTTTACCGAGGCGGAACGGCGCATTTACATGACCGCCACGCTAGCCGACGACGGAATCCTTGTCAGCCACTTCCAAGCCATTCCGGAAGACATACGTCACCCCATCCGCCCGAAGAGCGGCGGCGACATCGGCGATCGCATGATCCTCGCACCCCAGGAAATCAACCCGAAGATCACGGTGGACGAGATAAAGAAACTTGCCGCCCAGAAGGCGGAAAAAATAAATGTCAGCGTCATCGTGCCTTCTAAGGAGCGATCGAAATATTGGGACGACGTCGCGGACCAAATCCTGACGGCTGAGAATATCGAAAATGGCACGGAAAAACTGCGGTCAGGCCACGTGGGCCTAACGGTCTTCGTTAATAAGTACGACGGCGTCGATCTCCCTGGCGAGGCGTGCGAGCTCCTGATCATAGATGGGCTGCCAGAGGTGCAAGGTCTAATAGCCCGTAGTGAGAACATTGCGCTCAACGAAACCCGTCGCGCGTTGATCCGCCAAATCCAGCGGATCGAACAGGGAATGGGACGAGGCGTGCGTTCCAGCGAGGATCATTGTGTCGTCCTCCTCATAGGATCGCGTCTGACCCAACGCGTGCACAATCCCGCTGCGCGTTCGCTATTTTCGCCCGCGACGCGCGCGCAGCTTCAACTCGGCCGTGATGTGACCGAGCAGCTCAAAGACAAGCCGCTGGCCGAACTCCGAGACGTCATGGATTTATGCCTCGACCAGGATGAGGAGTGGGTCTCCGCCAGCAAGGACGCGATCGCCAATGCCGAAGATCCGGACGCCGCGCACATCGACGATGCCACGGTCCTGCTGCGCGACGCGTTCGACGCTGCAAGGCTCGGCCGCTTCGATCGTGCGCAGAAGCTGGCACAGGACGCAGTCCATGCGACCGGTGAGAAGCGCGCGAAAGGGTACGTAAAGCAGCAGCTCGCGGAATACGTGCACCACACGAATGCGGTCGAGGCGCAGGAACTGCAGCTCGCTGCCGTAGAGCTGAACCGCACGCTCGTTCGTCCGATTCAAGGAATCACGTACAGTAAGCTCGAGACGCCTAAAAATAGCCAGTCAGTCGCGGCCAGCAAATTTATGGAGAAGTTCCTTGAGAAGAACGAACTAATCCTCTGGACAAATGCGCTAGTTGAGGCACTCGACTGGGGCGAGGAGAACAGCAAGCGCTTCGAACGCGCTATGCGGGATCTCGGTGCCTTTCTTGGCTTTGGTTCGCAGATGCCAGAGGATGACTTCGGCAAGGGGCCGGATAATCTTTGGTCTGTCGGGAGCCTCAACTACTTTGTCATCGAGTGCAAGAGCGGCGCCGTAAAAGCGAAGGCAATTACCAAGCATGATTGCAATCAGCTTAACGGGTCGATCATTTGGTTCGGTAAGCAGTACGACAAGTCCTGCTCGGCAACACCGATCATGGTGCATATGAAGACCAAGCCGGAACACGCTGCCACTCTTCATCCTGAGACGAGAATCATCACAGAGGACAAACTGGACTCTCTGTCCGATCGACTGAGATCTTACGCGGTTGCCATCGGGGAGAACCGCGGCTTCACCGACGCAGCTACCACCGCCAAGCAACTAGACCATTTTGGTCTGACGGCGGCGAAGTTCGTGAGCCATTTCACCGTGAAAGGCGGATGACCAAGGCCGCACGAAGGGTTTGATCAAACCCAGTGCGACGGTTCTGCAGGTAACTGACAGAGCCGTCCTAAGGTGGGCCAAGGCGCTACGTCTGACTGATTGGACACGAAGCCAAGCCACCGGCGGAATAGCCGAACCACCGAATGCGTGATCGGTGGAATGCTGAAAAGAGATGCGATGAGCCCGTTCGATGATTTGCCCAAGCGCGATAGCAACCACGCTCTGGAAAATGAGGCCGAGGTAGCGTTTTTGGCGGTGATTGCGCAGAGCAGGGACTTCGTATTCCAGGGTTCGGATCGAAAGGACTACGGCACCGATTGCCAGATCGAGGTGATCGCGGACGGCCATCCCACCAATGTCCGGCTGCATGTCCAGCTCAAGGGAACCGAGCGCGCGCTCAATGCGGACGGATCGCTCAGCATCTCGGTCGATCGGACCAACCTCAACTATCTTATCGCGCAGCCCTCCAGCTTCTATGTGGCGTATCATCCCCCGACGAAGTCGCTGCGCGTCGCCTTCGTCGACGCCGTGCTGCGACATTACGAACATCGCGGCATGAACTGGACCAAACAGCAAACGATAACGGTCACGTTCATCGAGGATCTGACCCTCGACCTCCTCGGCCGGTTGGCGGATTTGGCGCGCGCCGGCGCGCGCATTTCGCGGAACCGGAGGATAGCGCACTCGACTGCCGCGCTCGAGACCGTGCATAGAATGCTGCGAGCTGCCCAGCCGGAGCTCCATGTCTCGGAAGATCCAGTCGTCGCACGGCAACTGGTCGAGCAGCTCTACGATAGCGGCGCGGATGCCGTCCTCAGCGCTAACTTCGAGCAATTCCTTGCTGTGCTGGGCGCCGACCATGACGCCATGGGCTTCTGCTATATGGCTGAAATCAATCTCGGTATGGGATATCAAATCCCCGACATGGAGCGGATCGAGGCGGCCTTGGTGCATTTCCGGTCGAGGCTCGACACCGGCAGACACCAGATCGGCAGCCTTCACTACACGATCGGAAATGCACTTTCGGCCCTCGGTCGCGACGAAGAAGCCAAGAACCTGTACATGGCTGCGCTCGATGATCCCGATTTCGCCGGGGTGCCAGAGATGGCCGCGCAGTGCCACAAAAATCTCGGAACAAGCCTGGAGCGGCTCGCGATGGAGGACATCGCGGCCGACCAGTATCGTGAAGCGCTGCGATTGAGTCCAAACTTGCCCGAGGCCCACAACGCTCTCGCCCACTATCATCATCGCAATGGTCGTTACGAGGAAGCCCTCGAGTGTTTCGACTGCGTCGTCTTTACCGAGCGGCAATTGGGCCGGACATCGACCATTTCGGGATGGCGAGCGAATATCCTGTTCATGCTTGGCGATGGCAGAGCCGCTTTCCGCGAGATCAATGGCCTGTTGAGCGAGGCAGATACAGCGCCTTGGATATGGCCTTGGTGTGCCCGCCAGGTCGCCGCATTCGGTCGCATGTCCGTCGAGAATGCGCGTCAGGCGCTGGCATTTTGGGATCGCTACCTCGCGGCCCATCCCGAGATAGGGCGTGCGCATGCCGAGCGATTGTTGACTTGCTTCTTCCTACGCTCAGAAGGCCAGGACATCGGACATCACGCCGCATTTCGAGAGGTTTTTGATCAGCACATCGCACATGTCGATGCCGAGGATGCCGCGCTGCCTTGGGATCGGCTCGGCCATTGGGCGCAAGATGAAGAAGATTGGGAGGAAGCCGAGCGCTGCTATCGCAAGGCCTATGACCTCACGGGGGGTCGTTATGGCTACTGCCTAGGCACAGCGCTTAATTTTCTGGGCCGTTTCGAGGAAAGCCGTCGGCTCCTGACTGAGCAGGCGGAACACCTTCAGCCCGATGCTATGAGCTGGTTCCAACTGGGGGACACCAATATGGACACCTTTCGATGTGAAATCTCGTCAAGTTCGATAACTTGGTAAAGAATGGGCCGCAAAGGCCATCAAAAGGCATTAGGCGTTCCGGGAGGGCGTTTACGTCGGCACCATACCAGATTAGTTACGCGTTTGCGGGTACGTGTAGAGGAAGCGCAGAGGCCAATGACAATTGCAATTATTGCGCCCGAGAAGTTCGCTTTCCAGGATCTCGTGTGTGTAGAAATTGCGCATCGGTTTCGCGCAGAGAAGGACGCTGCGCTGGTAGTTGAACCAAAATCCGGCGAAGACGGCACATTAACCTGGCTCGATCCACGTGACGTTCGGCTCACAGCCGAGATACAGATCAAGGGTGCGGGAGGCATCGCTACCCTCGAGGATCTTGCAACATATCTCTCCCACTTTCCTGAAAGAAGTGGGAAAAACTGCCTCTTCGAACGGCTATTGAACGATCCTAACCGGAAAGCGGTTTTTGTCCTTTCGGCGCGATGCGACGATCAGCTTCTGCCTTTTCTGAGTGCAGGTGACGACGACACATTTCCAATCCGAGCGGTGTCAGAACAGATTGCTCGGCTCTTCTTCGGAAAATTCCTTGCGACGCACCTGATCTCCCCCGGAGCCAAGGTCTCAAACCTAGCCAAAGGAAGACGGGCGACGATCACCTCGCTCCAAGGTCTTTCGGACGCGAAGATTGCTTCGGTTCTCTCCAGAGTGTGTGTAATCGAGCAGGAAACCGACGCTTCGGTGGAAGTCCGGCTGCAGGCCGCTTTGCGTGCGCAAAGGATTGATTCAACATCCCTCCGCGGGGCTGTTGCCCATCTTACCGATATCGTCTCGCGGGCAAAGCGAACCCAGTCTGATGTCATTGCACCGATCATGGACCGCATTCGGCGGCTGGCTCCTGATAACGTCGCGGCACCGGGTTATCTTCTTCGGGGCAGCGAAGGCAATCTCACCGATGTGTTGAATTTGCAGTTGGTCCTCCTCCTCACCGGCCAACCTCGAACAGGCAAAACTTGGATCGCACGAGAAATTGCAGGCGCGTTTCAGGTGGCCGGTTTTGAAGTACGGGTGGGTCAACATGTCGATGAGGCAGAGCGCTTCCTAACTGAAGCCGCCGGTGGCGAGCGGCTTTATGTACTCGACGATCCCTTGGGGTCACGCGAACCGCTGGCTGCTGCAAGCGCGTCGCTGGCTAGCCTACGCGGCCTTATCGGGCGCGTGCCGAAGAATCGACGCCTGATCGTTGCGCAGTCTGAGCCCGTTCTGCTGCAAACCACACATCAAACGAGCCTGGACCTGTGTTCTCTTGGCACTCACGGATGGAAGGTTGTTGGAGCGCTCAATCGCGATCTCGCACGTGCCGTCTGGTCTACAGTTTCAGCGCTACAAAACGTGCCGGAGGAGCTAAGGCAACGCATCGACACCCTTATCAGTAGTGGGGAAGAGCTGCGAGACGTAGGCGCGATCGTATACCTTGCACAGACTCACTCGCAGTTGCCGGCCAACGCTTCCGATGCCGACATTGTTCGCCAAGCACGCAGCGACGCGTTCGATTTCGTCGTTCAACTCGCAGAGAAAGGTCCGGCCTACGAGAGCCTGCTGCGGGCTGTCGCTCTTGCAACAACAAATTCCACAGGCGCCTCAGATACGGACCTGGCGTTCATCATCAATGGGGGGGATGAAGAGCCCGGTCTGGTGCCCAAATTGGGGGTCTGGAGTTTTTCCAAAGACGCTCCTCCCCTCCCGCAATACGTCCAGGAGCCTTCATTTACAGACGATCAGTTAGGAGCTTTCGATGCTTTGCAGCGTCGGCGTGTCATAGATGAGATCGGCAGTTTGAGCTTCTTTTCTCACCCATACCTCCGTGCCGGTGCACAAGCCCTTCTCAAAGGAGACACGCGTCACATGCGTGAACAGGTGAAGGCGCAAACCACTCGTAGCATCGCCTGTCTTTCTGATCGCGTGTCGCTTGCGACGGCGCGAAACCTGTTTTGGATGCGGACGCTACTGCCTGTGAACGACAAGACCGGCGCTTCGGAAGCCTTCGAAGTGGCACGCGCCGGCTTGCGTTCCATTTTTCCCGCTACCCGTGACGAGAGCCTCTCGTTTGTCATCAGCTTCGCAGATGAGCTGCCGCCTGAGCTTTCGGACGAAATCCCGCACTGGGCTGAAAGCTCGGTAGTCAATCTCGACAACGTTGATGTCAGCCACGGCATAGGGTTCATTCACAAGGCGTACTCCTGGTCGGACCCTGAACCCATGTCGACCATTCTCCCATACCTCGACGCCTTGGAAAATGGAGCGACGCTTGATCTGGATCTGGTGCTATCCAAACGTCTCCTCACCACGCTCCGAAGGCATCCCTCTGAAATGGGCCTCAAAACCTTGATGCGGTTTCTCGCAGCAGATCAGGCCGTGGTCCGCGCTGAAGCGGTGGGGATCTGGTTTCGGACTTTGCGTGAAGATGATGAGGTCGTGATCGCCAAGCTAAAGGATGACATGGCGCCATCGATTGCGGTTGCTCTCCTCAAGCAACTGGGACGAAATTGGTCGTCAATGACCGAGGGGCGTCGGACAGCTCTGATCCACCTTCTCGCTTATCAGGCGAAATCACCTGCGATCGCCAGTGTCTTGTTCGTCAGGCTAGTCCTGCTCGATCGTGAGGAGCACTTTGGCAAGAACCCGCCCTATGAGCTGCTTACATCGTTGATGCCGCACATTCTTCAATCCCTACCTGCCAGTGTCTCGTTCATCGACGGACGTTTTGCAAATGTGGTGGAGGAAGCGATCCGCTCTGGATGCAGGGAGCAACTTCTGCCCCTTCTGGGACGCTGGTCGGAAACGATCGTCAACAGACTTAAAACCTCGCACCTCAGTGAGTTCGATCTCGCGATCGTGGACTCGTTGATAGAGGCTCTGTCGGTTGAGTCCCGCCGGCCTATCATCAAGCAGCTCCTGCGCGTTGACGACACCGGGGCGCTGATGGTCTTCATCTCGTGGCTCATCAAATATTGGGACAAACTGGCCGACGCCGAGCGGAAATCCGTTCTGGAAAAACTTCTCGAACCTCGGCCAGACCAGTATTGGCTTCGTGCGATTGTCCTTACTTCAAGCCATCCTCCTCAGCCACTTCTGCACGCGCTATTCGGTCGGGATAGCCTGGACCTCACTACCACCCAGGCACATATATTGCTCTCGGAGCAACAATTTGATGCCGCGTTCTACACCTTCATCGGATGGCCGCAGCCGCTGTGGTGGTACGGGACACATCACCATGACACAAAGTTTTGGATCAAGGCTGTCAACGATCTTTCGTCCGACCCGGCGAACCCACTTTTCGAGGTCGCCCTGGCCGAGCTTATGAGAGATCCCGGGGCCGAACTTTTGGCCGCGATCCAAGCGGTTCCCGAAACGGCGCTCGATCGCGTGTTCAATCTGTTGTTGAATTTCACGGTCGCGACCAACAGCTATGTGAAAGAGATTTGGTCAGCACTTTTAGAACGAGGACTGGAGCGCAATCTTCAAATTTGGGCTGACAGAGTTATTGAGGTTGCTGAGGCATTCGAGGATCTCCCCGACATCGTCGACACCTTCGGCCGAACCGAATTGACCAATAGGGTCGTGGAATCTCTCGGCGCAGATTTTGAGGTTTTTCGGCGGTTTAGAGACTTTCCAGACATCGCAGAAATCGTTGAGAATATTCAGCGGGACAACGACGACATCTCCGCGGAAAGCCTTGAGAAGGTGCGTTCAGTAATCGCGCAGCAACTCTTCGATGAGTGCTTGAAAGCCGAGCCAAGGCTACACGGAACGTGGGATCTGGTGATCCGGAAACTGACGGAGTTGAAAGCAGACGATTCCACCTTGAATGCTGCAAAGGCCGAAAGGAGCAAGGCTGTTGATCGTCACTTTGCGCTCAAACGGTCACGCTCCCCTTCTCCCCCGGAGCCAGAGCTGGCGGGATGGAGAGACTACAAAACAGTCCAAGCCAACTAATTGTTTCGACATCTCTCGGTGTGCTGGGATCATGAAAACTGCTGGCGACACTAATCGACTGATCGGGCCGATGCTTGACGCAGTGCGGCCGGCAAACTGCGACACTCTCCAATCTGAGCGCCAAGTAAGTCTACAATCCAATCATGGTGGCACTCCGCAATTGCCATCCGCGCGTCCTTCAAGCTGCGTAAGACGGCTTGTGCGAGACGTTCATTTCCCAGCGCGAGAAGGATGCGATCGGATTGCAACAGGTCCGCCGTAGTGAGCAACTGGAGCGCAGGAAAGCGATCACGGGCGATACGAACTGCCTTACGTTCATCAATAATTGCTAACCCTCGAGAAGACACCGCGAGAGCCAGCGTCGCCGCCTCTCCATCATCCAGAGTAACTGCTGCGCTGCCGCTGACCAGGCTTTCAAATACCCCCTCACTCTCATCGTCAAACTCAGCAAACTGCAGCAGACCATCCAGCACTAACTCTTGAGCGAGCTCGGCATCATTTCGACCGCTAATCCGATCATGGATAAGCTCATCCCTTACGACTGTACTCGCACGCAGCGTCATGTTCAGTGAGCGAATTATGTCGCTCGCAATGCCGGTGGCATTGAGATTAATAATGACGCTCGCATCAGCAATTAGGTGAGACGGAAGATCACCGGAGAATCGAGGTTGCCGCATTGGCCCCACTTTCCTCGCCATCTATATCGCCCAGCAGATCGCGCACCTGGACCCGATCGAGACGAAGGAGACGTGCAATTTGACCCTCACTGAGGAGGCCCCGCTTTGCCGCCTCATATGCCATCAGACCTGTTCTCAGCGAAACAGACCTGCCTGCATCGTCCTTCAGATGGTCATTTATAGCCACATCGCCTAGCACTTGTTGCGCTTGCTCATCCGTAATGTTTCCGTTCTGGACAAACCAATCCCAGGTGCCTTTTTTCGTGAGTTGCAGCTCTTCGAGGCGTCGGACAAGGGCTTCGCGCGAAACATGGAAGTAATGTGCAAGAACGATCACATGACGGCGAGTTAGGCTCGTAGCACCTGCCGTCACTTCGGCGAATTTCTGCCGAACCGCCTGCGCCGGCGTCAGGAAACTTCTTGCGAATGTATTGGCATATTTTTCCTCGCGCGAGCTCTCCAGTTCATCGATCTCATAGACTTCTGCGTCTCCGCGAGTGGCCACTAAGTGACCAAGCTCATGCGCGGCCGTTTGCGTGCGGCGATCGATTGGATGGTTCGCATTTAGGAGAATGCAGGCACCTACCTTTTCATCATAGGCGAACAAGCCTGAAATTCTCGCCGCTAAACGCCTCGCATAGACACGAACACCCATTTGCAGTTCGAGCAGAGTGACGATATCCGCGATCGGCGCAAGCCCAAGACCGAGCCAATGACGAAGTTCCAAGGCGTGTTGTTCTGCCTGCTGACGAACGTCGCCAGCAAGAATGCGTCTTTCAGGCGGCAGATTGCGCACATGTTCGACACCGAGGAGAGCCTCGAGTTCGACCTCGGCCCTTACGAGTTGCGCCATCAGGTCTGCTGCTGCCGCAACGGGCTGTCCTTCGTTTTCGGTTAGTCTCCTAAATTTTGGTGTAAGCTCGACGTGGATCGCTTCTTTACGGAGCAACGCGTTGGTGCTGGTGTCCAGAAAGCGTGCCAGCTTTTGCAACTCGCCAATCTTTGCGCGCCGCGCCCCTTTTTCCATCGCGACCAAGGTGGTGCGTGCCACACCGATAGCCTGGGCAGCGTCTGCCTGGGTCTTGCCTGCATTTTCACGTGCGATACGAATTCTCTCGCCTACTTCCCCAGCTGAGAGCTGATCATCGGCTCCGTTCATCGCAGTCAAGCCAACCACCGAGCAACAAATGATCTAGGACCCAGATCTTTCGTAAATGCCATCCATTCAATCCTATGCCGTTCAAGAAGACCGAAGAGCTCGCCTTCCGCATCCGCATGCGACATGTCCAGTTCTTCGGACAATTGCCAAGCGTGCCGGCTCATGCGTTTCCGATGGGCAGGCGAAGAGCTCAAATCGGCCAAATGATCAAGGTGCAGAGATCCGGCGACGGCATACTGCTCCATCGCCCCCGTTATCTTGTCGAACCCTTTGGCAGCTCCTTGAGCAAACGCAGGAACAGACAACTCTTCCCAGATGTAGTTCTCTTTCGGCTCGTCGACACCGGCCGCGTGAAAGCTGAGTCTGCGGAGCATACAAGCGGCGCAGATGCCGCAGTGGCGCCATTTATGATCTACGGAGGAATTCCGGTTCTGCTGCCAGCACGAACGGGTCTCGATCCACTCTTTCGGCTCGATGGGAAGGGCTGCGAATTCGCGAAGCGTCTCACCTTTCGTTTTCCACAAGCGCGGAAGCCGGTACACGACTTGGTACTCGAAAAGCGCGGCGAACAACCGCTCCATTTTGGTCAAAAAACGAGGGTGGTTTCTGTAGTCCTCATAGCCGTGGCTGGTTTGTACCAACGATGGACCGAGCGCCCCCTGACCACTTTCCGGCATCACGATGTCATGGGTCCCGATCAGATACGCGGCGGTCGCGCTCATAAAGGCAAACTTAAAGCCGCGGCTCCGAGCGGAGGACTCTTTGAATCCGTCCGGCCCGGCTTTGATCTTGAAGGGAATGTTGAGGAAGGGGAGCCTCTGGCTGCCGCGACGGGGGCGATCGCCCTTTTTTGACCCCACCCGAATGCGGATCAATCGATCCGAACGTCCCCCCGCCGAAAGCAATGCGCTCACTGCCCGTGAGTCCAGACCATCGCTGAACGGCGTGACTATGCGTGTGGTATCACCAAATTCCAAACGACTCTGTCTACCGACGTCTTCCTCGGGAGCGAGTTGGCGCTGATAGAACGATATGTTCCACGCATCGCCAGTTAGAAATTTGAGGGCAGACATGAGCGCCGCTACGACTTTGGGATCTTGCCAGCGATCCAGATCATTGACGGGCATAGCCAACTGGAACTTCCGCATCCATCCCCATGCCGAGCGTTTGCAGGCCTTGTCGCAATATTCCACCGCGGCGATCAGAACGAGCGTGTCGAAGATTCGGCTGTCCCAATTCTTCGTGCGGTAATCATCTAGATCCTTCATGTTGAAAATGATGGATTTGCCAATCTCGACGGGTTGCCAGCCTTCCTGTGCTTTTCCGCCGGCCTCAATGACATGAACTTTGAGAGCAGGGCATTCTCCTTGCAGAACCTTCATAGGGAAACTCCCTCATCAAGCCCGCCTCGCACCGCGGGAGTTCTCGTGATGGCGACAGTACCGTCACCGAGGAGCGAACGAGCAATGCGGGTGAACGAGCCGTTCTCGTGCATTCCAGCGCTTACTTCACCCATGCGATTGCGGATGGTGCGACCTGCACCCGGCCCGCGCTCGGCTAGATAATGCTCCTCCGTCGTCCGCCCATTCGCGTCCAGACGCTCGCTCAATGCCGTGGCAATCCCGCTCTGGACCGCATCGCGTCCTTGCAAGCCTTGTTGGACTGCCATTTGAATGCATTCAATCGCGTTTGCGGCCAACGGATGTACCGCCGGGTCGTCACGTAGTTCGTACAACTGTCGCTGCAACTCATCCGGTTGCCTGCTAAAAAGATCGCTCCCCTCAACGAGCTCGACCAGCTGCTTGATCACACTACGCAGCTCTATGTGTGCGTCTTGAACGAGTGCAGATTCGGCCGCTTCGCAGACCTCTGGAATAGCGAATGCCGACTTGTACGCCCACTCGGCGACGCGCCTGTATTTGGGACGCAATGGCAGGCTTTTGTGCGGACCGTCGCTCATTCGAATCTCCACAATGTCAGCTGTCGTAAAATTTTTTCCTGACAATGTCAACTCCGGCGCGTGCGGAGGAACGTCGCTGCCCTGGCGTCCGTTGCTTCACAGGCGGTCAAGAATGATGACCCTGCCGCCTCCCGTCCCTTGCTGCTGATGACGCGTCGTGACGACGCAGGCTGCGGCAGAGCAATTCTTGGGGGAAGTTTTCCCCTCGAAAGCGCCCTTGTCCTACTCGATCATTCCTGACAGACGTTTGGGTGCGCCCTCGAATGCAAACGGGTTCAAAAACTGCCGGCGCCACATCACATTGCGTTCGACGGCGCTCAGTTGGGCCTCGTCACAAATGACGCTCCATTGTTTGAGAACTGTATCGACCTGTTTTTCGATGATGGTGATGGCCTCTTCCTCATGGAGTTGAAATTGTGCAGCTGCGGCGATGCAGACCGCGAACCGGCTCTGCCGGTTATCGCCAGCAATGAGCATGGCCTGCCCTGCTTGGTTGCCGGCCCTGCCCTGCGGACAGATGTCGTAGGCAGGTGTCAGCGTTAGCGTCGATCCGTCCCAGAATGCAGCATGGTTCCTGGCGTGGTCGTCGGTGTTGCCGCACAGTATGTTGAAGACCAGGCGTCCGAACAGCTCATGCAATGTCGCCCTCGGCGCTTCGAAGCGATGGCGGATGATTTCGGCTAGGTCCTGGTAACTAGCATAGCGCGCCATGAGTTCGTCGAGGGCCAACAGGGTGAGGGCCGAGACCATACCCTTTCGAAGCCACCCCGCCTTGCCATGCACCCGATCGAAGCGCTGGATCAGCAGTACATCCTTACCTGCGGCTGCGACGAGGCGCACCGGGGCAACGGTGAGCCCGACTAGGTCGGCCAGACGCATGGCTACGAACTCGGCCTTGACAACGTTGAGGACGTCGGTGCGCGACGAGAACTTGGCGATGTATTTCGCCCCGCATTCCGCGATCATCGCCTTTGGTCTGGCGCCCCCAAGGGAACTGCCGTGAAACAGGGCCTGATCGAGTTCCGCCGTGATGGGGACACCGGACTCGACCCGTTCGGCGGCCGTGAGAAGCTCGTCGAGCGAGGCGGCTTTCCCCTGCCTTGGCTCATAGACCGTGGCGGAGCGCTGAAAGTCGAGGGCGCCCACCCGGTCGGAACCGGACTCATGAGATAGGTGAGCTCATCAAGCTGGCCGACGTCCAGGGCAGCGCCCTTCTGGCCGAATTTGCGGTTGACGATGACGCGCCGTCCCCACGCATCGGGCGCCGCATCGCGCAGACTGTTAGGCATGGACAGTCCGGCGGTCAGCGGCAGAATTCCAGCTTCAAGAGGAAGCTCCGGCTGGTAGATAGGGATCGCATCGTCCCGCTGGAGATAGCTGCGGCCATAATTGAACACCAACGTGTTGCCGGCACGCCCGAGCAACCCTGCCACAACAGGTGAGATTTCGCCTGGCAGCCAAATCCAGACATAGACCTCGTCCAGAGGCGTGTCAGAAGTCATCTTTGAGGGCCTTCTTTGGTGTGCGCACGGATTGCGGCAGCAGGGTCAGGACCTGTTCATTCGAATTGACCCTTAGCGTCATCGTCACCTCGCCCGCATCGAACAGCCGAATGCCAAGGATGGCCGCCGCCTCGAAAACTGCACCGATTGCGCAGCCCATATCGCCGCGCTCGATGCGCTGGACCAAGCCGCGCGACAGCCCGGTTCGCTCCGCGAGTTCCGCAATGGTTAGCTTTCGCTCGATGCGTGCAAGCCGGATCGACTGGCCGAGAAGCTTGGCAGCTTGGGTGCTGTAGCGCGAAAAGGACCGCGCAGTCGGTTTGACCATTGCATTGTTCCATTAATGGGTCGCTAACCCACTTTGTGCTCTGTTGATGAACATATACACCAGCCTGCGACATACGACAATACGCCCCATAAATCGATTTTTAGATAGCTTCCAGACCTGTTAATGGACCATCTTACAGAATAGTGGATATCGGCACCAGGACAGCCATCCGGTCGGAAGGCGCAGCCTCGCTCATGGCCTTGGAGGCGAACGCATTTTGAGGCTTCGACGTCGCGCGGCGTCGCCCGTAAGACCGTTGGTGATTTGCAGGTGCCCGATGGGACGTCGCGACGCGTCCCATTCGTTTCGCGCTCCAATCGCCCGGTTGCTCGATCACGCGATGCAAGCTCGTCGGAGGTGTCCCGCTCCAAAAGTAGGCATTCGACGTCGGGGGTTGACCAAGGAAGTATCATCACACATGCCGTCGAAAATCTATGCCGGAGCCATCATGTCCGATGCATGAGATCATCACCCGTATGTATCAACCGGCACTGTAAAGTTATCAGCGGATTGATGCAGCGATAGCTGGCCGGGACGGCTGTCACGCTGCGGCGAGACACGCGATTTTGTTCCAGATTTGCATGGCGGCGTTACGCAGGTCTCGATGTTGAGCCGATGACAGCGCATTGCGGGGAGAGTGGAACAGGTTGGCAATCGGATCATGGATGGAAACGAACCGCTGAAGCTGGCGTGCCGACTTGAAGCGTTTCATGGTCCTTTCGCGTCGTCGGGTCGGCTGGTGCGAATTTTCCGCTCGATTATTCAGGCCTGTGTGCGACCGGTGTTCGACACCGGGCATGAGGTCGCGCCTGGCGGCATCATAGGACCGGAGCTTGTCGGTGATCATGACCCGTGGTGTCCGCCCTTGAGCCTTCAGCAACTTGCGCATCAGACGCTTTGCCGCCTTGGCATTTCGGCGGCTTTGCACCAGCACTTCGAGGACGAAGCCGTCCTGATCGACGGCACGCCAGAGCCACTGCTTCTTGCCATTGATGGCCACCACACATTCGTCGAGATGCCATTTGTCGCCCAGGCAGCCGGCTGACCGTCGCTTGATCTCCCGGGCGAAATGCCGCCCGAATTTCTCCGCCCAGCTTCGAATGGTCTGATGCGTGACGATGATGCCGCGGGCCGCCAACATGTCCTCAACCATGCGCAGGCTGAGCGGAAAGCGAAAGTAGAGCCATACCGCGTGCGCAATGATCTCGGCGGGAAAGCGGTGGCGACGATAAAGCGGATCACGAGCAACTTCTGACATGGCCCATGTTCGCACATCTTCATCAGCCGTCGGTTAACTTTACGGTGCCCTGCCGGAAGATATTGCGCCGGACTGGATTGATATCGTCGAGGCTGGCGAGGATATGGATACGATGGTCGAGCGCCTGATACGCACGAGGGAGACTGGCCGCAGCTTTAGGCGGCAACAATCAAGGGTTCTTTCGCAGGTTTGGTGAGGGGCTTATCCTCCTCGACTTGAGCGTTCTCTGCTTCTCGTGCAAGATGCTAAATCCGCTCGTGCGTTATTGCCGGCCAGCAAAGGCTGCGGGTCGGCGGTGAGGGTGTCGAGGGTCGGCGGTCGTTCCCCTTCACTCAATGGTGCCGCGGGTGCCTGGATGGTTTCCACGACGCCGGCCCCGCAATCGTAGCCGTTGTGATGATCATCGTGCATGCGCTGCGCTGTTGGGGACATGCTGATGGCGGTGCCGGAAGCACCGGAGACATGTGATATATCGGCAGCGGGCAGAGGGGCTTCTCTGTCGCTGCACAGGAAAGCGTAGAGTTCCTTCACGCAAATGCGGGCGTCCTTCTTGTCTTTTTGAAAGGGCGGGACGAGGGGCAACCTGATATCGGCCTTTTGGTAGAACGGACTGCGCTCTTCGTACAGCTGGTCAACCTTCTGCTCGATGTCGGCTACTTGCAGCAGCGGCCGGCTGGTGTCCATCTTGAGGCGCCTGCGGAGTTCTTTCAGCTCGGTGTCGAGCCAGATCGACCTCGCCTTATTAAGGATCAGGGCTTGATTGGACTCCTTGCCAAAGCAGCCGCCGCCGGTTGCGATGACTATGGGCCCTCTCTCCAGCTGCTTCGCGAGCTCTTTGGTCTCCAGGTCCCTGAAGTGCGCCTCGCCGCGGCCAGGGTCGGCGAACATCTCCATCAGATTGCCGTGCTCGGCGACGATACGCTTATCGATGTCGACAAACTCCACCCCCAACTCCTTGGCAAGCTGGGCGCCGATGGTCGACTTGCCGCTCGCCGGCATGCCGACGAGCACGACCGGCCGCGTACCGAGGGCCGCGAGGATCTCGCCGGCTTGCGGCGAGCGAGCGACCGCAATCTGTTGTCTTGCGACGGTGGGCGACCTGAAGGTCCCTGCCGCCCTCGACCTGCTTTCTCCTGACGAGCCCCAGTGTAATATCTCAAAGGCGCCACGGGGAATGGGGACCAGCTCGCATTCGCTCTGCGCGCGCTGCGCGAGCTCGGCCCGGTAACTGGCCGGCGTATGGAACTCGACCTCGAAGCGATAGTTCTGCGCGGTTCTGAACGCCGTGTGAACGCCGCGTAACCGCGGCTTGTCCATGATGAACCAGTTGGTGGTCTCGACCTCGCTGCAGTCCCGCTCCTCGAAGGCCAGTGCCGCCTTCCTGAAGGCGCGCGTAAAAGCCTCGTCCGGGATTTCGAAGACATGGCGCACGGCATCGGTGACCAGTTGGGCCTCCGGCGCCGCGCTCACGCTCTGGCCGGTCAACTCGTCGGCTATCCAGACCTGCCCGCGCGACCGTTGGTCAAGATGCGGCACCTTCACCTCGATGCCGTCCTGCCGCAAAAGCTCGGCAACCGCATGCACAGTTTCGGTAATCGCGCTTTCTTGCGCTTCGGCGGGGGCGGCTTCGAGCCTGGCGCGCTCCAGGGCCTGTTCGCTGCTCAGCGTTATCCTGCTGGCGGGGTCGTGGTCGGCCGAGATTGCTAAGGCGCTGGGCAGGATGCGCTTTTCGACGGCGAGTCTGATCGAGGCCTCCATGACCGAGGCCGCTAGCGTGGGGTTGTCCTTCAGATCCGCCAGGCTGC
This sequence comes from Mesorhizobium sp. M1409, assembly GCF_040317535.1. NCBI lineage: Bacteria > Pseudomonadati > Pseudomonadota > Alphaproteobacteria > Hyphomicrobiales > Phyllobacteriaceae > Mesorhizobium > Mesorhizobium sp. M1409. The sequence goes on from NZ_JAMYKV010000051.1 coordinate 23,694, forward strand.
CATCGACGTCGAACCGGCCCTGGTGGAGCTTTGCCGCCTGCGCCTTGACATAGGGCGCCGACTTGAAGCCCGGCCTCTGCTCCAAGAGCCGCTCCAATTCGGCGGTTTTTTGCATGAACACCCGCGCACCGGTATCGGACTTGTAGGCGTCCGTGCCGACCTTGATGCCGACGCTCAACAGATTGATGGCGCTTTCATGCAGATCGTCGGGGTTGTAGCCGTCGGGCCGCGGATCAATGCGCGGCTTGTAGTGGTTGAGCAGGAAGTCGATGCGCTTCCTGGCGTCAGCGGTTGCCGGATAGGATTCGCTGAGTTTCGGGAAGAGCGCGCCGGCGTCGGCGCTGACGGCAGGCTTCGCGCCGGTTGAGCCCACGTATCGCGCTAACTGCTGCTTGACGTCCGACTGCTCATGATCCGGCTCGCTTTTGAGCTGCAGGTTCCAGTCCTGGAGCTCGGCCACTAGCAACGCGGCCAGTTCGCAGGCCACCGGATGCCTGGCAGCCTTGCTGTCTTCCCTCGCCCTGGCGATGAGCTCATGGAGGGTCTGGCCATCCGGCCGATCTTCCTGCAACAGTGCGCGGATGTCGGCCTTGAGCTCTTGATGAATGCCCTCGTAGGTGCCGAAGATGGCACGCTCGGCAAACCAGCGTTGCGCCTCCAGCGGCTGCGCCAGCACGTTGCGCTGCAGGCAGCTGTAGGTCTCCAGCACCAGGCCGGTGGCCGACAGGATCTGCTTGGACCGGCTGAACTGGTAGCCGCCTTTCTCAATGGCCGGCGTGTGCGACTTCGGCGGCTTCATCGAGGCGATGCCGCGCGCCTGCAGCTGCGCGTCGAACTGGCGCACATGCTCGTAAAGGCGAGGCTGGTCGCCGATGATGACGACGGAGTCGCCGTCAAAATCGCCGTCGAGCATTTTTTGTTCGGCGCTCGGAACCGCAACCAAAGAGCCGGGCGCGAACACCTCCGTCGCCTGCAGGATGCCGACGCACTCGAGCGCGGTGTCGGCCTTGACCCGGTCCTTTTCCTCCAGCCAGCGCGAATGGCACTTTACGTCCTCGGCAGACATCACCACCCCGCGCTCGGCGAAGTCCGCCGGCCACATTTCGTCGGGCACAACGATCAAGATGCCTTTGGCAAAGAAGGTCGGATCGTCGGCGGCAAGCCCAGCCCCCGACCTGTGCGCGACGTTGAAGCTGTATTGGAAGGCCACGCACCGATCAAGGAACGCCGCGGTCCGATCGCCATCGCGCGCCGACCTGACCCGGTCGGCGGCGAACGGGCGCAGGTTGGGCTTGTCATAGGGGGAGCGTCCGACAAGCACGCCAGCGTCATGGGTCAAGGTCTTGCTCTTGCCCGTCGGCACATGCAGGCATTCGTCGCTGGACGGCACGGCGATAGCGCTCGAACCCTCGATATGCCCGCCCGTGACCGTCCGGAACAGCTCCTCGGCGGTGAGGCTTGGATGGGTTTCGAGCCAAGCCAGAGCCTTCTCGCGGGTCTCCTGTGCCACCTCGACGCTACGCGGATAATGTTGCAGCGCCGAGGGCGGTACCGCCGATAGCCTTTTATCGGCATAGGCAGGCATCCGCTCGGGAGCGTCGTGGCGAGCCCGGGCAATGGCCGGCATGCGCTCGGCCAGTGAGGCCCTGATGAAGCCGCAGCCGTCATGCGGCCGCAAGGCGATCTCGCCGTCTCGCCCCTCGAACCGGAAGGGATGCACTGCGCCTGCGGGGCGGTCGGGCAGAAGGGACAGCTTGAAGCCCCCTTCCAGCGCATAATCATGCGGGCCAACGTCGGGGATGCCCGGCGGCGCGGCAAATCCGCGGCGCTGGGTATAGTAATAGGCTTCCTTGAACGGCGCCCAGGCCCGCGACAGCTGCTCAAAGGCCGTACCCGGAGCCGTCTCGGCATAGGGGATCGCCAAAAGCTTGCCGCTTGGAGCCTCTGCGACCGCGAAGGGCAGGTGAGAGGCAAGCTGGTTCAGGCTCTTTTGCGGCGGCTTCAGTTTGCTGCCGCCGAACAGGTCCATGCGGTAGGGCACGCCCTCCACGGTGAACGTGCGTGTCAGCATGGCGCCAGTCGGAGTTCCCTTTAGCTGCACCGCCACCACCTTCACCGCGCCCGAGGTCAAGCGGTGGAAAATGGAATAGCGCAACTCGGCTTCGCTGGCCAGCGGCCGGCCTTGCATGTCGACCACCGGCAGCCGCATCAGTCCGGCATCGCCTTGCGGCGGTCTCGGCTCGTGGTCCATGGCCTGAAGGACCCGATGGACATCGAAGCTGGCGGCTGCATGCTGGGCCTGGATCATCGATGCGTTCTGCGACATGAAGGTGTCAAGCGCTTCCAGCGGCTCCTTCGCCTCGATCTCGGCGATCACGCTCCAGCTCATGGAGGAAAGGTCGGCGTAGATGAGGGCACGGGCACTGTCCAGGATTTGCCTGGTTTTGCCGTGCAGCTCTTCCTGCCTGGCCCGCAAGGCGAGCTCGTCGCCCTCGACATAGGACCGCCGGTAGAGCGTCTCCAGCACCGCCCGGGTCTTGAGCACCTGATAGATCGAAAGCGCCGGGCAGCGGCTTGCATTGGCGCCGCTGGTGCGCTCGGCCTGGCCTGGTTTGAGATGGGCATCGATCTTGTGTTCCACCACCGGCTGGATGGCGTTGAGCAGGTTCAGCGCCGACCTGCGGTGCCAGCGCAACGCCGACTTCGGGCTGCGAGCTAGTGGCAGCAGGGAGGCGCAAAGATTGCCCATCGTCTCGAGGTTGTTGTCGAGCTCAAACCCGGGAGCGGCACGTAACACCTCGAGCCTGTCCAGCCCCGGCTGTGCCAGCGCACCGAGATCGTCCAACAACTGCGCCTTGCCCAACGCCTTGAATATACTCGCGATAGCATGGACATCGGCCTGCTGCAGCCGATCCTCGGCATATTGGAGGTAGTGCGCCAGCTGATGCAGCCGGTCCTTCAGCAAGGCGGGTTCGGCGACCTCGCCGGCGATCTCTCCCCCCTCGATACCCCGCGACAGACCGTTGGCGATCCTGACTAGCGCAGGCGTGCTGAAAGTACTGAAGCGACGGCCCTTGGAACCGAGCTCGCCGGCGATGGCAACGATCGCCTTGCGTGCTTTTTCTTCTTCCGGCCACTTGCCGAAACCGTTCACCAGATTGGCCAATTCTTGATCCGAGAATCCGTCGAGATTGCCGGCGCGGGCAACCACTGCGCCGGCGATGGCAACCGTCGCTTCACGCGTCTTCTGCTGGTCCGGCCATCTGCTGAAGCTGTTAACCAAATCGGCCAACTCTGGATCCGAAAATCCGTCGAGATTGCCGTCGCGGGCAACCACCGCGCCGGCGATGGCGAGCGTCGCTTCGAGCGTCTTCTGCTGGTCCGACATTGCGTCGGAGACGCGGTGCGGGCCTCCTTCGCTATCAGGACGCCCTGCTTGTCCGACCAGCTCTCCGGTGCTGCCCATATTCCCTCTCCGATCCAGCAAAACGCGTCGCCTAAAGCCTGTCAACAACAGGGCATCATTGGTTTGAGTGCGGTCACGCGAGCCTGCAACGGCATGCTTGAAAGCCGCAGCATTCAGCAACGGCAACTGCCTCGACAACGCCGCAAGGAAAAGCTTCTTCGCCACTCGATCGCTCCGACATCAGGCTGAAGCTCAAAGGGCTGAGCCCTGTACAAAACGCCCATAAATCACTGTGAGCCCTACCGCTTTACGGGGCGAATCTACGGTCTTTTCATTGGGGTACAGATTGAGCGATATCGATCAGGCTCGAAATCCAGTTCAAAAGAGCTGTCTTCGGTTTGGCGCCGACCGAGAAATCGGCCACTTCGCCGCCCTTGAAGATCGCGAGCGTCGGAATGGAGCGCACGCCCAATCGGGCGGCGAGTTCCAGGTTTTCATCGATGTTGAGCTTGGCGACCTTGATCTTGCCTTCCATCTCGACGGAGATTTCCTCGAGGCTCGGAGCAATCATCTTGCAGGGATCGCACCATTCGGCCCAGAAATCGACGACGACGGGTGCCGCGGATTCCAGAACTTCCGACTGGAAGTTATTGATATCGACTTTCACAGTAGCCATGGCTGCTCCTTTGACCGAAGAAGTGACTCGAAATCCTGTGATAGGGTAGGATCAACATCAACATCTACCTAGGCTCGCCACAGTTCGCGTGTCGAGGCCAGCTCTACTGCTTCGCGGCCGCTGCGGCTCGCTGGTGCTGCCGGACTCGCCCCCCGACGCGACAGAAGCCTTTCCGTTACGCTCGCTGGGAGATCCTGCGCTTTATCCTTATCTTCCTTTGTTAGTCAGCCCTCTGCAGAGTTTGAGCAAGTGACGTGAATGAACCTTTCAACTCCAACGACACTATGTAGTTGTTCTTGATACGTGGCGGCGTCGGAGCGTCAATTTGCGTTGAGTCGAAGCGCTGACAATCGTCTCGCGGAACCATCGACTTCGTCAGCAGAAACCTCCGGATTCTCGACGTCGGACATATCATCATCGGCCATGTAAGCGATCCTTCAATAAACCTGGATACTCAGCTGCAATTTTTTCGTTTGTTTTTCATCTCGGGACTTAACAGCTCTTAGCAATGCTATAGCCGACGTTCACGAGATTCCAGAAACAGAATCGGATCATCCATCGGTGCATAGTCGTCTGCATAATGCCCAGAAGCGCACTCAGTTCACGAGATAGGCGAACGCTGTTTCCAGTTTGACTGAGCCCCGAGTGAGATGATGTAAGTTTTCCGAGCGGCAAATGGACCTCCGTTCAATATCGGATGCGCCGATTGGAGCGCGTCCTTTAATGAAGATCCAAAATTTTGAAGCGTCAACGTCGAAACGGGTTGCATTTGTAATGTGGATAGATCGGACATGCTGGACCTGGCTCCCAAGCATGGGATCTCCGAAGGGCACTGTAAAGTTATCAGCGGATTGATGCAGCGATAGCTGGCCGGGACGGCTGTCACGCTGCGGCGAGACACGCGATTTTGTTCCAGATTTGCATGGCGGCGTTACTGCTGAGGGCACGCATGCTCCCTCCGCGCCACACAAAGTGAGGAAGAACCCGGTTAAGTGCCAAGCGACGAGGGTGTACTGCCGCGCGACCACCGAGTAAGATCGCCGCGCCGCAAAGCGCGACGGTGACCCAACGGGGTAGACGCGCTGCAACTTCCACAGGAAGTAAGATTGGCCACAACTATGAATGTTTGGAGCGGTGCGCCATGCAATGTATGCAGAGCCCGACGTCTGGACTGAATTATAGTCTTCAACTTTCGGCTTACGTCACGACCGTACAAATGCACAAACAAAGAAAGACTACAAAACCATATATCCTGCCAAGCCAAGCCAAGCCAAGCCAAGCCAGAGTTCGATGTGACGCGTTGTTGACTTAGCAATCCGGCCAAGCCAAGCCAAGCCAAGCCAAGCCAGAGTTCGATGTGACGCGTTGTTGACTTAGCAATCCGGCAGCCCTTTGCAAAACGCTAAAGTTGTGCCCTTTGAACTGTGGCGAGAGCCAGCGGCTGCACAGGAGGCGCGACTCTACGCGACCCTAGGGACACATCCAAAAGATACCTTTTGTTTCGCCGAAACGGCAACAAATGTGTCGCTTGGAAATTGGAAAAAATTGCGGTCCAATAAGGAAGAGCACCATTCTCTATATAAGCCTCATTTCGTCCTCACATTTTACCACGGAACATCAACTCTCCTCTGCTCGCATCCTCATTTACGCTGAACAAAACATTCTTTCTTCCATTACAAAGCACCTCTCCTCCGATGGCTACGTGGAATGCTAACGATACCAAACTCGTATATACTGATCCTATTACCCTGTATAATGCACTCCAAACCGCCAAGAATAACTACGGTAGATATAAGGGGGTAACTGAAATTCATCTCAAATACTTCTATATGAACGAGTCTGATGCAGAACATTCTGTGAGGGATCGCCAGTTGCAGGGACACTTTAAAGAAGTGAGCGAGTGTCCGCATGCTGCGTCGGGCGAATCAGGGGACTGGTTCATCGCCGTTGACAGCACCGCAGACCTGACTGGCCAGATCGAGGTGGTAGTATGGGGGCGCGCGATACTCGCGACACTGATGTGACCGCGTCCGCCACAGATCGGCCTGGCGCGTATTTGTGATGTTGTGTTCAGTCAGTTTTTTATTTTCCTTTCGTTTGTTACGGGTTTGCTATTGTTCTTGTTTTCGTTAGTCATTCTTTTGCGCCGACGTCACGTCGTTGTACTGTTCTTTGAAATTCAATAAAGCCTAGGCACGTTTGCACACTATCTTCTTCCCTTTTTGCGTTGAGTCATTTTATTACCGGTCTCGACAATCCCATCAATCGGTAGGCGAGAGTGGGCGCACGTCGGTCCGGCCCCATGACCCTTGGTATCAGCCCGCCGCTTACGTCACGAGTGCATCAATGCACCAACAAACGAGTGCATAAATGCACAACAAAGAAAGGCTACAAAGCGATATATCCTGCCAAGCCAAGCCAAGCCAAGCCAACGTTTGATGTGACGGGTTGTTGACTTAGCAATCCGGCCGCCCTTTGCAGAACGCTAAAGTTGTGCCCTTTGAACTGCAGCGAGAGCAAAGCCTGCACGGAAGCAGCGACTCTACGCGACCTCAGGGACACATCCAAAAGATATCTTTTATTGCGCCGAAAGGGCAACAAATGTGCCACTCGGAGTTGTAAAAATTGCGGTCCAATAAGGAAGAGCACCCCTCTCTATATGAGCCTCATCTCGTCCTCACATTTCACCACGGACAATCAAACCTCCTCTGCCTCCATCTTTACTCTCGCCGAACACCACAAGCGTTCTCCCCCTCCCTCTCACGATGCCTGTGTGGAACGTTCCAGCCGCATTCATGGTTCATGATAGTGCCAGCTGGAGGCGCACCTCGGGCCCAAAGGTTGGCGTACGCAGCCGCAAACGATATTGCTGATGTCAATAATTTTAAGCTCTCGTACCTCTACATGTCCGACGCGGATGCTGTTATCTGTGTTCATAACGAAAATTTTCTTGGCCTCAATGGAATTCGATGGCATTGTGCGGCGAAGATTCCGGTCAACGGTCCGATAGGCCCGTGGAACTGGTTCCTAGCTGTCCCGCAGGATTGGTGCGCTGCTAACACCACAAACCACCAGACCCTCAGCAACGCCCTTGATTTTCCGGTGGTCGCATGGGGGCCCGTGTTACCAAGGCCGTGATCAAAGCCGCCACAGACCGGCCTGGCGCGTATTTGGGTTTTGTTCAGTGAGCGTTTTATTTCCAATGGTTTGTTAGCTTTTTCCATTGTTGTTTTTCTTCTTTTCGTTATGCTTTTGCGCCTATGGCGTACATGTTGTTGTACTGTTCACTCAATTCAATAATGCCCGACACGTTTCACGTCTATTTTCTATGGATCTTGTAATGTTGCGCATTTGTTGACCAGTTGTTCTAGTTTCCATTGCCTTATAAGCGTTGCCATTGTTGTTGTTCTGGTTTTGTTAGTTATGCTTTCGCCACCATGGGCGTTATGTTGTTGTGCTGTTCAGTGATTCCAATAACGTCCGGGCACACTTGCGTCTATATACTTTTATATTTTCTTTGGTACTTCTACGGACGAACAGATAACTTCTTATCCACGTCGGTATGATTATAAACGCAAATGGCGATATGCTATACTGTATAAACGAACAAATTTTATCACCCTAGATATCGTAAAATACTAGTACATATTTTTTTGAAAGCACTATTGTATCCGCGGTCAATAACTCTCTGCGGCCGGCAGAAAATGACCTCTCTGACGTAGACTGAAAGCGACGTCATATGTCGTGCGAGACAGAAAATGGCAACTTCCGAAGCGCGAGCCTGGCATGACATTTACATCAGGATATATCCTGCCGCCGCCGCCTGCCGACGGTGGCGGCGGTCACGCTGGCTGATCTGACCGCCAACGAGGTTGCCGCGTTCCTGAAGCACGCCGAACACGAACGCGGCGGCACGATCGGCAGTAACTGGTGCGGCCACATGGGGTAATCGCGGGAGCGAGTCGCGCTGAAACCAATCATATCCTTGGAAGGTGGCTGTTCCCCGATAAGATGGAGATACGGGCTCACGACCTGACGCCGGGCCCAAGCATCTGATGGAGAACAGCCATGGAAGAATATATCGGTCTCGACGTGTCGATGAAAGAGACAGCGGTGTCGATCCGACGTGAAGGCAAGCGCGTCTGGCGCGGGAAGTGCGCCTCTGATCCAAAGATCATTGCCGAGCTTATCCGCAAGCGGGCGCCAGCCGCCAAACGCGTGGTGTTCGAGACTGGACCCCTTTCCGTCTGGTTCTATCACGCGCTACGCGCGGAAAGGGTGCCAGCGATCTGCATCGATGCTCGCTATGCCAAAGCTGCGCTCGATATGGCGGCGAATAAGACCGACGCGAACGACGCCGACGGTTTGGGGCATCTTGCAGAGGTGGGATTCTTCCGTGAGGTGCGGGTGAAAGGATTTGACAGCATGCTGACCCGCACGCTTGTGGCGGCACGCACCCGGCTGGTCCGGATCACCACCGAACTTTCCAACCAGATTCGTGGAATCATGAAAACGTTCGGGCTGCTCGTTCCTGCAGGTAAGGGAACCACGTTCGAGAAGAACGTTCGGCGCCTTCTTAGCGATCACGAGGAACTTGCTCTCATCGTGCTGCCGATGTTGGAGGCCTGGCGCGGCATTCGCATCCGTGCCGCCGACCTTGGGCGCCAGCTCGTCGCAGATGCACGTCAGAGCCAGGCATGCCGCATGCTCATGTCGATCCCTGGCATCGGCGCCATCACCGCAACCTCATTCGCCACTGCCATTGAAGATCCGGGCAACTTCAAGACGTCCCGATCTGTTGGCGCCTGGATAGGCCTAACGACGCGCCGCTACCAATCCGGAGAAGTCGATTATGACGGCCATATATCCCGACGCGGCGACCGCCATTTGCGAGGGCTTCTCTACGAAGGCGTCGGTTATTCTGACGCGTAGCTCAACCGAGAGCGCCCTGCGGACATGGGGTCTCCAGCTCCGGGAGAGGATCGGCTTCAAACGAGCCGCCGTGGCTGTGGCGCGCAAACTGGCGGTGATAATGCATACGATGCTTAAAACCGGCGAGCTCTTTAATCCGAATGCAGGAGCCACAAAGTAAATCCGGATAGCGTTCAGAATCTGAACGCCTGAGGCGTCCCTGCCGGGACGTGAGCCGAGCCATTCCGCTGATGGGGTTGCACCGCTGACTCAGCAAAGTGCGTCGTCCACATTGAAGGCTCGTCCCCGCGAAGCTCCATCATGCGGCGACCGATGTTGACCGCGAAGACAACGTGTACCCGGCCAACGCATCTCCAAGCGCGAAGATACTTGACGTCCCCACCGCGATTAGACAACCGCGATTAGACAACCCCATCAGATTTGGACCCCTTCCGCAGATCACCATACCGGCCCGCGGCTTTTGAAAGTGCCGTAAGCACATCATCGGCGTGCTCCTTTTCTGACCGCCGCCAAGCTCCCAGCAGACGCTCCAGATTTGCGAAGCTGCCGGTGTAGCCGCGCTGCTGGGCGAGATTGCCTATGCGCGAGGCGGGCGCGACGGCGGTGTGTCGCAGCGTCAACGATTGCGTCCTCCGATAGGATCGCCCTGCCGGTGACACGGCCGGAAAGGCTCATCTGTTCTTCGATCGCCGAGCGAAGATTCTGGGACCAGGTGAAACCGATCGGCGACCTGTCGTGCCTGCGGTGCACCCTCGCGAACAGCCTGCGCATAGAGGCCACAGCGGTCCCGGCTGACGACCTCGACGGAAGGATGACTCCGCAGCCACCTGGCTGCACTATCGACACTCCGATTATCGAGAATATCAACAACCGAGCGGCGCTCGAGATCGACCACGACGGTCCCATAGCTTGTCGCCCGCCGCCAACTCCAGTCATCGATGCCAACCACCCGGATCTCGGTATCGCGGTGAGCGACCGTGGCATCCCGCTTCAACTGCCGCAGGATGGTGTCGTCGCTGACCGGCATGCCGAGCCGTTCCATCAAGCGCTCGCCAGGACGGCCGCCAGTGCTGTGGCCAAGCAGGCCAACAATGCGTTCTCCTCGGCAGCCAGATGGACCTGGCGCTCGATGACCTTGCCGATGCCGCACCGCCGCCCGCCGCCAATGACGACGACCCGTCCCAGGCCGGTGGGCAGCGCCCGCGCAAGCCCGCCAACTGTGATGCACGGCTTTCCCCGGATCTTCTGCGACGAGACCCGCATGCCGGTGCGCCGGGAGGACAAGAAGACCGTCCACATCGGCCAGTTCTGGGCCCATGCGACCGACGACCGTCCCTGGAACGGGCCGGCGCCGCCGGCGGTCGTCTATGTCTATGCCGAAGGACGCGCGCACAAGGAGATCCGCGGGCAGCTGGCCGCCTTCCAGGGCCTAGTGCAGGTCGACGGCTATGCCGGCTACAACGGCCTGACCTCGAAGGGGCGCAAGCCAGGTCCGATCACGCTCGCCTTCTGCCTGGCCCATGCGCGGCGCAAGTTCATCGACCTGCACAAGAAGACCGGATCGGCCTTCACCGCCGATATCATCGAACGCTTCAGCAGGATCTACGCCATCGAGGCGGAGATCCGCGGCACGAGCGCCGCCGAACGCCGGGCTGTTCGCCAGGCCCGCAGCGCGCCTGTGATGGCCGCCCTGAAGACCGTCCTGCAAGAGGAGCTGTCCGGCCTGTCGACGAAATCCAAGACCGCCGAGGCGATCCGCTATGTGCTGGGCCACTGGGCGGGCCTGACGCTGTTCCTTGCGGATGGGCGTCTGGAGACGGACACCAACACGGTCGAAAGATCCATGCGCACCATAGCGAAGACTGATTCATTATGCACCCCCTCTTCAAATGGCGGAAAACAGCGATTCCTGATTGTCGTGGTTGATGCGACACGGAGTTTTACGCGCCAAATCGGCTTTGATCCGTTCATCTTCAAGGTCGCTGGCGCGGATCTGGTAGGGCGCGCCGCGCATGACCTGCTCGGCGGGTAAGAGGCCATCCCTGATGAACCGGCGGATTTTGACGTGCGACACGCCGAGCTTCGCGGCCGCATTCGACATAGTGAGCCACTCGCCATTCTTGTCGGACGAGCGAATAGCCGCTGATCTTGTGCACCGTGCGCAGCGATTGGACGCGCCGAGCAGTCCAGGTCTTCGGTCTGCATGCCCATGCGGTTAAGCGTGGCCGCGATTTCGGCATCCGACCACCGCGTTGCCATGGATCGCATGATCGCCAGGGCTTCTTCAGGCGTACGCTGGCCATGCTCTCCGGATTTGGGCTTGCGAACCCGTACCTGCGAGTGCTGGCCTCCATGCCAGTGGATGGTCAAGATCACGTCGCGCGCATCGTCATCGACGTCCGCCACGATGTCCTTGATGAGTGCGCCCAGCAGTTGCTGACGACAGCGCATGTCGACACCCGGCGCATTCCAAGCCGCCTCGAGATCCTGGGCGAGGCCCGTGAAGTCCGGAACCGCGTCGACAGGGTCCACACGCTGGACTCCGCTCAGCCGGGCCTCGCAGGTCTCCACGCGCCTGAGCGTGGCTTCCCAACTCCTCTCGAGCTGGGCCGCAATAAGCCGGTTCTCCGGGTCGCAAGCGGCATAGCGGCGCTCGGCGAGCGATGCCTCATAGCGCGCCTGCTGCAGGTCCATCTCGATCATCTGCCGCCGCTTGGCTTCGCTCTCCAGCTGCATGCGTTCAGCCTCCAACGCCGCTTCGATCGCCATCGGCGCAACCGCCTCCAGCGCTTCGCGGGTCACCGCCGCGTCGGTGCGAAAGCCGTTGAACGACATGCATCGCGCCTGGGCCATCATGAGGTTGCCGCGCTCGCAGCGATATACCGGATAACCTTGGCCGCGTCCGGCATACATGACAACCAGTCTTCGCCCGCATCGACCACAGGAGATGAGACCCGGGAGCAGCGCGCGACCGCCGCGGCCCGACTTGACGCCGCCGGCTTTGCCATAAGCGTTGGCCGCGAGCAGTTCCTGGTTCCGTTCGTACTCGCTCCATCCGATATAGCCTTCGTGATGGTCGTTGAGCACCACCGCCCACTCGCTGGCCGGCTTATAATGGCCATAGCTCTTGCGAACGCGGCCATCGACGATCTCAGTGCGCTTCTCGCTCTTACCATAGACATAGGCGCCGGCGTAGAAAGGGTTCTTCAGGATCGAGATCACGTTGCGATAACGGATAGGCACCCAGTCGAAGGACACCATCTTCTTGCCGTCCGAGGGTCTGGGAAAATGCACGCCGTCGTCGATCATCGAGATCAACACTTGCCGCGCACTGCCGAGTTCGCGGAACGCGCGAAGATCAGGCGAATAGTCTCCTGCAGGCGCATGTCGGGATCGAACCCGAGACCGTAATCGCGGTGCCAGACATAGCCGAAGGGCACGGAGATGCGCAGTTCGCCGCGCTGCGCCTTGGCGCGGGCGGCCTCGTACATGCGGGCACGCAGCACGCCGAGCTCGAACTCGCTGATGCTGCCCTTCATGCCGAGCAGCAGGCGATCGTTCGGCAGCCCCGGATCGTAGACTCCGTCCAGACCGATCACCCGTGCATCGAATTCGCCGCACAACTCGAGCAGCCGATGCCAATCCGGCCCGTTGCGCGACAGGCGGGACGCCTCCAGGCAAAGCACGGCGCCCACATGGCCGGTGCACAGATCGTCGACCAGGCGCTCGAAACCGGGACGCTCCACAGCCCCGCTTGCGGTTCGTCCCAGATCCTCGTCGATCACCTCTACTTTGCGGAATCCCCAACGCCGCGCGACGTCGACAAGCTCATACTGCCGACGCTGGCTCTCAAGGTTGAGCTGGACCTGCGCCTGAGTGGATTGACGCACATAGACGACGGCCTTGCGCTTGAGGACGGCAGTCGGAATCAGATTACCGCTCGTCATCGCAGCTCTCCTCCTCCGTTGCCACGCCGGCGGCGGCCATCAGTACGTTGGCGAGCCGGGCGATCACCATGGTCCGTTGCGCTGAACTCAGCCCGTTCAGCTTCTCCGAGTCGAGCGGCAAGCTGAGTTGGCGAACGACCACGAGAGATCGTCTCGGGGGTGGCAGGGTTTCTCATGTTGCGCCTCCGCGATGGTGAAATCATCCGGAGAGCCTCGCCGGAAACGGCGTTCGATCAAGAGCTTGTGCAGCTCAAGCAGCGCGGCAAGCGATACGCGCGGGGGGCCCAGGTCCATCGCCGCGCAAGCCACGCGATCGATCATCCAGGCCGGAGCGGTAATGACATGCCCGGGCGGACGACGAGATGAATGATCCGGCCGTTGGCGCGCTCTTCGCTGTTCTCGCAGCGAAGCCGACGTCCGAAATACGGGTGCCAACGGTAATGGACCTCGACCTCCTGCCCAACATGGGCAGAATGACCCCGAGATTGCTCTTGGTCGGCGCAACAGTCTCTTCGCCGGCGATGACGGCGGGGCGGAGAGCTGGGCGGTCCTGGCGTCGCTGCTCAACACCTGTCGGCTGAACGAAGTCGACCCGTTCACCTGGCTCGACGATGTGCTGGAACGCATGGTCAGCGGTGCGGTGAAGGCGAACGACCTCGACCAGTTCCTGCCATGGAACTGGAAAGCGGCCCGCGCCGCGCAGAAGCAGGCCACCGCCGCATGAGACGAGCCGGCAAGACACCGCCACCCGAGCGGGCCATGGAGGAGGCGGAACTCGACGCCTGGCTGCAGGCCCGCCGCGCGAAGAAGCCGCTGGCCACAAACGCGTCCATGTTCGATGGCTTCGTCACCGCCATCGCCGCCGGTCCCACGGGCGCCGATCCGTTCCGCTGGATCACCGCCTTGCTGGCGGTACCGCACAGCGCCTTCGAGACCGGCGGCACGCCCGAGTTTGCGGCCATTAAGGCTGCGGCCGACCGCTTCAACGTCCTTGGCACCGATCTGCGGGAGGGACGCTTCTCGCCGCGCTATCGCCGCAAGGCCAATGGCGACGTCACGGACTGGTGCGAGGGCTTCATGGCGGCGGTCAATCTCAACCCGGCGGGTTGGCGCGACGCACTTGATCCCGGCAACAGCCTCAGCCGCCTACTGCGGCCCATTATGAGCCACTGCAAGAACGGCATGGGCCTGCCATTGCCCGGTCTGCCGTGGCCAGGTCCGTCCCCGCAAGGTCAGCCGCTACCCGGCCTGCCGAGGCGCGCGCCGGAAATCCCTGTCCTTGCGCTGTCGCACACCGCCATCCCCATGTGTGTCGCCGGCCTGCGTCGGCACTATCACACCGTCTGGCATGACAAGCCCCGGCCCGCTTCATCGCGCCGTTGAGCGCTTGGAATCCATCATCCAGCAATTGAGAAGGGCGCAAGGTGGGGGCGTCGCATCAGTTACCCTGGACTGCTAGATCTTGGAGGTGACGGTTGGACCTGCCATGCCGACTTCGGCTTCGCCGACCACAATCGGGGCAAATGCCGATCCGGCAGCGGAAACAACCCACCCGTCATCAACAGTGAGCGCGACACCCAGAACCCTGACCCCTGGGCCGGGCGACCATTTCGTTTTCGTTCGCATGCCCGTCCATAGCGACAGCGCCACTAACACCAGATGAACCACACAAAGTGAGGAAGACCCTGGTTAAGTGCAAAGCGACATATGTGGCGGGCTCGCCCTGAGTCTATGCAGGCTTAAAGCAAACGTGAACTATTGGGCCGCGCCCCAACCCATGGAAGACGGATTATGGAGAATGATAATGCGGGGCTAGACCCGGGGACAGACTCTCGCAAGGTCAGTAATTGAAGCGCCTCGCTCTCCTTATGACATCATGCGGCACTCGACGGGACCCGCGGGCGACATGATCCGGAAATGATGCAGGAGAAGCTTGACCTCATCAATTCCAAACAGAGACGGCACAAACAACCAACTCTTGGATGAGTTCACCGACCGAGGTTTCCGCGTTCTCTGCTTCTACCCATTAATTCTGCGCGCGCGTGATTGTAGGCTTGATTAATGGACTTCCCGGTTCCGCATATCGCCTTCAGCCGCTCAGGCTCGTCGACTGTCCTGTTTGCGAGCAGTTCACGGGATGATCGCTCA
Organism: Mesorhizobium sp. M1409; assembly: GCF_040317535.1. Lineage (NCBI taxonomy): Bacteria > Pseudomonadati > Pseudomonadota > Alphaproteobacteria > Hyphomicrobiales > Phyllobacteriaceae > Mesorhizobium > Mesorhizobium sp. M1409. Next base: position 38,803 of record NZ_JAMYKV010000051.1, read on the forward strand.
ATCGCGCCAATGCCTCCGTCCAGATCTGAGCTTTGGGGCGCCTCTGTACTCCTCAATGTGGCGTCACTCCGGAAGGGCCGTATATGCTCAGCATATCCTGCTAAAAGGTTAGCCAATTCTGGGCGATCTATCATTGCATCATAAATTCGCACCTTATGGGCGGCATCCAGGTGATGATGCATCGATATAAGGGTCATGGCTGCGACCTGGTGCTCGAAAGAGTTTGGATACCAGGCTGGTTCGTTCCGTTTGAACAATTCAATCGTTTGATCAATAAGGCGCCGTCTATCTACGTGGTCCAAGTCATCCATGTAGCGCGCGATCGAATGGATCGGATCAGACTCTAAAGCTGTACGTGACAGGTCCAAGATGTGATCGACCGTGGCAGATTTCTGCCATGCAGATTGGAATTTAAGTATCGGTCCAACCGCGTCGAGGCGACGACTTGCAGTCCAAAGCAAAAAGCGGGGGTGATCAGGTTCCGGCCAGGCGCCTCTTGGGTCTGCGGCGCTATACAGTGCTCGGGCTGAACTGCCTAGCCGATTGAGCCGCTCATGAAATGCCCCAACGGGACCTCCCTGAACCGCATCTCGTACTAAGCGGCTAATGAGTTTAAAGGACGTAAGGTTATTTGCGGTCGCAGCCGGGTCGTCAGTGGTTAAGCCTCTTGCCACTTCGTCCATGACGCCAGGCGGCAGATCTGTAAATCCTGTGGGCATTGAATAGCCTTTCCACTCTGGGAGTTTCTAAGCCTAACATCCGACGACGAGAAGCTCTACCGATTTCGCTTTACACTTGTAGTTCTGCCAAAGGCCAGAAAAGTCCATGCAGCGCCTACACCGCCGGCGCGCAGGAGATGGGTCGCCGTGGTGTGGGGGACGGAGTGAGGCTTATGCGCTTTATGGCCAAGGACGGCATTTTGGCGACTACCTTGAGGCCATAACGCTCGACGGCGGTATGGATCCCGAAGCGAGTGATGGGTTGGCCGCAGCGATTGAGGAAGACGGATCGAGAAGGGACCCGTCAGCGACGAGTGCCCGTAACTCGACGACTGTGGCGGTCCACAATGGGCAGTATCGCTGCTTGCCGCCCTTGCCATGGATTTTGACGCTGGGGCGCTCAGGTCCAGGTCCGCCATCTTGACGCCGAACGCCTCTGACGCTCTCGCACCAGTGTTGAGGAACAGCAGCAGGGCGTAGTCGCGCCGACCCTGCTCCGTCCGCCGATCTGGAGCGGCGAGCAAGGCGCATCACGACCCCAACACGCCGCGGGCTCTGGGGGGCGTCGTCGATGCTTGTCGTGAACCTCGACGCCCATCATGCCGCTCAAGCGAGATGTTCGATGTCCCAAACGTAAGGCATCCCCCGAACGAATCTGCTAGGGTTCAAAGTAAGTCTAGCCCCGTTCACATCGAATGGTCGGGCCAGATCCGTTCGATCCCGTTCAAGAAGACCGATCAGGCGGTCGTTCCTTACCTCGAAAAGGCGGAGATCGACGCCGGTGCTCAACTGAGGCGGCCTTGTTGCAGGCGGCGGAGAAACATCCGAGCCGTGACCAGCACGATGTGCAGTCGGAAGGTACAGTGATCCTCGTCGGATAAGCCGGGATGGGAGCCTCCGTGTGGAGCATCTTACCGCCGGGCGTCCATTCGTTCCGCTTAACGGAAAGAAACTCGATCTCGTCGCTGGCGAGGAGTGCGAGCACGATCCGCCCAAGGACGTCACATTTCCGCTCGATCGTGAGCGACTTGTCGGTCGGAAGCTCCGCCTCGAGGCCCAATCTCAGCACAATCCGGTTAATTGCCGCGTGTGTGTTCAATTCCCGCGCCAGAAGCTCGTTCGCTGCGGGATCGTGGGGCGTGTGAATGGAAGTGCGCGTATAGCCTACGGATCGAATCGGAGTGGTGGATCTTCGAAGGGATTGAGCAAGTGCACGCCGCGTCCCGCAAAATCCTTGATATTGCGGGTGACAAGTATGAGCCCGTGCACTCGCGCGGTGGCAGCCAGCGCCAAGTCCCAGCGGTCCTTGTTCTTGCCGCCGAGCATGCGCGTCCATTCTTCGACGACGGCAGCGTCGACGGGGACAATCCGATCGGCGTAGGCTTTTTCGAGAGCGGCAATCGCACTGAGCAGCGTCGCTGCCCTTTCGGGGTCCCGCCGCTTCAACATCTCGGCGCCGCGGCGCTTTTCGAAGAGTGTCGCGACACTCAACCGGAGGTCCGCGTCGTCGACGGTCGCGAGCCACTTGCGCGCATTGGTATTGCCGCGCGAGGTGAACTCGCGGAGCACGTTTTCGTCGAGCAGATATCTGGTCACGGAATCCTGCGCGGCGTGCCCTCGGCCGACTCGACGTCCTCATCGAACGCGCCGAGGCCGGCCAGATCTGCGAGGGCCCGCTTCAGGCTTCGCGCAGGATAGGGACGGCCGCGCTTCGGATAAGCCTTCGCATACTCAATTGCCGCCTCTACCTGTTCGCGGCCCAGCGACGGAAAATCTTCGATGATCTCGTCGATGGATTGCGCGCGCGCGAGCGCTGCAACCATATGGACCGGAATGCTGGTGCCCTTGATGAGGGGATCCGATCGCTCGCCGCCCGACTCCACCGACCGGTGAAGCGCTTGAAGACGATTAAGCCGCTTCTTCAGGTCCTGATCGACGCGGCCGAGATCAAGCTCGATCTCGCCAAGAGTAATGCGATGCGCATCGACCGAAAGCTGCCGGATCGCCTCATAGAGCCGCCTTCGACCCGAAGGCGTCAGATCCTTTTGAAGGCGATCGACGACGAGCAGAAACCGTATCTCCGCCCGGCCGAGCAGACGCTGAACGCCACGGCCGACGCGCCGCTGTCGAGCGCGGATGACGCCCTTGTCGACGGCCTTGTTGAGTGACGTCGGAGAGCGATTCAGCACATAACCAGCTTCAGTCAGTGTCAGTGCGTCCGCAGTGGACATGTGCACCTCCATATTTATAATTCATCCCCAAGATAGGGATGCATTACGACAAGCGCAAGGCGGAAGCACGGGCGTCCACACTCAATCTTCCGGCGACTTCGCAGCGAGAGTACAGAGCAACTGGGCTGAACGGGGGGCAAATGGTGGACGTGTCGCGAGGATCGGAATGGCACAGGTGGGAGCCGCACACTCATGCGCCGGGTACCGTCCTCGAGGACAGGTTTCCGGCCGGCGGGTGGGAACAGTACCTGACAGTTCTGGAATCGGCTGTGCCGAAACTGCGCGCCATCGGCGTGACCGACTATTGCGTCACCCGGTCCTACGAGCGCGTTCGAGCGCATAAGCAGAGCGGCCGCCTGCCAGACTGCGACCTCCTTTTCCCGAACATCGAGCTGCGGCTGAACACCGGAACGGTGAAAGGTAACTTCGTCAATATCCACCTCCTGGCATGTCCCGACGATCCGAACCACATCACTGAGCTCAACCGGTTCCTCGCCCAACTCGTTTTTGGAGCGTTCAGCGACAAATTCGCCTGCACGCCCTCGATCTTATCCGCCGCGGCCGCCGCTCTGATCCGACCAAGACCAACGACGAGGATGCGCTTCGGCATGGCTGCACCCAGTTCAAGGTCTCGCTCGACAATCTCATCGATACCCATCGCAGCATAGAATGGGCGGGGGAGAATATTCTCATCGCGGTTTCAGGAAATGCCGATGGAACATCCGGCGTCAAAGAAGCCGCAGATGCCAGCTGCGCGAGGAGATCGATAAGGTGGCCCACGCCATCTTCGCCAGCAGCCTGAAACAACGGGACTTTTGGCTGGGTCACGGAGCACTGTTGCATGGATCAGACTTTGGACGAGGCAACCCTATCCACTGCATTTTTCATGCAACGCGCTCGAACTTGGGCCGGCCAAGTTCTGTCATCCGGTTAAGAACACGGACGCCAATCTTTGCTTCAGTCTTCTGATTGTCGAAGTTCCTCGCTTTGAGTTTCGGCCCGATGACGGTCTTCCATCGACCCGTCTGTGTTTCTACTCGACTGCGCTTGTTGTAGCCGGTGATTTCTGCCATTCCATCCGCCCTTTGGTCTGGATTTCTGCAATATGGCGATCGCGGACAGATGGAACCAGCACCGATTGAGGGCTGGCAACGGCAGTCTTGGGAGGTGGGATAATGACCTCCACGATCTCACCAAGGCGTGTCGCCAGAAGATCTCGGGTGGGCGTTCCATCATAGGCGCCGTCGGCAATGAACTTCTCGACGGGGCCACCGATCCGTCCAGAAGTCCTGGTAACGCTGTCGGATCGCCGACATCATCCACGGTCAGATCGGAACAAACAATCTCACCACTGACAAGATTGAGACCAGTGCAGTTTGCGCCATCTTTGCGTTTGGCCTTGGTTTGTGCTTGTTTTCCAGCCACTCGCCCTCGCCGAAGACCTTCAAGCCGGTGCTGTCGACAACTAGGTCGGCATCGAAAAGGACACGCCTTTTTCCTGCGCCATCTCCACCGAGCTGGAACGGAGCTTCCATTCGTTTTCTGCGCAGCCGCCAAAGCTGGTGGTTCTGTCTGACCCCTGTGGCCGGGCGTGGCTTGCGGCGTCGGCCGAGGACTGGCTCATTCCATCGGGAATACTCGGGAGCACCGTGTTCGGGCTGATCAGCCGTTCGATACTGAACGAGGACGCAAGGTGAGCGCGTCGCTGCCGAACGGCGTGAAGTTGACGCTGGAATGCGGTGATGTGGATGCATTGACGGCGACCATCGGAGCACTGGGTCATGTTCAGACTGGGCGCTGACCTGAAAGTCTACCTGCACCGCGAGCCGATCGACTTCCGGGCCGGCATCAACAGCCTTGCGGTTCTGGTCCAAGAGACGATGGCGCTCGATCCGTTTGCTCCGGCGGTTTTTGCGTTCTGCAATCGCCGTCGCGACCGGATGAAGCTCCTGTTCTTCGATCGGTCGGGCTTTGTGCTGGTAATGAAGCGGCTGACCGAGGACAAGTTCCGGTGGCCGCGCCGGGAGGCAGCGGTGGTCACGCTTACGACCGAGCAATTGCACTGTTGGGGTGGACGGCCCCGAACGGGGCATCGAAATGTGCCAGAGTGAGTCGTTAACGGTCTCAAACGAAGGAGCCGCCCGTGGATCAGATTATCCGTATTGGCATGGATACGTCAAAGCACGTCTTTCAATTGCATGGCGTCAACGCCGCAGAGCAACCGATCCTGCACAAGAAGATGCGCCGCAAGGAGATGGTGGATTTCTTTGCGAAATGCCCACCGACCGTGATTGCGATCGAAGCCTGCGGTGCTTCGCATCACTGGGCGCGGTTGCTGAGGGAGCTCGGACATGAGGTAAAACTGATCGCGCCACAACTGGCGAAGCCCTACGTCAAGCGCGGCAAGAATGATGCGGCCGATGCCGAAGCGCTATGCGAGGCGATGAGCCGCCCGACGATGCGGTTCGTTCCGGTGAAGAGTGCGGATCAGCAAGCCGCGCTGATGTTAGTGGGCATGCGCGAGCGCGCTGTCGTCGCACAGACGCAGCTTGCCAATACGATTCGTGGCTATGCAGCTGAGTTCGGACTGACCGCGGCCAAAGGCATGTCTCATATTCCGCTCCTTCTGGAACGCATCATGATTGATGAAAGCATTCCAGCTGCGGCACGTGAGCTGTTTGCGTCCCTCGCTGAGGAATTTGCGCAGTTGGGTGAGCGCCTGAAAGACGTGGAGGCAAAGCTGATGGCCTGGTATCCCAACAATGAATGTTGTCGCCGTCTTGCAAAGATCCCTGCTGTCGGACCGATCGGCGCGGTCTTGCTGGTGATGAAAGCGCCCGCACCGGAACAGTTCACATCCGGAAGGCAGTTTGCCGCGTGGATGGGCCTGACGCCCAAGGATCATTCGACTGCTGGCAAAGTCAGGCTCGGTATCATTACGAGGGCCGGCGATGAGGCATTGCGCAAAACATTGGTCGTGGGTGCAACCTCGTTGCTTCGACAGGTGAGAGCGGGAAGAGGCAGGAACGCTTCGCTCTGGCTCATCGAGTTGCTCAAGCGCAAGCCGCCAAAACTCGCGGCTGTCGCACTGGCCAACAAGATCGCCAGGACCGCCTGGAAAATGATGGTGACCGGCGAAGCCTATAAGGGCAATGCTGCGCGACCGGCTCTGGCCTGCGCGGCATAACGAAATCAGTCGGTAACGGTGAGCAGGATACAGACGCTACCGTGCTGAACTGATGCGTGAACTTGCAGGAAACGAGCAGATGGTGTGATCGATCGATCCGAGACGCGGGGCACTCCGTAGGATCCAATGGCCCAACGTGGTCGATGCACTGTTTGGAACCCACGTCGCGGAACCCATCTTGGCCAGCGTTCATGTGGGAGCGCACCAACAGGCCGGACATATGAACGCAAGCGATCCGATCAAAATCATCAAAAGAGTTCTTGCAAGGAGGGGCCGTCCACATATGGATCCTCGATGGCATCGACATCGATGCGATGGTCCGCCATCCGGTGCGGCAATATCAGGTTGCGGGTTGAGGGCTCTCGAATTGAGCGGTTGACGCGGCGGCATGCTTTCGATTCAAGAATCTGATGAATCGACCCGGCGAACCGACTGTTGAAGCGTTGATGGCGCGTATTGCTGCGCTGCAGGCGCAGAACCGTCAACTCACCGAACGCGTCGTCAAACTCGAGGAAGAGCTGGCGCTTGCACGACTGCATCGTTTTGCGCCGCGCAGTGAAAAGCACATTGACCGCCTCTTCCATGAAGCCGAACAGGCCGCGGATGAGGACGCCGCCGACAACGAAGATGGCGGCGTCGTTGTCCTGCCGGACACGGGCTTGCCGGCCAGCGAAGGGGCGACGGGAAAGAAGCGCGGCCGCAAGGCCTTGCCGGAAAACCTGCCGCGCGAGCGCGTCGAGTATGACCTTCCCGACGATCAGAAGGCTTGTCCTTGCTGCCGTCACCAGATGCATCGCATGGGCGAGGCCGTTACCGAGCAACTTCATATCGAGGTGAAGGCGAAGGTCCTGCAGAATGTGCGGTTCAAATATGCTTCACATGGGGATTACATGGTCAAGTGTGATTTTTCCTCCTTCGCAGTTTCGGTCCAAGGTCTGAGCCCGATCACGTGACGCGGCCCGGTCGCCGGGCCTCATCCACCTCACATGCGGTCGCCGCTCCTGGCGGC
>NZ_JAMYKV010000052.1:0-42301 GCF_040317535.1 Mesorhizobium sp. M1409
TCGGCGGTGAGGGGGCTGGCCCTCAACCGCGCGGGCGCGCGGGTCGGCACGGGGGCCGGGGTCCCGGGTGGCGGGCCTAGGGGGGCGTTTTGAATTCCCCCCGCGCGCGCCCCGGGCGGGCGCGAGATCGTCGCCACCGATGTCATGGACGGCGTGCTGGCGAAGGCGCTTGAGATCGGCGCCGACCGCGCGATCAATGTCGCAACGAACAGCGAAAAGCTCGCCGCCTATAATGTCGATAAAGGTACCTTCGACGTGATGTTCGAGGCCTCCGGCAACGAGCGCGCCGTGCGGGCCGGCCTCGATGTTTTGAAGCCGCGCGGTGTGCTGGTGCAGCTCGGCCTCGGCGGCGACGTGTCCCTGCCGCAAAACCTCATCGTCGCCAAGGAGATAGAGATGCGCGGGAGCTTCCGCTTTCACGAGGAGTTCGCGCTCGCCGTCGACCTGATCAACAGCCGTCGGGTAGATGTCAAACCGCTGCTGACCGGCGTCTACCCCCTCGACCAAGCGGTTGCGGCTTTCGAGATCGCTGGAGACCGCAGCAAATCCATCAAGGTCCAGATCGCGTTCTGAAGATCCTTTGGTTGCACCGGAGGCGCATCGGCAGATTGCCTTAAATGACGTCGGCGCCGATCGCCGCCAGCGCGGCGCGTGCCACGTCGGAATCCTGCTCGCCGGTTCCCGAGCCGACACCGATGCCACCCGCCAGGCGTCCGCCGAAGCGGATCGGCAAGCCGCCAGGCAAATTGGTCACACCGCCCTGTGAGGCGATCGCGGCCGAGAGCGCCGCCTCGAACGCCATGCCGCCGGTGGCAGCATTGATTGACGCCGCCGTGCGCGCCTTTGCCTGCGCCGTGCGCAGGCTCAAGAAACGTGCGCCGTCCATACGCAGGCTGGCGAGGGTCTCACCGCTCGCATCGACGACCACAAGACATTGCGGCACGCCCATCGTGACGGCGCGCGTGGCTCCGGCAGCGACGGCTTTCAAGGCGCCGTCATATGTGAGACTGATGGTCTCTCGAAACATCACCATTGGAGCCGCCTTCGCCGTCTCAGATTTTGATGCAGGGCTCAGGTGCTTTCGCGCTCGACGACGCGATAGCCTGTGAGGACGATTTCCTGTTGGTGCTGCTTCTCGCCGCCGCGGATGATCTGGATAAGCCTGCGGGCAGCCTGTCGCCCGATGCCATAGCAGTCCACGTTCACGGTGGTGATGCCGGGATGGCAGAAGGCGGCAACCTCATAGTCGCCAAAGCCGGCAATGGCGATGTCCTGCGGGACCCGCATTCCACGACGCTTGCATTCCATCAGCGCACCAAACGCCGAGAGATCCGAAACGCATAGCACTGCTTCGGTGTCCGGCCAGCGTTCCAGCATGCTGACAACCGCCTGGCCGCCTTGTTCGATGGAGATCGGTGGCACGCCAAAGGAAACGAGGCGGCCGGTCGGCAGGCCGAGTTCTTCGATAGCTCGAATGAAGCCTTCGCGCCGCTGACTGCCGCGTGTGTCGCGCGAGGTCGTGCCACCGATGTAACCGAATTTATGATAACCCTTCTTGGCGAGCGTCTTGACGAGAAGGCCCATGGCCTCTTCGTTGGAGAATCCGACCACCTGATCGATGGGCTTCGCGGGCAGCTCCCAGGTTTCGACTACAGGGACGCCAGCGTTTTTAAGAAGCCGACGGGCGCGCTCCGTATGGGCGCCGCCAGTCAGAATGATGCCTTCCGGCCGCCGACGGAGCATCGCTTCGATTAGCTTTTCCTCCTTCTCGACCGTATAGTCGGTGTAGCCGAGCAGAAGCTGGAGCCCCGTGCTCTCGAGTTCATCTGTAATGCCGCGCGCCGTATCGGCGAAGTTGGAATTGTTGAGTGACGGAACCATCGCGGCGACAAATCCAGTCTTGCGCGAGGAAAGGCTGCCGGCTGACTGATCAAGCACATAGCCGAGGTCGTTGACCGCGACCATGATCTTTTCCCGCGTCGCCTTGGAAACGCGACCCCCTTCCTTCAGGGCCCGCGAGACCGTCATGGTCGACACGCCCGCCCGCAGCGCCACGTCGACCATCGTCGGGGCGTAGCTCTCGCCCGGTCTCGATGAGGCTGCCTTGGCCATCAGCGCTCTCCACCGGCCGGCCGCGTCGATCTGACCGAGGCAAGCGCCAGACACTCAGTTACGAGGTTTATCTGGCGTCCTGCCGCGTTCATGAGCCACCTCTTAGAATCGGATCGAGTTCGATATGTTATCGATATCACCGAGAGCTGGCAACAACCAGGTCGTCAGGTCCGCCTTTGGTTCCGGTTCGTGGAAACTTCTCCCAATTCCAGATCGCGGTGCGGTGCAACTCAAGAACCTCGCCGATCCGGTCCGAGTTTATTCGCTGCAAGTCGGAATCCCCGCTCAGGCGAAGCCCGCGCCGCCCCCGGCGGTACCCAGACAGAAGAAAGAAGTTCGTCCACCTGCCATCCAAATTCGATCTCAGCGAAGCGACCGAGAAATTCCCGGCGGCGTCGAAGGTCGATAGATCAGGTCGGCGTACTGGTATGCGGACATGCGACCGCTGTCCCTATCACTGACTCGAGAAATTAGTTGCGATCGACAGGCTTCTGCCAAATGCGGCCTACCTCGTTGAGCCGATCACGCCGGACATCATCTTCAGAGAGATTGGCGAGCGACGGCCCTTCAGAGGTAAAGACCACACCTGCGGCTTCCAATGCTCGTCGCATGCGAGTGAGGTTGCCGGCGCGCGGAACTCTGTTGCCATTCTCAAACTCGCGGATGGTGTCTGCGCTCACATCGGACCTGCCGCCTAGTCGCACACGGGACCAGTTCAAGAGGGCTCGTGCTGCTCGCGACTGCTCTGCTGTGAGGATTTGCAAAACGACCCTTCTCGCTACTGACTTCCCGCAGAACAGCGTGACGGACCGAAGGTTCCGATAGAATTTCATCAACTGCTAATGGAACGGCAACTCCGAGTTTTATGGCCTCTATCGCGTTGGGAGGTAGCCATGCCTTCGGTGAGATTGCGAGACTTAAGTCCTGTGCTGAACGGCAAAGGTCCCAAGCGCGAAACATTTGGCTCGGTCACTCATTACGGGGCTGCCGGCGAACATCTGTCCCTTCATCGTCGGTTGATGAGCGCCCGTCCTTGTAGCACGCCTAGTGGCGGCTGCTCATCATCGGGAGGTTGGACATGGGAAGCCGCCGGTCAGCGACGACTGGATCCACAAAATCAAGTATGACGGCTTTCGCACCCAGATGGTGCTCGATTGGGCCGGCGGTCGCGCTTTTACCAAGATGGGGCACGATTGGTCCAAGCGCTATTGGCCGATCGTCACGGCGCTGGAAAAGCTCAAGGCGAAATCACTGATCCTCGACGGCGAGATGATCGCGCCCGAGGAGGGCGAGGATTTGCGCCCGCGGCCGGCGATCGAGCGCAAAGCGATCCTGTGGGATCTGATCAAGCCGGCTGACGGCATTATCCAATACAGCCAGCATGTCGAGGGCGGCGGTGCGGAGTTCTTCGAGGCGGCCGAGAAGATGGGTCTCGAGGGCATGGTTTCGAAACAGTACCGCAAGGGCGTATTGATGCTGGCCGCTGCCTTGTTGCTTGCATCGGCTGCGTTCGCGATCTGGTGGGCCATCTTTCGATGAGCACGCGCCGGGTCAACTTTCTGGACAAATGGATGGCAGAACATCTTCCAAACGCCATCACCGACGATCCTGTGGCCATCAGCGACCTTGCAGACGAGGCGATAAAGGCGGCCGACAGAGAAGGGATTCCCGCCGACGAAATCAACGAAGAAGTCTTGAGCGTGCTCGAGGTCATTTTTTGATGCCATGCAGCATCGCGGCAGCATCGCGCCGACGGCTTGGCAGGCTGATGGGCACGGCAGGGAAAAGCCGGCGGACGTCGTCTTAGGGAAGGCGTCGCCGGCAAGTGGCAGGCAGTTGGGCGGGGTGGGCGGTAGCCTGCCAATTCATTCGCGCCGGCACTATGATCTCAACTGACCTGCTTAGCTAGTGGTAAATTAGCGCGGCCCATCTGGTCTCAGATTGCCGGGACAAAGTGCCCGAGAACTCCTCCCCGGCCATGCGGCCCGACACCCTTTTGACAGAGGGAATGCCAACAAGGCGCCGGGCCTAGCCGACGAGCTGTCTGCGGAATCGCCCGCCGTCATGCGCTGGTCGGTCACGCCCTACAGCCGGACGAACTCGTCGAGCTGCAGGCGTATTCGCTGCCCTTCCGCGAAGGCTAGGGCGAGCGATTCCAGTTCGAATGACCGGGTTAGTTCCTGGTCTTCCCCGACCACCCGGACGAACCATTCGCCACAGGCTTCGACCACTTCGATGCAAGGATGCCTCTTGCCGTTTGGTATGTCACTATCCATCGCATTGCCTCCCGCAACATGAGGACAATCGCGAATTTATATGATGCGACGGTCCTCGCATCGATTTTTGCCATGGCTTCAGCCAAACGAGGCCGATCTCCGCAGGTTCCAATCAGGCAAGGCCATGAGCGCCGCGTTGCCCTTTGAAACCCTGGCTTTACTGCCTCTTCCCGTGTCGGATGCTACAGATCGGGCAAGGATTGGTCAGCGCGACCCCATCCCGCCAGAGCTTTGGAGGCTGCGCGTTTCTTTAATTCAGGGGCATCGCCCACATGGAAATGAGAGGGCGCATCTATTGTCTTCATCTCCGCCCACGTGATCGGTGCCGCGACAGGAGCGCCCGGACGTGATCTTGCGCTGTAGGGCATGATCGCGGTCGCCCCGCGCTGATTGCGTAGATAGTCCACAAAGATGCGACCCTTGCGGCGCGCCTTTGACAACACGGCTGTGAAATGCGCGGGATCGCTCTGGGCAACCGCTTGCGCCAGGCGAGACGCGAAGTCCTTCACCTCTGGCCACTCGGCGTCAGGGGTGAGTGGCGCGATGACGGCCGCTTGATCGGATCATCGCCGCCGGCGCCCTCACCAAGATCCCGGGGATCGGCGACGCGATCGCAGACATCGTGACCAAGCTTTACCATACCGGCACGCACCCAAGCCTTGAGAAGCTGCGCGAGGATGTTCCAGCGGGCGCTTCCTTGGGTCGGCAGCCGGCCGATCAGTCTGGTTCGATGCCTTGAGACGGAACGTCATGCAGCCGATCTCGCCGCGTCTGCGATAACCGCCATCGCGATAAGTAACCGTGAACGCGTCATCTATCCGGAGTCCAACATCACCAAGGGACAGCTCGCCGACCATTACGCAGCGGTCGCGGCGATCATGCTAGCACGACCGCCTCCGGCTTCTTGTCTTCGCGGAGACCAAGGTAGCTCGGATGTCGTAACGTCCCTTCATTTGTCATTTCGGTGAAGGCAATCTCAGCGACCAGCTTCGGACGGAGCCAGTGTGCGCCGCGCACTTCGGCGCGTGGTGCGTCGACGGTCGCTGCCTTCTGCTCAAGCGGCGCCATGATCTTCAAGAGACGAAGAAGTTCAGCGGTATCGAAGCCGGTGCCGACTTTGCCGGCGTAACGCAGCTTGCCGCCGTCATGAACGCCAAGGATCAAGGACCGAAACGCTCGGACCTTGTCCGACGGCGTCCAGCCGACAATCACAAATTCCTGCCGCCTGACGCATTTGATCTTCAGCCAGCTTGCGCCCCGGGACGCCACATAACTCGAATCCGCAAGCTTTGAGATGACGCCCTCAAGACCGGCTGCGCAGAAGCGATCGAGCAGCTCTTCTCCGCGGCCGACGATATGGTCGGAGTAACGAAGGACCGGATTTTTCGCTGGCAAGATCGCCTCCAGCTTCGCCTTGCGCTCAAGAAGAGAAAGCCTTGTCAGATCCTCGCCGTCGAGTTGCAGCAGATCGAACGCATAAAAGTCGATAGTCGTTGGGGCACCCTTCAATGCATTCTGAAGCGCCTGGAAGTTAGATCTTCCTTCCGCATCGACAACCACTGCCTCGCCGTCAATCAGGGCGGAGCGTACCTTCAGCTTGCGAGCCTCGGAGAGGATCGAGGGAAACCGGCTAGACCAGTCCAGACCAGATCGAGTGTAGGCTCGCGCCTCGCCACCGCCGACGGCAACGAGAATACGATAGCCGTCGTATTTCATCTCATGGATCCAACGATCGCCGGCAGGGACCGTGTCCACGAGCGTTGCAAGCTGCAACGGCCGGAAAGCGGGCGGCGCTAAAGTGACCTCGTCACGAGCGGGCGACTTCGCTTGACTAGCGCTCGACCCATTGATTGCCTTACGCGACGTCGGCTTGACCACTCTGACCTGAGCCATACTCAGACACGAAATAGCGTTATCAGCGTCCAACGCGCGACCAATGCTTTAGTTTCGCTGCAGGCCGTATTGCTTTTCGCGATCATTGCCGATCCGCTTGATTAGCGCCGCGGCCTTAAGGCCTGTGCTTCCTGCCTCCGGCCCTTCCAACTTCCCGATTTGCGCGCACTGCTCACTGCCAATAATCAAGAGCAGGAACGCGCGCCCCTTCTGCCATCGGCTTTAGAAGCCCGACATTCCGGTTCCTGCCCCCTAAACGGCCTGTCAACTTTGCGCCCAATTCTCTGCCGTTGGTTGCAGCTTGGTGCTTCCTGAAAGCAGACACGTCCCGGCGACCACGCTGGAGTGTAGTCGCGCTGAAAGCGGCTTGGCAGCCAAGCTGTGCTAGTTCAGCGTTGCCAGCAAGCGTGCGGCCGCCTGGAGATCTGCTGTCTGCAGGCCCTCCCTGAATTGCTCGAAAATCGGGTGGAGAAGGGCCCGAGCGTCCTTGTGTCGTCCACGAGCGGCCCACAGAGAAGCAAGATCGACTGCTGTTCGCAACTCCCATGCTCGTGCCCCCTGATGATCGCTAAGTTGAAGTGACCGCCGATAACAGAGTTCTGCTTCTTCGGCGGCGCCAGGTTGCAAAGCTGCAAGAACAAGGTTGCCTTTTACGCGCAGCAGCTCCGGCAAATAGCAAAGATCGCCGTTTGCATCGACCTGCCTGATCGTCTCCTCAATCAGGGAGAGCGCTTCCGCTGACCGGCCCGTCGTGGCGAGGCCCTGAGCGAAGGAGGTGTTGAGCGATGTGGTGAGCATTTCATAGGGGGCGGCGTGGAGCTCGGCGAGTGAGTATCGAAAACTTTCGACACCGTCGCTCGCATTGCCCTGACGGGTGGCAATCTCCCCTCTGAAACCTCGCCCCAGCGCGAGATAAGGCCCGAGGGAATGAAATTCGGCCCGGGAGAAAAGCCGTTCGATGTGTTCTTCCGCGCTCTTCGTGTCTCCGACCCACAGGAACAGCGAAACCGCCCAGACAAGTGCGATGGAGAGCGTCAGAGGATGGTCTAGAATCTCCGCTTCCCCGATCGTCATCAGCGCGCGCGCCACTGCCCGATCGGGATGGCCTTGCAGCCAGAGTGTCCTTGCCAGGATCGCACCGGCGAGAATCCTGCCGTCGAAGCCGAGATAATTCGTCGTGGTTTGGTTGGAACGCGGCCCGTGCCGCAATGCTGTTTCGAGCGCGGTCCGGGCCCGATCGAGTTCTCCGCTGAGGTGAAGTGAAATCCCCATCAGGGAATGCGCCAAAGTGGTGGAGACATGGTCCTCCAGGGTTTCGGCGATGACGGAACAGCGTTCCGCATAGTGCAGCGCGGTTCTGAATTCTCCCGTACGCATATGGAACATCTGCATCGGACCTAGAATCCGAAGCTGGTCGAATGCGTCGCCACGCCGATCGGCAATGGCGAGACTTCTGTCCAAAGCCACGCGCGCCGCATCTCTTCCACCGCGCGTGAACATCAGCGAAACGCCGAGCGCTGCCTGAAGATGCATCTCGTCCAATCCGCCGCTGGTGGTATCGTCGAGGGCAAGCATCGCCCGCGACGCCCAGCGATGACATTCGGTGAGCAAGGACATCGACAAAAAGAACGGCGCCGCGGCCGCAGCCAGCCGGACACCCAATTGCGTATCGCCGTCAGGTCCGAAACACCAATCCAGAGCCACTCTCACATTGGCCAGGCCAGCGAGGTGAAGCGACCGTTGCGTGGCGGTTGCCAAGCTCGGCCACTCGGCTCCCGTTTGCTCCAGCCAGTGCAGGTAATGGGTCGCGTGACGTGCGGCCAGGGTCGCGAGCTCAGTCTTGTCGGCATTGAGCTGAAGGGCGTAAGCCCGGGTCGTGTCGAGCAGGCGATAGCGCATCGTTGCCCCGGCAGGCCTGACCGCTACCATCGACCGGGCGACCAGGCTGTCTATGGCGCCAAACACGAGATCGTCATCGACGTTTGCGCTTGTCACGACCTCGAGGACCGCATCGATCGAGAAATGGCCGACGAAGACCGCAAGCCGACGAAGCAGATGGCGTTCGAACTCGGACAAGAGCCCGTAGCTCCAGTCCAAGGTGGCCTGGAGGGTCTTCTGCCTCGGCGGCGCGGTCCGTTGTCCCGGCCACGATAGTGTTAGCCGCGCGCCGAGAAGTTCGGCGGTTTTTTGCAGGCCGTAGCTGGCAACCCGCGCAGCCGCCAGCTCGATCGCGAGCGGCAGACCGTCGAGCTTACGGCAAATGTCGGCAATGATGGCTGCATCCGCGTCTTCAACCTCAAGGCGAGCGCCGCTGGCTGCAGCGCGTTCCAGAAACAGCTGGGTCGCCGGGTAGCTGTTCACCAGGGTCACGGTGAGGTCCGGATCGTCCGGCGCGCATGCAAGCGGCGCCAGCCTGTGGACGTGCTCGCCTTCGACCTGAAGGGGCTCCCGGCTCGTTGCCAGCAGGTGGACTTGCGGCGCAGCGGCGAAGATGCGCCCCGCCAGGTCCGCCGCCGCGTCGATGACATGCTCGCAAGTATCGAGGATCAGGAGGATCCGACTGTCCGCCAGATAGGCTGTCAGACTGGACGCCGGGTCGTCGGATCGGAGAGAAAGCCCTAGCATCGAGGCTATAGTCGTCGCAATCAGGCTCGGATCGCTCAGCGCCCCGAGATCGATGAAATGCACGGCGCCCGCGAATGCTTCGACCAGGTCATGACCCACCGCCACGGCAACGGTGGTCTTGCCGACACCGCCGGCGCCGACGATCGTAACGAAACGCGCGCCGGCCAATTGCGTTGAGAGGGCGGCGGCATCATCGGTCCGGCCCACCATCCGGATCAGGCGGCTTGGCAGATTGGCCCGCGGATGCATTCGACAATCCAGACCACGTCGCCATCTCGATCCACAACTATCGTTGGCGGCTCGGCCTGGCGGCAGGCGAACCCAGATATGATGCCTTGGAAAAGAAGCTGGCGGCGTTTCCGGAGATCGGGGTGCCGACGGTGACCATGGAAGGCGACGCGAACGGCGCGCCGCATCCCAATCCAGCGACCTACGCCATGAAGTTCTCCGGCAAATACGAACATCGGCTGATCTCGGGCGGCATTGGCCACAACCTGCCGCAGGAGGCCCCGCAGGCCTTTGCGCAGGCGGTCATGGACGTCGACAAGTTCTGACGGCCAGTCAAGCGGAGCTTTCCGATGAAACCTATCTACCTCGTACCGTGCGTGTTTGCGATCCTTGCGTCATCTGCGGCTGTGGCCGTTACAAATGAAGATGCGAAGCCGCGGGCTTCATCGCCGATCTATGGCGTCACGATCCCCGATGGATATCGGCAATGGGAACTGGTCGCGCCGGCCGAGGAAGCAGAGCCCCTGAACGAGCTTAGAGCGGTCCTCGGCAACGTCGTGGCGATCAAGGCATACCGCGACGGAACGTTGCCGTTCCCTGACGGGACCGTTCTCGCAAAGCTTGCTTGGAAGCATATCCAGTCGCCCGAATTCGAATCCGCCTCCGTTCCCGGCGCCGCCACGACCGTCCAGATCATGGTCAAGGATTCGAAGAAATACGCCGCCACCGGCGGATGGGGATTCGGCAGGTTTGTCGATGGCAAACCGGCCGACGAGACCCAGCATCGAACCTGCTTCGCCTGTCATGAGGCGCGCGTCCAGGGACTTGACTACGTCTTTACGCGGTACGCGCCTTAACGGGCTCACTGGAGTCCGGCCCGAACGCCCCTGCGGGGTTAGGCAACCTATGGAAGGAGACAGCCATGTCCCAAAGATGGCTTATCACTGGAAGTTCGCGCGGCATCGGCCGTGCCTTGTCGGAAGCGGTCCTGACCCCCGGCGTCGTCTGGTGGCGACCGCACGCGTGCCCGCGCATATGGCCGAGCGCGGAGCGCTACGGCAACGCCGTCCGAACGGCCGCACTCGACGTCACAGACCCGGCCGCGGCACAGACAGCTATCCTGCGGCTCTCGCCGCGTTGGATCGTGCGCCTGCCGCTCGGAAGCGATGCTGTGAAGATCATCGGGCAGGCCGACACCGCGAGGCTGGAGGAGCTTGAGAGATGGCGCGAGTTGAGCGCGTCCACGGATTTTCCACCGACAGGCAACGCCGCCCAGGTCCAGTTCAAGGAGACTCCGGAACATCTCCGTTCCTCGCCTGCGTCAATCACGATAAAGCCGCACCAATCAAGATCATCGAAAGGATATGTATGATGAAGAAATTACTTGCAGGGCTGGCGATCGCCGCAACGATATTCGGCAGTGCGCATGCGCAGTCCGAGAAGCCCACCGTCGTTCTGGTTCATGGCGCCTTTGCCGACACCTCGAGCTGGAACCGTGTCATCGAAATCCTCGAGAAGGATGGTTATCCCGTCGTAGCCGTCGCCAATCCCTTGCGGGGCGTCAGGAATGACGCCAAGTATGTTGCCGATATCCTTTCTGGCATTGGATCACCCGTCGTCCTGGTGGGGCATTCCTATGGCGGGTCGATCATCAGCGAAGCCGCCAACAGCGATGCCAACGTCAAGGCGCTGGTCTATGTAGCTGCGTTTGCACCGGAAGCTGGCGAAACAGCTGCCGGGCTGTCCGGCAAGTTTCCCGGCAGCACGCTCGGTCCCACCCTTGCTCCACCGGTTTCGCTTTCAGGCGGCGGCAAGGATCTCTACATCCAGCAGGACAAGTTCCACGATCAGTTCGCAGCGGATGTCTCCGATGCCGAGGCGAAGCTGATGGCCGCGACGCAGCGGCCCATCACCGAAGCGGCGTTGAACGAGCCCCAGACCGCGCCGGCGTGGAAGACAATGCCAACGTGGTTCATCTATGGCGACAAGGACAGGAACATCCCCCCGCAGGCTTTCGCATTCATGGCCGCGCGGGCGCACTCGCGACAGACCGTCGTGGTCAAGAGTGCCTCGCATGTAGTGATGGTATCGAACCCCGAACCCGTCGCAAGGCTGATCGAGAGTGCAGCCGCGGCAAAGTAGCCGGTGCGCCCGCCGGAGGGCGGCTTTCCTGAAGGCAACGTCAAGGTCCACGGCTGGGGCAACAAGGCCTGCACCAGGACCATATCGGTGGCCCGTGCGCGCCTACGGCCTGTGGCGGGATCTCAGCAACGACGAGGAATACCCGCTGATGGTCTGGGCGTTCGCCAAGAAGGGTTGAGTGGCGGAAGCTGCGCTTCATCGCGGTCGTGGCCAGGGGGGCTTGAAAGCTTGGACACTTGACCGGGTCCGCCGCCAATGACCTACTTCGAATTCGAGGAGGCGTTGGCGAATGGACATTCGAGCGACACTGACGGAGATATGCGAAGCCTTCAACGCGCACGATCTTGATCGCATCATGGCGTTCTTCGCCGACGACTGCGTTCTGGAGATGCCGAGGGGACCCGAGCCCTGGGGAACTCGTTGCGAGGGCAAGCGCAGCGTAAGAGACGCGCTGGCGACGCGCTTTGAAGGCTTGCCCGATGTCTATTACGGCAAGGCTGAGCATTTTGCGGACGAGGCTGCCGACACCGGCATGTCGAAATGGGCCCTCACCGGCACCACCCGTGAGGGCACGAGAAGGGAAGTCCAAGGTTGTGACTTCTACACGTTTCGCGACGGAAAGGTGATCCGCAAGGACTCATACTGGAAGATCGTGGAGTAGGAGTTGGCATTCCTGTCTGATCTTTTCGTCGCCCCAAATCCCACCACTAAGTGGGACTACGCGATGCGCCTTGCCGCTCTCTTCTACGAGATGCCAATCAAGCGCGGAAGACATTCGAAGCCGCTGCCAGGAAAGATGTTCCTCCCTCATGGTTGGGTCTCCTGGACCAAGCCCGACTTTACTCCATGTCCGGCACGTCGCCACCAAGGTTGTCAGCTCGCCATATTCACCCACCGAGGGGCTAGCTTGAGCTGACCTTCGCGTTGTGGCCGCGTCCGCGGACAGCCGATGCCGGACCGCTTTGGTTATGGAAAGGGTTGATTTTCGATGGAGCGCATTGCACATTTCGCCCCGTCGCAGGCGTCCGAACGGGGAGAGCACGATGAGAGCGTTCATGTCCAACAAGAATGGAGCTGATCACAAACAGGACATGAAGCGTAATGCAAACACGACTCCGCAGCGCCGCCTTGCAAGCAGGCACGCCCCGTAGCGACCGGAAACCCTGGCTGCCGAGTGCAGCGAATATCGGCCCAACGGCTGAAATCGATTCAACTGATAACCCGCTTCCCAGAACGCGACCTACTCGCAGCAAGCCGTATTCGCGTGCCAGGAAGTTCCTGTCCTATTACAGGCCGCATCTGCCGCTGCTGGCGGCCGATCTCGCCTGCGCGCTGCTGGTTTCGGTGACAGCGCTCTTCCTGCCTCTCTGCGCCAGCTACGTCACCAAACATCTGGTCCAGCTTCCCGGCGCACCGGAAGCCCTCAATCAGATCTATTTGATGGGCGGGGCCATGCTCGCCCTGCTGGCGGTGGAAGTGCTCGGCAGCCTGTTCGTCGACTATCAGGGCCACGTCATGGGCGCGAAGATCGAGAGCGCGCTGCGTAAGGAGCTGTTCGAACACTGCCAAAAGCTCGCGTTCAGCTTTTACGATCGCCAGCGGGTCGGCCAGTTGATGAGCCGCATGACCAACGACTCATTTTCGTTGGGCGAGCTCTTCCATCACGGGCCTGAGGATATGGCGATCGCGGTTTTCAAATTCGCGGGCGCAATTCTCCTCCTGGCCTATATCGACCTGCCGCTCACCTTGCTTATCCTCGGGGCTACGCCCTTTGCAGTGTTCTACGCGTTGCATTTCAACCGCCGCATGAACCGGGCGCTAAGGCTCAGCAAGGAGCGGATCGCGGCGGTCAATGAACGCATCGAGGATTCGCTTGCCGGTATCCGCGTTGTCCAATCCTTTGCCAATGAGGACCTCGAGATCCGCCGCTTCGACGAGGAGAATGCCCGTTTTCTTCAGAGCCGTAGGGAAGGCTACAGGAGCGAGGCCTTCTTCTCGGTCGGGAACACGACCTTCGCACAGCTTATCACGGTCGCCGTCATCGTCATGGGCGCCGTCAGGGTCGTCAATGCCGAGCTCGGCGTTGCGGATATGATGACCTTCCTTCTGTGCGTCGCGGTGCTCGTCGATCCCGTCAAACGCCTGGCAAATTTCGTGCGGCTCTGGCAGGAGGGTTACACCGGCTTCAGTCGGGCGATGGAGATCTTGGAGGTGGAGCCGGAGATCGTGGATCGGTCGGCTGCCTCCGACATCTCCCGCCCGCGCGGCGCCCTGGCGTTTCGCGATGTCGGCTTCCGTTACGAAGAGGACGGGCCACATGTTCTCAAAGAACTGTCCCTCGATATTGCTCCCGGCGAGTTCGTGGCCCTCGTCGGCGCCTCCGGCGTCGGCAAGAGCACCTTATGCGCGCTGATCCCGCGCTTTTATGAGGTGAGTGAAGGCGCGATCCTGATCGACGGTGCCGACATCCGCGACATCGGCTTGAAGTCGCTGCGGCAAAGCATCGGTGTCGTGCAGCAGGACGTCTATCTGTTCGCCGGTACGGTGGCGGAAAACCTCCGCTACGGGCGGCCGGATGCGTCGGAAGCCGAAATCATCGCGGCGGCAAAGGCGGCCAACGCTCACGATTTCATCATGGCGCTCCCGAATGGCTACGCCACGGATATCGGACAGCGCGGTGTGAAACTGTCCGGGGGCCAGAAGCAGCGCCTAACCATCGCCCGCGCGTTCCTCAAGGATCCAGCAATCCTGATCTTCGACGAGGCTACGAGCGCGCTTGACAATGAAAGTGAGCGGGCCGTCCAGGCCGCATTACTCGACCTTGCCGAAGGGCGGACGACGATCGTCATCGCCCATCGGCTTTCGACCGTTCGCAATACGGACCGGATCCTGGTGCTGACCGAACAGGGGATCACAGAACAGGGGACCCATGAAGCTCTCATCGTTGCCGAAGGAGCCTATGCCCACCTCTACAAGGCGCAGGCCAGCATCTAATCGGCGTGCGCATGGAGGAGCGCGAAAGAACGACCCCGCCGCGGACTTCCGCTAGCCCATAGATCTGGTCCAGCCGAACGAACATAATCTTGCGGCAGGTTGCGGAGCGGCCACCACCCAAGTCGACGCACTCGATGCGCGCCTTGACGTTGAGGTTGAGGGTCTTGATGGCATGGACATCCCATGCAGGCTGATTTCGGCGGCAGCGGATAGTCGTGCATCTTGAGCCAAGCGATGCAATCGGTCCGGCTCTTGCGTATCTCGATCAGCGAGAAGCGCTTGACATGCCAGGCTTCGAAGCTGGCTTGTCGTGGATGGTCGAGCCCCATCCCATTCGCAACACTTTCAAGGCCTTAGGCCAGCCGAACAAGGATATCGTCGACGACACTCGGGACGGTGCCGGCCGTGTCGATATTGATCCCGACGGGAAGGTATTCGCGGGTCCCATGATAGCGGAGTACCAACGCACGCTCGTCTGGCTCGAAACCCGGCTCCGCTGGCCGTCCATCCAGACGTCGGTTCAGCGTCTCGACATCTATTTCGAGCACGAAAATCTTGTCGAATAGGTGCAGGAACTTATGGAAGTTACGGGAGCCGCCGCAGAAGAAGGTGACTCGGTGGGTGGTGTCGGCGACCAAGGATCGGACCTTGTCGACAGGCCAAATCCAGTGCGCGTAACTCCAGGCGATGCGGTCCGCGACGCCTTCAGGTGGTCCGGCCAGTGCCTGGCCTGTCTCGGGGTCGCCGACATAGGCCAAGACCCGGTCACCATGAATGACGTGGTAGCCGCGCCGTTCCAGCTCGGTAGCGACAGACGTTTTTCCAGTGCCGGATCCGCCTTCGATCAGATAGTTCCTGATGCCCATGGGCGCCGTTTACCACGGCTTTCAATTCGGTGAGAAGAGACTCTACTGCGGACGCTTCACCAACGAATTCACCTAATCAGAGGCAGCTTGGTGTCGGAGACGTCACCGCCTCCTTGCCGTCGCGCCGGCGAAGCGGCGCTCAGCTAGAAACAGGCGAAGTGATTGGAGCTCCGAAGCTTGGCTAGCAGGATGATGGCCGCTCCGCGGGGGTCAACCTTCGCTTGCTCACTCAGCGGAGACGCATACCAGGCAGCCAATTCTGCCACCAAAACAGCGATGTCCCCGTTTACCGATGCGCATTTAAGTTGTCCGTTCTTCGCCATCACGATTATTGCTGTGCCCGTGACGCCATACCCAATCGCGGCCATCCGCTGAACGCAGCTATCGCCGTCGACACGAACGTCGAAAAGAACCGATCCTGCGGTTTTCTCCGCAGCGTCAGCCACACGATCACAGAACGGCCGATGCAGGCCTTCGATGTTGCCAAGTGACTGCTCAAACAACGCCAATTCAACATGTTCCGCCACCATCGCCACGAAAATGCGCGTCGGCTGGCACAATCGGCAATAGGCCAGGTCTGATTATCCCCACACCAACCGCCCTCCCGATTCGTTCCACGTTGCCTCTTCATGCAACTTTCGAAGCACAAATCATGAACAAGGGATGACGGGGCATTCGGTTCAAATTCGCCGCTAACGTCGGCTTCGCGCCCAATGTCCGGCCGCAATAGATCAGTTTGCGACTTCCCGAAAGCAGACCTTCGTCCTTAATGCCCTTTACGATTCGGATCGCGGCGCTGAAGATCAGATGGGTCCGCGAGAGGTGGTCGACGCGCAATAGCAATGGTCTCGTAAGGTGCCACGTACGCCATCTCAAAGGCTCCGCCCAGAACCTTGGTCATCGCAAACAGTGCGGCACCGATGCCTAGTTTGGGGAGCAGTCTTGAATGGGTGACTAGGTGGGTGGCGATATCGGCCATGGCGTCCTCCTGTAGCCATGAGCATCGCCTAGGTTGACGCACGGGTCCTTGGCGCGAACCTGAAAAATCCTGAACAACACTGAAGTTCGCTTTCGCCGTGGCTTCAGCTAAGCTGCAGTACTCGGACGCGACAACTGTCGAATGGACATCCACTTCGGACCTTACCAGATGAAACGCGCGGAACGGCAATTGCTCGGCCCGGGCGGGCCGATAGAGCTTCCATCGCGTTGCTTCGATATCCTTGGCGCGTTGCTGAAAACGCCGGAATCGGTGGTCGGTAAGCTCGAACTCTTCGACAGCGAATGGTGGTGGGGGACAATACCCTGCAGGTACAAATGTCTGCGCTGCGCAAGGCGCTTGCTGGCGCCCGGGTGCTCGAATTGCATCCCACGTTTCGCTACAGCCGCCAGTGAGCAGGCGGCCTCAGTAAGATGGAAACTGTGAGTTATGCGCAGCGCCATCTATGGAAAGCGCTGCAACTCGGTCAGGCGGGTGCTAGCTTCCAACTTGTATTTTCCGCCTATCTGGGTTTCATAAGTCGGCAAATAACTTAGGGAGGAATTCAACATGATAAAAAGGGCAATTCTCGGCGCCGGTATCCTTGCCGCCGGCATGTGGAGCGCGTCGTCATCGGCGTCCGCCGAAAGCCTGACCATGTATTGCGGCGTCGACGAGGTCTGGTGCCAGCAGACGGCGCGGGCCTTCGAGGAAAAGACCGGCATCACCGTCGACATGACCCGCAAGAGCGCCGGCGAAATCTACGCGCAGCTGCGCGCCGAGGCGGCCAATCCCAAGGGTGACATCTGGTGGGGCGGCACCGGTGACCCGCACCTACAGGCGGCCGAGGAGGGTCTGACCGAGGAGTACAAATCACCCCTGATCGATCAGTTGCAGCCCTGGGCGATCAAGCAGGCGGAAACATCCGGCCACCGCACGGTCGGCATCTACTCCGGCGCACTGGGCTTCGGCTATAACAAGGATCTGCTCGTCAAGAACAATCTGCCCGAGCCGAAATGCTGGGCCGATCTGATCAAGCCGGAATACAAGGGACAGATTCAGGTCGCCAACCCGAATTCCTCAGGTACAGCCTACAACATGCTGGCGACGATCGTCCAGCTGTTCGGCGAGGAGAAGGGCTTCGAGTACTTGAAAGCCCTGCACAAGAACGTCAACCAATACACCAAGTCGGGCTCGGCGCCGATCAAGGCCGCCGGGCTTGGTGAAACCACGATCGGCATCGTCTTCATCCACGACGCCGTGTCGCAGGTCGTTGCCGGCTTCCCGATCGTTCCGGTCACCCCTTGCGAGGGAACCGGCTACGAGATCGGCTCGGAATCGATCATCAAGGGCGCCCGCAACATGGAAGCCGCGAAAAAATTCTACGACTGGGCGCTCGAGGCCGATGTCCAGTCTAAGGCGCAGGATGCGGGGTCATTCCAGGTTCCGTCGAACAAGGCGGCAAAAACCTCCGACAAGGCGCCTGACCTCTCTGCCATCAAGCTGATCGACTACGACTTCAAGAAGTATGGGTCGAGCGAAGAGCGCAAGCGCCTGCTGAAAAAGTGGGACGAGGAGGTCGCGTCGCTGCCGCAATAGCAGATGCGCTTTCGTCAAACCCGCTGGCCCCTTGAACCGACCGCCGTCCTTTGGATGGCGATCGGATGGGTGGGGTTTGCCTTGCTGCCCTGGTACGGCATCGAGGACGGGTTCTTCGGCCTTTCCTGGCTGTTAGACGGCTACCCGTTCGAAAGCAAATTCGCACCGGCGCTGGTTCTGGCCCTCAAGGGCGGGAAACTGTGGTTGGCGCCGCTCGGCTTCCTGCTGGCGGCGCCGCTGCTTCTGTGGGGTCGCAACAAATCCGATCCGTTTTTCGGCCGGCTGCTCGTCATTGTCGGCGCTACTGGATTTGGCTGGCTTCTGTTCCAGGGCTTCGCCATCGGATTGCACGGCTGGCAGTTCAGCTGGCTGACCAGCCTGTTCGGCGATCTTGGCGACCGCCAGTTCGGCATGGGTTACGGCGCCCTGCTGGTCAGTGGCGCCTTTCTGTTCCTGTTCACCCTGGGTATTGCCGCACGCGGTGCCGTCGGCGGCGACGTATTCGTCGTCAGCTCAATCGGCTTTGTCGTCGCGGTGGTTTCCGTCTTCATCTTCATGCCGATCCTGATGATGCTGGCCAACGCCATGCAGACCGACGACGGAGGCTATTCGCTTGTCGCGTTCCTGGCCAAATTGTTCAGTTCGCGCCTCTGGAGCCTGGCTTGTCTGGCCGGCGGCAGCCGCTGCGGCGTTGCCTGGAACTCGCTGCTGCTCGCTGTACTCGTCGGTCTGCTGACCATGTTTCTGGGGCTGGTGTTCGCGCTTGTCGTGACACGCACGGGTTTCCGCCACGGCAAGCTGCTGCGTGCGCTGACCGTGTTGCCGATCATCACGCCGGCCTTTGTCATCGGCCTTGCCATCATCCTGTTGTTCGGACTGTCGGGCGCAGTGACACAGAGCGTCGCCGGCGTCTTCGGCATCCAGCCAACACGCTGGGTATACGGACTTCCCGGCCTGCTCATCGCCCAGGTTCTCGCCTTCACCCCGATCGCCTTCCTGGTTCTGATCGGCGTTGTCGAAGGCGTCAGCCCGTCCATGGAAGAAGCCTCGCAGACGCTGCGCGCCAGCCGCTGGCAGACCTTTTGGACCGTATCCTTGCCGCTGATGAGGCCAGGCCTCGCCAACGCCTTTCTGCTCGGCTTCATCGAAAGCATGGCCGACTTCGGCAATCCGCTGGTGCTGAGCGGCAATTACGATGTCCTGTCGACGGAAATCTTCTTCGCCATTGTCGGCGCGCAGAACGATGCGGCACTTGCGGCGATCTTGGCACTGGTGCTGCTAGGCTTCACGCTTGGCGCCTTTTATGCGCAACGCTTCTGGATCGGCAGGCGCTCCTATACCACTGTCACCGGCAAGGGCGACGCCGGCGTCCATCCACGCTTGCCGGAGGGGCTGACACACGCGCTATATATCATCGCTGGGATATGGACGGCGTTCACCGTGCTGGTCTACGCGGTGATCTTCTATGGCAGCTTCGTCAAGCTGTGGGGCGTCGATCAGAGCCTCACATTGCAGAACTACAAGAAGGCATTCTCCATCGGCTGGAATGAATTCGGCATCCATTGGTCGGGCTCGGCATGGAGTTCGTTCTGGACGACGATGGAAATAGCACTGATATCGGCGCCGCTGACCGCAGGGATAGGACTTCTGACCGCCTACCTTCTCGTTCGCCAGAACTTCCGTGGCAAGAATGCCTTCGAATTCGCGACGATGCTGTCGTTCGCGATTCCGGGAACCGTCATCGGTGTCAGCTACATCATTGCCTTCAACGTACCGCCGATCGAACTGACCGGAACCGGCATCATCCTCGTGCTGTCGTTCATTTTCCGCAACATGCCGGTAGGCGTGCGGGCCGGCGTCGCCTCCATGTCACAGATCGACCGCAGCCTGGACGAATCCTCGCTCACACTTGGCGCCAACTCCTGGCAGACCTTCAGACGCGTCATCCTGCCATTGCTGAGATCGGCAATGCTGGCGGCGCTTGTCTATTCCTTCGTGCGTGCGATGACCGCAATCAGCGCCGTCATCTTCCTGGTCAGTGCGCGCTACGATCTTTCGACCAGCTACATCGTCGGACGTGTCGAGAACAATGAGTACGGCATCGCTATCGCCTATTCGACGGTACTGATCGTCGTCATGCTGGTGGTCATCGGCCTGATGCAGCTGGTCGTCGGCAGCCGCAATATCGGCCGGCGCGGCATCCAGGGGGGCGACGGCGGCTGGAGCGTACGCACCAATGTCAGCCTGCCCGCAACGCCAGGCGGCCAGACGACAATAGCAGGAGCCGGGTGATGGCCGAAATTCGCGGCAATGCAGCCTCGGTGACTTTCGAGCATGTCACCAAGACTTATCCAGGTGCCAGTACGCCGGCGGTGAACGACATCTCACTTGCAATCGAAGCCGGAAAGCTGGTGACACTTCTCGGACCTTCCGGCTGCGGCAAGACGACGACGCTGCGCATGATAGCCGGCCTGGAAATGCCGTCCAGCGGCCGTATCCTGATCGGCGGCGACGACGTGACTCGGCTGCCGGCCACCGACCGCGACGTATCCATGGTGTTCCAGTCCTATGCGTTGTTCCCGCACATGACGGTGATGGAAAACGTCTCCTACGGTTTGCGCTTCTCCGGCCATGGCAAGAAGGAGGCCGCGTCCCGCGCCCGCGCCGGGCTGGAGTTGGTCGGCCTGACCGGTTTCGAGGCGCGCCTGCCCAGCGAACTGTCGGGTGGTCAGCAGCAGCGCGTGGCGGTGGCGCGCGCGCTGGTGCTCGAACCGCAAGTGCTGCTGTTCGACGAGCCTCTCTCCAACCTCGACGCCAAACTGCGCCGGCACGTGCGCGAGGAAATCAGGGAGATCCAGATAAAGCTCGGGCTGACCGTGGTCTATGTCACGCACGACCAGGAAGAGGCGCTGGCGGTTTCGGACCGCATCATCGTCATGAACAAGGCAGTGGTCGCACAGGACGGCACGCCACGCGAACTCTACGATGCGCCAGCCGACGCTTTCGTTGCCGACTTCATCGGTGAAGCTAATATACTGCATTGCGAGGTGGTCTCAGTGCAAGGGGACGAAGCGGCCGTTCGGCTAGGTTCGCTTACCTTGAAACTGCCGGCGCGTGGGCACCGGGCCGGCCCGGCGAAGCTGGCCGTCCGTCCAAGTCGCATCGAGATCGGTCCTGCCGGCGCGCCGCAGACGATCGCAGGTACGGTCGTAAAGGTCACCTATGCCGGCAGCCATCTCGAACTGGTCATTGCCACGGCGCTTGGCGACGTGTTCGTGTTGTCGCGCAACGTCGATGAGCCGTTTCAGGCGGGCCACAGTGTCGGCATCGGCTTTCCGGAGCGCGGCCCGGTTCTGATCAAAGCTTGAAGGGTTCGACGCAGAGGTCGCGAATCTGGGCGAACACACCGTTGCCGGCGCAGATCACCAGCGTGCCTTTCTCCAGAACGGTCCTCGGGTCCGGCTTGACGATTGTGCCGCCGGCTTCCTCCACCAAAAGCATGCCGGCCAGGCAATCCCAAGCGTTCATGTGCTCCTCGACATAGCCCAGCAACCTGCCGGCAGCGACATAGGCGAGCATGAGCGCACCCGAAGCGTTGCGGAAAAACACGCCGCCTTCGGCAACCAGAGAGCGGATGAGCGTAACGATATTTTGCATCTCGGCGCGGTTGGAGAAGCCGATGCCGACCGAACCTTCGGTCAGGCTGGTGACGGCACTTGTCCTGATCGGCTTGCCGTTGAGAAACGCACCACCGCCCTTGCGGCAATGGAAGGTCTCGCCGGTGGAGGGCTCGTGGATGACGCCGACCACGGTATCACCATCCTTGGCGCAGGCGATGACCACGCACCAAGCCGGAATGCCGCGCACGAAATTCGCAGTGCCGTCGATCGGGTCGATCACCCAGACATGCCCGGTCGATCCGGCGACCGAGGCATGTTCCTCGCCGACAATGCCGTCGTCCGGATAGGCAGCTTTCATCGCCGCGCGGATGAACAGCTCGACCTCTCGGTCGGCCTGCGAAACCATATCCTGATGGCCCTTGCTCTCAATGGTAAGGCTGTCGAGATCGCGGAAATATTTCAGGCCGAACTCACCGGCGCGTCGCGCGAGATCGATGGCGAAATGTTCACGCGCTTTGTTATCGGATGTCATGGGTCCTTCAGAATATGAACGCGGGCTGGAAACGGGCTGGGTGGAGAAACGTAGCGGTAGAGATGACAGGGTGCAAATGATGAGCTCTGCACCTGCGCGAAATCGTCGTCGTTTGTACGGTCAAGATGTGCGCTACTGCGTGGAGGGCTCGCCTGATTGTCTTGCTCGCCGGTCAGCCCTGACTATCCCGCATGAGCTGACCGACCACGACCAGCGCGCCATCCAGGTATGCCTCAGTGATGGAAGCCGTTGCGCCGAAGGTGGGCAAGCGCGGTCCTTTACAAAAAGCAGGTAGCTAAGCGGTTACCTGCCCGTCACGGCGTCCTTGTGGACAATCCAGCGCTTCGGTGCCTGCGCTTCCCGGATGATCTTGGCGGCCTCGTCTCTAGTGATGCCAACCTTGCGGGCATAGTAGGCTGCCTCCGCTTCAAGCCCGCCCTCTAACGGCGCATCAATCGCCTGCTTTGCCTTCTTCTTCCCCATGAGGCGAATCATACCACATCTCGATGCTTAGCTGAACGGTCGCTTCTGAGGTGTCTAAAATTTCAAACCGAGACACTAGCGCCATCCACCAATCCTTGACGAGATAGGCGCCGATCTTGCCGGCAAACGAATCGACCAGACCTAGCCAAGGTCCAGGCGCTCGGGCATCGCCGCCGCTAGCGCCCCACGACCCATCTCCAGTAGGTTGATCGTCTGCAATCTTCCTTGCAGAGCCAGAAGACGACATCCGCTTCCGGTCCAAAGTTGTCTTCGGGCAGCAGCCAGTGGGTGAGTTCCCAGAGGAAGCCTGATGGACCATGACACCCTCGAAAAATTGAATTTGGAAGAGTGCTGGAAAAATCTGACAGGGTTGGGAAAACAGGATCTGACACGCGGGACCGCGTCGGTTCGCCCCAGCAATCGACGCTTTTGCTGGTTGTTGCCGCGCTTCCGGGCACGTTCTCATACTGGCAGTGCCGCTCGCTGAAATTGCCAAACCGGCAGGTCGCTGGTTTTCTTTTGCACTCACTCCGGGAGTTACTGTGATCGAGGTTGACTGTGACGTGGAAGCGAATCCTTGGAGGGCTCGACTCGGTCAACCGGCTTCAGTTCATGCTGGACGATGGTATCTTCCAGCCGAGTTGTTCTGGCGTATTCCACAACGTCTGGCCGACGTCGGACGCGACCTGGCATCAGCAGGATGAACTCCTGGAACTGCTGCAGTTCCATCAGCCGATGGAGGATTTCCTGGAAGGCCAGGATCGCGTGTTCTACGATCAGCTACCCGATGTCATTCAGATCTATCGTGGGTGTAGCAGGGATCGCCTGCACGGCCTGTCTTGGACGACCGACCGACGGATTGCCGAATCCTTCGCAAGGGGCCATCGCGGCGTCCCGGTGCCAGAGCCGGTCGTGGCGCGAGTGAGCATCCCCAAATCAGCGGTCCTGGCAATCTCAATCGAACGAGGTGAAAGCGAGTGCTTGTCGATCCGGATAGCATTTCGGCCAACGCGATGGAATTGGCGTGACGACACGTCCGGATCGGCTCCGCAGCGAAACGCCATTGCACTCAATCTTGTTGTCGCCACTCGTCACTCGTTTCAGGCGAAGGCACGCTCTCCGATCCTTCCGGCGTGATCTGGATGCGCCCGGCCGGTTCTCTGGATTCACGGAGTGAAGACGGGCCGGGAGAGCCATGAGGGCTATTCGCGGCTATCAAGGGCAATGAACAGGTCCAAGGCGGTCGCCACCATCACACCTTGGCTTTCCGCCAACCGGCCCACCATGCTTGCCACTGCGAGCAGAACCAGCGCTCGCCTCGGGCCGGATTCACGCGCGTTGCCGAATAATATGCTTGGCCGGCGATGTGATAGATGCGCTCGCCGCGCTCGTTAATGTTCCCCTTGATGTCGCAGCCCATATTCCGCGCCGCGACATAGCTCGGTGAAGTGCCGGACGAATGGACCCGCGGGAGCTAGCGCTGATCGCCGCAAGCAACGGACGTAAACCCAAGTAGTACAAGAACCATTACGAGGTGACTGGCGCGATGCGAGTGCCACCATGGCCTTCGTCGTCCTGTCCATTTGAGATGAACTGCTTTGCCCATCGCCCTCTCCCAGGAGGGAGAATGCGTCCGTTAGGAGCGGAAGTCTAGAAGTTACAGATACCGAGGGACGCCTAAGCTTTTCGCCTTTACGCTTTCCTCAGCGGCGTTTTCGCAGCTGCCTTGCGGCCAAGGCCCATGGATTTTGCGAGCGCTGATCGCTGGGCCGCGTAGCTCGGCGCCACCACAGGATAGTCTTTCGCAAGACCCCACTTAGCTCTGTACTGGTCCGGTGTCATGCCCAGCAAACCTAGGTGGCGTTTCATAGATTTGAACTTGCGCCCATCCTCGAGGCTTACGATGTAGTCGGGAAACACCGACTTATTCGGATTTACCGCTGGAGTCAGCACTGGTGGCGGTGGGGCGACGGGCTCTATTAACCCTGACAGAGCAGAATTGACGCTGAGGATCAAATCCGAGAGACCCGACACCGGAGTCGCGTTGTTCTGAACATAGGCGGCGACAATGTCTGCGGTCAGCCCCAACAGATCGATGCCCGACTGCTCGCTTGCGTCGTCCATAGTTCGGTCTCCTTGTTGACTATCTCGCTCCTACGCGGGAAGTTCAGTGAGCGCAATCACTGCACTGTTAACACCAACTATCCGTGCTGGTGTTAACAATGAGCCTCGGCGCCATCGCATGACCAACGGTGTGCTGAAAAGGGGCGTGACGCAGGCCTGCCGGCGCTCATGGTTTCACCGCTTTCGCTCTCCATGCGTATGCCATACGAGCCTCGACGACGTTCGGAACAGTTCGGTCGTTGTTTCCGCTAGCCGTGGTTCGATCGGTATGCCTTGCTCACTGCTCAAGCGCTTCGATTTCGCGAGGACGCGCTGGAGCAGCGACACGAGTGTGTTCGCATGGCAGTCTGCTCTGTGCGACGCCCGAGCAACGAGCGGGACGCCACCCGCAAGATAGGCCGCAAGCCCGTCTGCGTGCGCCTTGCGCAGATGCGGCGGGACGATGAGCTCCG
Source organism: Mesorhizobium sp. M1409 (assembly GCF_040317535.1). Classification (NCBI taxonomy): domain Bacteria; kingdom Pseudomonadati; phylum Pseudomonadota; class Alphaproteobacteria; order Hyphomicrobiales; family Phyllobacteriaceae; genus Mesorhizobium; species Mesorhizobium sp. M1409. The sequence continues at coordinate 24,923 of NZ_JAMYKV010000052.1, forward strand.
AGATCTGTCTGCCGACCGCTTCAGCGCGCGAATAGCCGGAGGTCTCCTCGGCCGCCGGGTTGAATTCCACAACCAATCCGGCTTCGTCCGTGACGATCACGCAGTCGAGCGATGAGCGAACCACCGAAGCGAGGATCGCCTCTTGGACGTTTCTGGCGTCGTCTTCTTGCAAGAGCGGGCACTCCGCGCGCGCCGCCGCCCAACCGCACCGAAATCGCCCGCTCTTCAACCGCCACACCGCATCATGCGCCGCCTCGGCCGGCCGCGCGCGCCCGTCAACCTGAGCAGTCCCACCTGTCAGGCGCATCAGTGCACCCACCGCGGACCAAGCGAAACCGTCAAATCCCCATAGCGCCGAAACCGAGCCTCCATCCCGCGGGTTCTTTCCCTGGAGGCTTTCGGACGCCGGCCCGTCGCCAAGCCAACACGTTGGCCGGAAGCGGACTTGTGGCTTGGGACTGTGAGAAGCGCACGTTCAGGCGCCCCCATGCATCGACGCGATCTGTGTAGGGTTACGGATGCCGGCCAACCCCCATAGGCTGCCGAGCAGCAAAGCGCAGCATGTCGGTCGTTGAGGTCGGCTTGTGAGTGAACTGAAAGCGGACATTCTGAAGGGTCGTAGAACGCCCGAAGGGGCGACCCCTAGCTGACATTTGCCTCAGATATTTTCCGGCGTGACTATTTCGAAAGGAATTGACCGCTGAAGGGTGGCGAACGGTGCTTGTGGTCCAATGACATCAATCATGGTTTGGACAAGAAGGGCCGAGGTTGCGTCGAGCGGATGACAGAGAGCTGCAGTGATCAACCCTTCAGACAGTCCCTTTCGGGTTTCGGGTCCAATATCACGGCAAACCAGCTTGATCCCCGAGCGCTTTTCGAGAGTTGCCTCCCTTAGCGCACGGAGGACGCCGGTTATTCCGCCGCCGACGATCAGAATGCCAACAAGGTCGTCAGTCGCCTTCAGCAACTCGGCCACCATGCGGTACGCCTCACTCGATTCCTCATGGGTCGGACGACTTTCCTCCACTGTTAGCCGCGGAGCATGCTCGCGCAAATAGGACCGGAAGCTGGCGTCTGCGACGTCCTGGCATTGATAGCGGTGGTTCCCTATGAACACCGCAATGCGACCAGGGCCATGTGTGGTCTGGGTGATCAGGAAGGCTGCGGTGCGCCCCAGCTTCCAGTTGTCGGTGCCTACATACGCCGCCCGTTCCGGCGCTGATTGGTCGGTAATGTAAGAGATGACGGGTTTCCCGATCTCCTTCAGAGAACGGATGGCCTGGCCAATGATCGGATGATCTGCGGCGACCACAGCGACAGCGTCGCACGACTCGCCGAGCGCGACGAGGCGGCTCGAGATAGTCTCCGGTGTCAGCAGATCCACAAAGTCGATAACCGGCTCGATCACCTCGTCCCGGCGATCGCGACAGGCGGCAACGATTTTCTTGCCGAACAGCTGGTAGAGATCGCGAGTGGACTGCTGGAGTAGGAAACCCAACCGATAATGCGGCGATATCTGACGGGCTCGGTTATCAATCGCGCCGATGCCGTAGAACCCTATTTCTTCAGCCGCGCTTTGAACGCGCTGGATGGTTTTCGGACGTACGGAAACCGAGCCGCTCAGAATTCTGTTTACGGTCGCTGTGGATACGCCTGCGGCAGTAGCGAGATCGCGAATTGTCGGCCGAGTCATGAACCTCACCTTCGTTTGTATCATGATGATTGAGCCGAAATGATACAAATGTCATTTTGATATTATTTTCGACTAATACAAATATCAACCCTCCGATATGAAATGTGCCAGCTAGGGTGTGATCTGGTGATGGCTCTCGGCGGCTAGACCCACACGCTCAAGACTGATCCGGGCACGGAGGTGCTGTTACGATGGATGACCTTCAGTATGGGACACGCGACAAGCGCGGCAATTGGGCGCCGCACCGCCGCGCCGAACCGGCGCCGTTGTGGCATCGTCCGTTCAATGCAAGAAAGGTCATCGCCTGGCTCCCTGATTTTTTTTGGCCGTGGAATGCTTTCCACATCGCCACATCGCTCCTCTGGGTGAATTTTCTCATCCCGAACTGGCAGAGCCTGGCAAGCTTGTCGCTGCTCAACTATTTTTGGCTTTACGGTCTGAACGCCGCCGGCATTTTCCTGTTTTATGGCTTCTTCGAGCTGCGCTTCTACGTTCATCGTCGGCAGGGCACGCGCTTCAAATACAATGCCAAATTTCCGTCTGATGTGCCGTCCGACGTTTTCTGGTTCCAGCGCCAGAACCTAGACAATTTCCTCCGGTCCTTCTTTGTCACCATTCCGCTGTGGACGGTGGTCGAAATCGTGATGCTGTGGGTCTACGCCAACAGCTGGGCGGTCTGGCTGCCCTGGACGACCAATTGGCTCTACTTGTCTTTCCTGGTGTTGCTCGCGCCGTTTGTTCACGAGGTTTATTTCTTTCTGCTGCACCGCGCGATCCACTGGCCACCTGTCTATAAGTGGGTCCATTCGGTTCACCACAATTCGATCAACCCCAGCCCATGGTCGTCTCTTTCCATGCACCCAGTGGAAGGCTTCCTGTATCACGCCGAGGCGTGGCTGCACCTGCTGATCCCATCCAACCCGGTCTGCGCCTATTTCACGCTGCACGGCGCCGGCTTTGGCGCGGTCAACGGTCATCTTGGCTTCGAAACATTCGAACTGACCGACAAGATGAATCTCGATAGCCATTCTTATGTGCACTACCTGCACCACACGTACTTCGAGGTGAACTACGGCGGAGACGGTCTCGTGCCGCTCGATAAGCTGTTCGGTACCTGGCACGACGGCAGCAAGGAGGCCGACGACGCGATGAAGGCGCGCTTCCTCAAAAAGAAAGAGAAGCTACGCGCCAAGCAGCAAGCCCGTGGCGCAGGCTCGGGTATGCCGGCGGAGAGACGGAAAGGCATCAGCGCCTATGAGGAGCGGGCGCGGGGCAGCAGAACTTAATTTGAACACCTGCAGGGCGGGTGAAACCTGGGAGGACTACTGTGAAGCTTTTAAAGACACTCATATCGGCAACGGTTCTGACTGCGTTCAGCACCGGCGCGACGCTCGCCGCCAACATCTTCGTGATCGGCGGCAAGCCGGACGATCCGTTTTGGTCGATCGTCAAGCGGGGTGCCGAAGACGCCGGCAAGGTGGTCGAGGCCCAGGGCGGCAAGGTCACCTGGCTCGGTCCCCAGAACTATGACAATCTGGGTGTGGACGCTGCCGAGCTGATCCGGCAGGCAATCGACCAGAAAGCCGATGCCATTGTCGGTCCGGACTGGGTGCCAGAAGCAATGGATCCTGCGTTCAAGGCCGTCAAGGGTGCCGGCATTCCGCTGGTCATCTACAATGCCGGCGGGTTGAAGGCGGCCGATCGCCTCGGCGCGCTGAACTACGTCGGCTCTGACGACTACAGGGGTGGCGTCGCGGGCGGCGAGTACCTGGCCAAAGCCGGCAGCAAGAAAGGCGTCTGCATTAACACCCTCCCGGGTGCAGCCAATATCGAAGCTTATTGTGGTGGCTTCAAAGAGGGGATGAAGAATGGCGGCGGCGAGGCCGACGTGTTGCCCTTGCCCGCCACGTCGTTCGGTTCAGCTACAGCTGTTGCGCAGGCTGTGAAGGCTTATTTGCTGCAGCACTCGGACGTGACCGCCGTGTTCACCATCGGTAATATTGACGCCAACTCCGCCATGAACGGCCTCACCCAGGCTGGAAAAAGCGATAAGGTTCGTCTCTGCGGCATCAACTTCGACGAGACCATCCTGAACAACATCAAGGACGGGAAACAGGCCTGCGCGATTGATCAGCAAGGCTACCTGCAGGGCTACCTCGCCGTGGCGATCCTGAACGGCAATGTAAACTACGGCCTCACCGTGCCCACTCGTGAGATCCTGACCGGACCCGGCATCATCGACAAGGCTTCCGTGGATGCTACCATCGCTGGTGTGAAAGCCGGGACGCGATAGCCCTTTGTTCAGTGCCGCCCTCGCATGGAGCGGGGGCGGCCATTCCATCTCCCTGCGGCGGCCTGATCGTGGCTGGCCGCCCGCTCGCGGATTACCCAATGGCACATCCCGTGACTTCCACATCGATCCAGGCGGGGGACCCCACGCGGTCCGGACTCGCCCTCGGCCGGCTGGCGCGTCGACCAGAGTCGGGCTCGTTCCTCGGCCTGGTCGCGGTTCTGCTTTTCTTTGGCCTGTTCGGCGGAAGCGGCTTCCTGTCGGCAGCCGGCACGGCCAGCTGGTTGAACATCGCGTCCGAGATTGGGATCATCGCAATGCCGATAGGGTTGCTGATGATCGCCGGGGAACTCGACATCTCGGTCGGCGCCGTGATCCCCGCAGCGTCGCTTACCGCTGCCATCATCTCGGGTCACTATGGGCTGCCCGACTGGCTTGGCATAACGGCCGCGCTTGGCCTCGGCCTCGCTGTCGGCCTCCTCAACGGGCTCTTCGTGACGAGAACGACCATCCCGTCACTCATAATCACAATCGGCACCATGTTCCTCACGATGGGCCTGACGCTAGGTCTCACCGTCAAGATCGCTGGCAGCACCGGCGTCTCGCTTGTGCCGGGCCCGCTTACCAAGGCAATCTTCGGCGACTATCTCGGCGGCATGTTCCAGGTCACGATCCTGTGGTGGGTGCTGTTCGTGATTGGCCTGTTCTGGCTGTTGCACATCTCCCCCCTGGGCAACTGGATCTATGCCCTCGGTGGCGACAAGGAAAGTGCGCGCAACGTTGGCATTCCGACCAAGCGGCTGACCATCGGTCTGTTCATGCTATCCGGCTTCAGTGCCGCTTTCGTCGGGGTCAGCGAGGTGATGGTCTACCAGAGTGCGCAGGTTCTGGCTGGTCAGTCCTTCATCTTCAATTCCATCATGTGTGTGGTCATCGGGGGCGTTCTGCTCACGGGTGGCTTCGGCTCGATCGTTGGCATCGTGTTTGGCACGATTACTTTCTCGATCGTGAACCAGGGCATCTACTTCACCAGCCTGGATCCCAACATCGGCAGCATCATAATCGGCGCGCTTCTTTTGATCGCGGTGCTGACAAACGACACCTTCCGGCAATTGGCACTCAGCTATTCGCCGAAGAAGGGGCCGCAGTCATGATGGACGCAATCAAATCGGTGCTGCGTCGTCCCGAAGCCGGCTCGATCCTCAGTCTTATCGGTGTGGTGCTGTTCTTCGTTCTATTCGGCGGCGCCAACCTGGACACGCTCGTTGGCGCGGCGAGTTGGGTCAATTTCGCGGCCAATCTCGGTATTGTCGCCATTCCCGTTGGGCTGCTGATGATCTCAGGCGAACTCGACATCTCCATCGGCGCTTTGATCCCAGCCGGTTCCATGACAACCGCCATACTCACCGGTTACTACGGACTGCCCATAGGGGTAGGGATAGCTGGGGCGCTGGCAATCGGCGTGGCGGTAGGCCTGGTCAACGGTCTGCTGACGATCCGCACCTCCGTGCCCTCGCTCATCATTACTCTGGCCACGCTGGTCGCTATGCAGGGGGTTGTGCTCAGTGCTTCGGTGCTCCTAACCGGCAACGCCAGCGTTGCCCTAACGGCGCCGGACTGGGCGAAATTCCTGTTCGGACAGTTGATCGGTGGTAGCCACCAGGTCATCATCGTCTGGTGGATCGCATTCGCCGCTGTCACAGGCTTCGTTCTGCACAAGACCCGTTACGGAAACTGGCTGTTTGCAATGGGCGGCGACCGCGTCAGCGCCCGCAACGCCGGCATTCCGACAGACCGCGTGACCATTGCGCTGTTTGTGTTGTCCGCAGTCAGCGCCACCTTCGTCGGGATCTGTCAGGCGGTCCTGTTCAATTCCGCCCAGGTCTCCGGCGGCATGAGCTTCATCTTCAATGCCATCGTCTCCGTGGTGGTGGGCGGTGTGCTGCTTACCGGCGGTTTCGGTTCGGTTATTGGTATCTTCGTCGGCACCGTCACCTTCGCCATCGTCAGCCAGGGCATCTACTTCACCCAGATTGACCGGAACTGGTCGAACCTGATCATCGGCGTGATGCTTCTGGTGGCGGTGATGATGAACCAGTCCTTCCGCGACCTGGCTCTGTATTTCAGGCCGCGGCGCGAGCGAAGCGTGCCGCGGGAGCCAGCAAACCCATGAAAAATGATCTGCTACAGCAGCCAAGCAATGGGCTCGCATCGATCAACGAGCATCGACCTTCAATTTCCTCGCCTATCAACAGTGTCAGGCCAGCCGGATCGCAGATGGGAGATGAGCCCGCCATGAACGATAAACCTGCCATTCTCGAACTGAGAAACATCAACAAGTCCTTCGGACCAATCGACGTCCTGCATGACATTTCGCTGACGGTGCGCGCCGGCGAAGTGCTTTGTCTGCTCGGTGACAACGGCGCCGGCAAGTCGACCCTCATCAAAACGCTCGCCGGAGTCCACAAACCCACCAGCGGCCAGATACTGATGGACGGTCAGCCGGTTACCTTCTCTGGACCTCGGGAGGCCCAGGCACAAGGAATCGCCACAGTGCACCAGTTCGGCGGCACCTTCCCGCTGATGAGCATCGGGCGGTCCTTCTTTGTCGGCGTAGAGCCGACCAAAGGCTGGGGACCGTTCAAGGTGTACGACCGCAAGCGCGCCAACGAGATCGCGGTGAAAGCGGTACGCGACTTCGGAATCACACGCATCGATGATGGTGACCGCCTGGTTGGGGGGCTGTCCGGCGGCGAGCGCCAGTCGCTCGCCATTGCTCGTGCTGTGTATTTTGGAGCGCGCTTGCTGATCCTGGACGAGCCGACCGCGGCGCTCGGCGTCAAGCAGGCTTCGCATGTGCTGCGTATCGTCAATGAGGCGAAGAGGCGCGGCCTGGCCGTCGTCTTCATTACCCACCAGGTCATGCACGCAATGGCCGTCGGCGATCATTTCGCGGTGCTGATCCGCGGTGCCATCGCCGCGGATTTCCACAAGGGCGACAAGTCACGCGAGGAGATCACAGATCTGATGGCTGGCGGCGAGACCATGGCCGACCTCGAAGCCCAGGTCGAGGGTTACATGGAAACGCATGAGGGGCATCCGCCGTCCCTCCAGGTGGTGGGGGGCCCAGCCGCTCAGTAGACGCTTCCCTGGAGGCCCAGCAAGTCGGCTGCGCATCACGGCGCGCCGCTGCCCGTAAATTCGAAACACAAAGAATAGGACTGAGATGACAATCCGCATTGCGGTGATCGGCGCCGGCTTGATGGGCGCGGACCATGCCAAGATAGTTGCCGAGGAGCTTCCCGGCGCAAAGCTCCAATTGGTCTGCGACATGGATGAGCAGCGCGCTCGTCTGGTCGCCGATGAAAGTGGTGCCTTCGACATTGCCACCGACCCCAAGGGCGCCATCGCGCGACAAGACGTGGACGCCGTGATTATTGCGAGTCCCGATTTCACGCATGCGCCGCTTTCGATGGCCTGCATTGCCGCCGGCAAGCGCGTCCTATGCGAAAAACCGCTGTCACAAGCATCAGCTGACTGCATCGCGGTGATGGAAGCCGAACGGAAAGCGGGGGCGAAATTCGTCCAGCTCGGCTTCATGCGGCGTTACGACCGATCCTATCAGGAAATGAAGCAAGCGCTCGATAATGGTCATCTCGGCCGGGCGCTGATGATGCACAATTTTCACCGCAATGTTGAAACGCCTGCGGCCGACTTTACCGGCGCGATGGCTATCACCAATTCGGCCCCGCACGAATTCGATGTGGTGCGATATGTGCTCGGCACCGAATATGCTGCCATCTCTGCATTCCAGCCAAGCCGCTCGGACGCGCGTGTGGCACCTGTCGTCATGGTGTTGGAAACCGTCGACGGGCAGCTCGTCAATATCGAGATCAACAACAACGCCGCCTACGGCTATGACGTCCGCGCCGAACTGATCGGCGAGCGCGGAGCGGTGGCGACGAAGAACATTGCCTACACCCGCAGGGAGTCGGCGCTTGCCCAAAGCACAAGCTACGACGCCGACTGGCGGACCCGGTACTACGATGCCTATCGCCGCCAGAACCGCGACTTCCTTCGCTTTGTCATGACCGGTGAGTTCCCCGCGACCGCCTCGGATTGCTGGGACGGCTACTGCGCCGCCGTCGTTGCCGAGGCCGGCGTGGTAGCGCTGAAGGAAGCCCGTCGTACGCCTGTCCAGATGATTGCAAAGCCGGAGTTCTACGCGTGAAGCTGGGTTTCGTTTCAGACAGTCTCGGCAATCTGCCGTTCGAGGCGGTGCTTATTCATGCCCAGCGCATGGGGGTATCCGGCATCGAGGTGAACACCTGCGGCTGGTCGACCGCCCCGCATTTCCGGCTTTCGTCCATGCTGGGTAACAGGGAAGCGCAGAAGCGGATTGCTGCAGCTTTCGTGGAACGCGGCCTGGAGATCATAAGCCTCAACGCCAACGGCAATCCGCTGCACCCAACCGATCCGGCCCAAGGCCAAGGGTTGAAAGACACGATCCGCGTCGCCGGCGAGATGGGCATTCGCACCGTCTGCACCATGAGCGGTCTGCCGGCTGGCAGCGCTGGCGACAGCATGCCGAACTGGGTCGTCTCGTCCTGGCCGCCGGAAACGCAGACCATCCTTAAATATCAATGGGAAGAAAAGCTGATCCCGTTCTGGACCGAGATCGTGGCGCTGGCGAAGGAAAACGGCGTCGAGCGCATTGCGCTCGAGCTGCATGGCAATCAGTGCGTCTACAACGTGCCTTCGCTGCTGAAGCTGCGAGACGCGGTAGGACCTGTCGTGGGCGCCAATCTGGATCCCTCGCACCTGTTCTGGATGGGCGCTGACCCGCTCGTTGCCGCCGAAGCGCTGGGGGCGGCCATTTATCATGTCCATGCCAAGGACACGATGCTGAACCCGCCAGTCCAGGCAACGACCTCGCTGCTTGAGAATGGCAACCTGATGGATATTCCGGCCCGCTCGTGGAGCTACATCACTCTTGGGTTCGGCCATGGTGAGGAGTGGTGGCGGCAATTCTGTTATCGGCTCAAGATGGCTGGCTACGACGGCTGGCTTTCCATCGAGCACGAGGACGTACTTCTGAACTCGCTGGAGGGGCTCGAAAAATCCGTCGCGCTCCTCCAGAGCGTGATGCCGTCAGCTTCCGCAGACTTCAAACCGCAAGATATCTGAGGAGAGACTCAATGCCCTGGGTTGACGCTTGTGCCGCTGACGAAATCGAAGCCGAGGAAGCCAAGCGCTTCGAGAATGGCGGCCGTACCTTCGCGATCTTCCGCAACGACGCGGATGAATACTATTGTACAGACGGGCTGTGCACGCATGAGAAGATCCACCTGGCGGACGGTCTCGTCATGGGTAATACGGTTGAGTGCCCCAAGCACGCTTCCGTTTTCGACTTCACGACCGGCGAAGTAGAGACGCCCCCGGCTTGCGAGAACCTCAAGACTTACAAGACGAAGGTCGAGAACGGCCGCGTCATGGTCGAGGTTTGAGCCGTCATGAGCGAACCCCTCCAGTTGGCCGCCTGCGCCGAGATGCTTTGGCTTGATCGTCCGATGGCTTGGCGCGTCGCACGTCTGCATGAGATGGGTTTCGGCGTCGGATTGTGGAATTGGCCGGACCATGACCTCGCAGCGCTCGAGAAGTCGGGGGCGACTTTCACGATCATGAACGGCTACCTCGAAGGAAGGCTCGCCGACGACGAGGGCGCCGACATGCTCTTGAAGTCCGCCCTGGAGACCGCAAGAGTCGGAACGCGCCTCGGGATTGCCAGGCTCAACCTGCACGGCACCGGGCTCGGCGACGGCGGTATTCCTATTGTGAAGTCCGAAGTCGAGACCGGCCCCATGTGGCTGAAGGCGCGGGACACCTTGAACCGCATCTGCGACATGGCCGAGGCCGAAGATGTCGTCTTCACGCTTGAAAACCTGAACCTGCTTGACCACCCGGGCTGCCCCTTCGGCTCGACGGCAGCGGTGCTGGCATTGGTGTCATCGATCAATAGACACCCAACTGCGGATCAATCTCGACCTTTATCACACTCAGATCGGCGAGGGCGATATCGTGCGCTGGTGTCAGAAATGCCTGCCCTTCATCGGCGAGGTGCAGGTGGCCGACAATCCGGGTCGTTGCGAGCCGGGAACAGGCGAGATGAACTGGCCCTACATCGCGAGAGCTCTGTTCGACATGGGGTATCGCCGGGCCGGTGGGTCTGGAAGCCTTTGCCCAAAACGATCCGGAGGCAGCGCTGGTCGCTTTCCGGCGGGCTTTTACGGTGTGAGCCATGCGGGGATGCTCATTGGCGCGATGCGGGGCGGGCGTCATAATCAAGGGCGGCCCTGTCCGACCATGCTTTCCGATCGAGCGCTGCTCGCAGATTCCTTTCAAGTTCATCTGACCTGCAGTGGAGGCTAATTATGGCCATGTATCACAACCGTCCTCATGTCGAGGATATCCGAAAGATGAAGAGGAATGGACAGAAGATATCCATGCTCTTCGTCAGCACGCCCGACGAGGCAGCCGCCGCTGCCGCGGCAGGCATTCACATGCTCTCCATCGAGGGCCGATACTTTGACCAGGAAATGCGACAGGCAGCCGGCGACTGTTTCGTTCAGGTCGGTCTGCCTTACGGCGGCTGGGGCAGCTTTGCTGGCCGTCCGCTGGCTACGGCAGAGGACTATCTGCGTGCGGCTTTCCACTTTGCTGGCATTGGTGGCGACGCCTTCTACTGCTCCGCGTCCTACGACATCCAGAAGGCGCTCTGCGACAACCACCTCCCTGTCGTCGGGCATATCGGCCTGATCCCTTCGTACATCACCTGGACCGGTTGGCGCGCAGTTGGAAAGAGCGCGGAAGAAGCGATACGCCTCTGGCGGCACACCCAGAAACTCGAGGAGATCGGTGTCTTCGGGGCGGAACTGGAAGTCGTGCCCGACCGGGTGGCGAAATTCCTGACCGAAAACTCGTCGCTGGTCATGCTTGGCATGGGCGCCGGCGAGCATGCAGATGCGCAATACCTCTTCACAGAGGATGTCTGCGGCTATGGCAAGAACCATAAGCCGCGGCACGGAAAGGTTTACCGGAACCTCGGCCCTGAGCTGCAGAAGATCCAGGACGAGCGCGTGGCGGCTTTCAGGGAATACAAAGCCGACGTCGATTCCGGGCGGTACCCCGGTTACGAGCACACAGTTCCGATTGGGGACGCTGACTTCGATAGCTTCATGCAAGCAGCCAAAAGGTGATAACCATGCGTGCGGGGGGACCCGATCCCTCACGAGCGGGTGTCAGACAAGTCGTAGTCCGCAACACAAAGGCGCCAACGCTCGATGAAATCAAAACGCTGATTGCCAAGAGGGAACTCATCCTTTCGGCGAAGCTAGAAACTGTTGCCCGCGTGATGTTTGCAGAGCCGGATTACGTCGCCTTCGAGAATTCTGCCTGCATCGCTCGCAGGTGCAACGTGTCGACAACAACTTTATCTCGCCTCGCTCCGCGCCTTGGCTTCAGGTCTTTCAAAGAAATGCAGAACTGCTTCCGAAATCAGATCCTTGATCGAAGGGCCAAGCGCAAGCCGAGCGGATAACGCGGCACATCGATCACTGAGAGTCAGATCCGCGCCTCGAGCAAGCCCGCGGGCCAAAGTTCAGCGTTCTAGCCCGGTATTCCCAGAAGTTGACTTTCTGCTTACCGGCCCCATTTCAGTCATCCGCAGGCACCGTTCCTGAGAGCAACACATCGTTTCAGCGAGCAGCGATTGCCGCTCCGGCAGCGGGTTAATCAAAGGGTGTAGTGGCGCGAAATCGACGCTGCATTGTTGGGCAGGGAAGACCGTGCGCTCGACCGTACTGACGGCCGAGGAAGAGGCGATGGTCGTCGCCCTTTCGCAAGCATACGCTGTTGCCTCTGGATGATTGTCTCTATGCGCTGCAGGCGACGCACCTGACGCGGTCGTCCTTGCCCCATTGCTTTCAGCGCCACGGGGTCAGCCGCCTGCCCGAGGTCGCCGCCAAGCGGCCCTTCAAGTGTTACCCGATCGGCTACTTCCACATCGACATCGCCGAGGTCCGAACAGAGGAGGGCAAGCTCCACCTCTTCGGGGCGGTGGACCGGACCTCGAAGTTCGCCTTCGCTCGGCTAATGCAGAAGGCGACAACGTCACCGCCAGGACTTTCCTCGAGGAGTTGGTCGAAGCCGTCCCCAACAAGATCCACACCGTGCTTACCGACAATGGCATCCAGTTCGCCGACTGCCCAAGAACCGGGACGGCCCAACCGCAAGCTGGCGCGCGGCCATCCTTTCGATCGGGCATGCGGCGCTTATGGCATCGAGCACTGCGTCACCAAGCCTAACAACCCCTGGACCAACGGTCAGGTCGAATGGATGAACCGAACGCTGAAGGAGGCAACCGTCCGGCGATATCACTACGAGACCCACCGTCACCTCGAAAATCACCTGCCGCCTTTCTCGACGGCTACAACTTGGCCAGGCGGCGAGAGACCTTCGCGGTCTTACACCCTACGAAGCCATCTGTACGGCCTGGGCCAACCAGCCAAGCCGTTTCCGGCTTGACCCGGTCCACTGCTAGGCTTTCAGGCGATGGTCGACTGCATGTTGGAAGTAGGCTGGACGCGGAGCGAGACCTTGCGGGCGCTGAAGCGGCTCATTGCCGCCGACAATTGACCCAGAAAGAGAATGCCAGGACGGAAACGCACCTCGCAATTGCGCGGGCCCTGATGCGCGCCGGCCGTTCGGTCTAGGCAGATATTTGAAACAAATGGCCAGCGCGGTTGCCGGTGAAAGTATTGCCTAAAATCGCGCCGACCATTGCGGCTCTTTGAGGATTGGCGCCTGCGAGAGCTAGAGCCCGGCAATAGGCTGACAACCGCTGCTTGCGCCTTGGTTAAAAACGTACAGTCGAGTCCCGTTGAACCCTAGACCAATAGGGATATGAATCGTTACCGTCACCGACTGAGGTTGTGGGCAACGGTGATTGAGAGTTCGTCGTGCTCCCGCCCTTTGATGGGAGTTGGCATCATGGACCAGCCAGGTAATCAGGTATCTGCTTTTGACTGTGATATCCTGCGTAGCACCTTCGTAAAATCCGTCATCGAGCGAACATTCCCGAAGACCAATGGCGGACACAAGCCGCTCTTTTGATCCGCGACTTTACGGGCAGCAGCGTCATTGATCCCGAGTTGCTGGAGTGGATCGTGCGGAAGTAGCCGGCGCCAGCGGCTATTGCCTCCAAGGGCCGTGGCCCTCCCGTGCCTTATGATGAAGGGTAGCCACCACGCAAAAGCCCACGCCTCTGGCGGAGAACGCGCGCCGATCAGGTGTGCGTATCCCGATGTTCGGCAGAGATGGGTGAGCATCCCCTGCCGCAAGCGAGAAACTTTCAGAGATGCTAATGTTCATACCCTGCGATGGAAGGCCCGCCGCCCCATTTGCGAAACGACGGTTCCCTGCCCCGCCCCTGGGAACTAGCTCTGGTCGGCAGCCTCGAGAAGATGCCGTCGGGTCGAGCCCCAATCGCCAGAATCCACGGGGTAGACTACTAGAACCGAAACACGATCCCGGCCCGCCTGCGGTAGCACCGGACGCGCCGGCGACCATGTCGCCAGTAACTACGGCAGACCCTTCTCCAGCCCCGCCGGCGGTGGTGGCGGCGGCGATAGTGGCCGTAATCTGGGTCGTAATCTGGGTCGTAATCTGAATCTGGGTCGTAATAAGGGTCGTGGTAGCGCCGATGGTAGACCGGCTCCACTTCCGCCTGAGTACCTTCGTCATCGAAGGTCGGTGAGTCTGGCGCGTCGAGTTCATCGAGAATGCCGCTTTTGGCCCCTGGAACACCTGCCACTACGTCGATAGGCCGAACCGCGCTTGCAAAGGCCGCTGCCCCTGCAATGCCAAACATTGCTCTCAAGAAGGATCGCCGATCCATAGAAAGCCTCCCAGTGTTACACAACTCTAATGGTACCAACGCTTAAGGCGCGCGGCCGGAAAAGGCAGGCCTTGCGCCCGTTCCAAATTGAGGATTCGCTAACCGCGGTGCGGCCCGTGAACCCTATCAGCACAGGAAGGGACCTAGCTGCGCCCGATCTGCAAATATGGCAGCCAAGCACTATTCCGATCACGAAAAAGCTGACGGCGGTCGCGAAAAGCGGTGCGAGCAACCAGCGAGCCTGGCTAACCATTCTATCCATCTGATTTCTCCGAACTTTCCGGAGAAACAATAACCTTGGAAGCAAGCTGTTCCACACCACATCGTGGGTAGGACCATTGCGTTTTACGATCAGACTTAAGTCTTACCCTCTGCCCGACCGAAGCCTCAACCCGGAACGTTTGACGTTGCCCCAAGTTCGGTTTGGCGGTCGGCTTGGACGATGTCGTGGTCGCCGGCCGCAAGAGGAGAAAATCATGAGAATGCATCTTACGGGCGCCGTTGCGGCGTTGTCGCTCTTCGCTGGTGTCGGCGCGGTCGCTGCTCAGGACGTGATCATCACGCCTGAGCAGGATACGGTCATCCATGAGTATGTGAAGAAGCAGCCTTTGGCATCGGTGAAGGTTCCCGGCGTGGAACTCAATATCGGCACAGCGCTGCCCGAGACAGTCGAGCTGCATGAAGTGCCCGACGTCAAATACCGCTATGTCGTGATCGACAACCGGACAGTTCTGGTGGATCCGGGCACTCGCAAGATTATCAAGGTCTATGACTGACCAACCTTTCGGCTGAAGCCCGCCGTCCGTTCGATCACACGACCCCCCAGGCGCGAAACCTTCCCCTGCCCGTCATCTCGCGCAGGCCAAGCTCGCCGGCCAGATGACGAAGATGCCGAATGAGGTCCGCCCGACGGGCACGGGCCTGTGGTCGAGGTGACCACTTACTCCGTCGCAATATTTTGGAGGAATGTCGCCGACGGCGCGAAGAATAAAGCGCCGGTGATGGCGCGGCTAAAATCCAGCAATCGGTCGTAATTGCCTGGCGGTCGGCCAACGAACATGTTCTCCAGCATTTGCTCTATTCTAAGCGGCGATCGGGCGTAGCCTATGAAGTACGTGCCGAACTCACCCTTGCCGACGTCGCCGAAGGGCATGTTGTCGCGCACAATCTGCAACTGCTCTCCGTCCTCGATGATCGTGGTCAGCGCATTGTGCGCCGAGATCGGTTTCACGGCATCGTCGAGCTCGACATCGGAGAGTTTCTTTCTGCCGACAATTCCCTCCTGCTCCTCGATGGGGAGCGCGTTCCATGAGATACTTCTGCCGACGATCGCGGCCTTGACGGCGTCTTGATCCACCGGGTTTTCGGTCCCATCGACAAAACCGATCAGGTTGCGGTCATCGAAGTAATTGAAGCCGTGCACCTCATCCGCCACCGAGACCGCGCCATCGAGCCGCGACATGATCTGTGGCGCCGATCAACGGGATGTCATGTGCACGTTGCCGTGGCGCCGGTCGTCACGCACTCCAGGGAATCAACGCTACGAGCGCCGCGACTTGGTCCGGACGCCGCTTCCACCACACGTCCCTCGCACCCTATGCGGAAGTTCGCGACAGGCGCTGGCACACCCCGAAACACAAATCCCCATAGCTCACCGCGTGCGGCCCGCGGGTTCGTGCATGAGAGACTTTCGTACGCCTGACGGCACCCGCAACCCTTCAGCATCTCAGTCGTTCCGAGTATTTTGGCCTCCGTCCAAAAGCAGACACTATCCAGGGATAGCTGTAGGTCGACGTTGTGCCAGCGCATGTGTGCAGGGCGACTGCGGTGCGGTGTTCAGCCTATGAACTTATCCGCTCGGCTGCCACACCATATGGTTGACCGAAAGGCCATTGTCATGGCTGTGGCTCCTTTATTTTCAACTATTAACTGCTTTGCAAACTTCCCGTTGACGCTTCCGGTCTGCTAGAGTTAATAATCTCCTAATATAAGAATTACCTAAAACTCGTGATCGGCAACCAACGAGTTGAGACGATGCAATTGGGGTGGGGGAGACGCAGCGCGACGACCAATGTCGTCGCAGCCATCACCATCGAGCCACCACCTGCCTGCGAACGGCCAGTTTAAGCGGGCTGCTCGTAGCGTGGCGGCTTCTTGGGTGATGCGCTGACAATCCACCTCCGCCCCAATTGTGTGCGGATCGCGTAATGACTGCTTCGACAGGAGCAGTTGGTCTTTCAGGGCGGTTAATAAACAGATGTTGGGGCGTCTGTTCTTAAACAAACAAGGGGGTTGAAAATGGCTACTTCTCTTATCGGCGGGAGCGGGACCGACGTCATCGTCGCCGGAGGCGGCAATGACTATATTAATGGTGGGTCAGGCGCCGATACGCTCGATGGAGGCAGTGGTTTCGATACCGTCCTGGGCGGATCGGGAGCGGACACGCTTATCTATCGAGCCTGGGAAAATCAGTACAAGATTGACAGCCAAACAACCTTTTCCGGCTACGACGTCTACGACGGCGGGAACGGCAATGCTGCGAAAGGCACTGCCGAGGTCGATACGCTCGCTATCTATCTAAGCAATGATCAACTAGCCAATACGTCATTCATGGCGGCATTTACCGCCGAAATTGCTCAGTTTCGTGCCTTCATTGGTGCGAACTCGAACTCGAATACCGGCCAAGCCGGTCAAGCAGAATTCACATTCACCACGATCAACCTCAAGGTTTCCGCGATCGAGCAGGTTGTCGTTCTCGATAGCAACGGACATGTTCCTGTCTCCGTAAATATTGTCGACTCTTCCTTAAATGATGGTGACAACAACTCGGTCGTGATGTTCACCTTTATTGGCCCGGTGACAGGCTTCGATTCTGCCGATGTTACGACAACGAATGGCACGCTGACTGATTTTGTGAAGATCGATGCTTCTCATTATACGGCAAAGTTCACGGCCGCAGACGGTTTTGGTGGTCTTGGCTCTGTTTCGGTAACGGCCGGCGGTTACACCGACGCTGCCGGCAACGCTGGCGCTACGGGCTCCGATACAGTCGCCATCGACACGCTGCGGCCGACGGCAACCATCGTGGTGGCCGACGCCGCCCTGCAAGCCGGCGAGACCTCGCTGGTGACCATCACCTTCTCGGAAGCGGTGAGCGGCTTCGACAACGGCGACCTCTCGATCGCGAACGGCACGCTGTCGGCGGTGGCTTCGGGCGACGGCGGCGTCACCTGGACGGCGATCTTCACCCCGACCGCCAACATCCAGGACACGACCAACCTCATCACGCTGGCCAACGCCAGCGTCAGCGACGCGGCGGGCAACACCAACAGCGGCACCACCGATTCCAACAATTACGCCATCGACACGCTGCGGCCGACGGCAACCATCGTGGTGGCCGACGCCGCCCTGCAAGCCGGCGAGACCTCGCTGGTGACCATC
>NZ_JAMYKV010000053.1:0-41088 GCF_040317535.1 Mesorhizobium sp. M1409
CCGGCCGCGCGTGGGGCCCGGGCCGCGGGGGTGGGGGGGGGGGGGGGGGGGGCGGGCGGGGGGCCCCCCGTTTTTCGGCCGCCCCCCCCGTGGCCCCCCGCGCCCCGGGGGCGCGCCCCCCCCCCCCCCCCCCCCCCCCGGGGCGCCCCCCGGGGGGGCGCCGCGCCCCCACGTTCAATCATGCGGTTCGATCAGGCGGTCTTGATCAGGCCGAGTTGGGTGAGGGCGGCGACGCCGTCATCGAGGCCGATCTCCTCGACGATCCTGCCGTCGACAACCTTCAGCACGGTGATGCCGGTGAAGCGCATGGTGCGGCCGGTGGCGGCGGGCAGCGAACCCACGAGGAAATCGCTGAAAGCCGGGCCGGTGTGCGTGCCGCCGCCCTCCCACTGGCCGACGACATAATCGCCCTCTGCAATCAGGTCGGCCGTGGCCCAGAAGTTGAGGTCCGGGAAGGCGGCGCGGAAGTCGGTCATGAAGGCCTTGATGTCGTCGCGGCCGCGGCGCGGCTCGTGCAGCGAATATTTCAACAGCATGTCGGGCGCGGCGATGTCGTCGACCACTGAGAGATCGCATGTTTCACCCCAGAAGTTGGTGAACCATCTGACGACGACGGCCTTGTTGTCTTCTTGGCTGGTCATTGGGAGGTCCTCTTTGTCTCTGCAACGCGATCATCGGATTGGCCGACGACCTGGAGCCATGACTAGGACGATCCGGCGGGCGCAAAACTCCGGTTCTTGCCGGCCAATCGAAAGGCGGGAGGGCAGGGGTGGCAGGTCAGGAGGCACGAAACCGCCTGCCTCAGCCCAAGTAACGCTTTCTTCTCTGGTTTTGTCGCAGATTGCCCCGCGGTGGGGATGAGCGAAACAGACGATGGCTGGTCGGGACAAGAAAAGTCGCAATGGAACGTTCTGGGTCAAGGCCTTGGAACGCGCCCATCTCGGCGTCTGGGACTGGGATCTTCGCACCGGTGACTGCTTCTATTCCGCGACCTGGGCGGGGATGCTGGGCTATGACGAGAGCGAGCTTGCCGACACCAGCGACCTGTGGCTGCGGCTGACCCATCCCGACGATCGCGAGCGGGCGCTGGCCAGCGGCGACCGCCACATTGCGGGACAGACCGATGCCATCGAGACCGAGCTGCGGCTGAAGCACAAGCAGGGCCACTGGGTGTGGGTGCTCGATCGTGGCGGCGTCGTCGAGCGCGACGCGACCGGAAAACCGCTCAGGCTGATGGGCGTGCAGACCGACATCACCAAGCAGAAGGCGGCCGAAGCCGAGCTCGAGCAGGTCAATGTGCGCTTCCGCCTGGCGCTCGCCGCCAGCGGCACCGGCATCTGGCACTATGACATCGCCACCAACAGGAGCTATTGGGACGCCCGCACCAGGGACATATTCGGCCTCGTCGCCGACACCGACGAGGTGACGGCCGACCTCTGGCACAGCTATCTGCATCCCGACGACAAGGAGGCCACCGAGCAGGCTCACCTGCCGCCGCCCGGCTCGGACGGTGTCACGGCCTCGCAATACCGTATCATCCGGCGGGACGGCCAGGTCCGGCATGTCGAATCGCTGGTGCGCTCCATCGCCGGCGCGGGTGCCGCAGGCCAGATCCTCGGCACGGTGCGCGACATCACCGAGGACAAGCTGCGCGAGCAGGAACTCGCCTATGCCGCCCGTCACGACGCGCTGACCGGTCTGTGTAACCGCTCCGCCTTCGACCGGCTGCTCGCCGACCATATCGCGGCGGGTGCGCCGCTGGCGGTGTTCTATGTCGATCTCGACTACTTCAAGGCGCTGAACGATTTTGCCGGCCACGCCGCCGGCGACCTGGCGCTGAAGAGCGTTGCCGCCGGTATCCGCGGCTGCCTTCCGCCGGGCGCGCACGCGGCGCGGCTGGGCGGCGATGAATTCGCGCTGCTGGTGCCGTATTGCGATGCCGCGCTGGCCGAGAGGATCGCCACTGCCGTGCTTGGCGCGGTGCGCGAGGCGGATCTCGGCCTGGCCGCGTCGACGCGCAAACTGGCGGCCTCGATCGGTATCGCCTTCGTCGACGACGCCAACATCACGGTGGCCGACGCGCTCGCTTGCGCCGACGACGCCTGCTACGCGGCCAAGGCTGCCGGACGCAACCGTTTCGCGGTGTTCTCCGCGGCAGCGGAAGCAGGATCGGGCGGGCTGAATGCCGCACGCGTCGCCGCCGACACGGTCGATGCCATGGAAGACGGGCGGCTGAAACTGTTCGGCCAGGAAATCCATTTGCTGGGCCGGCCCTGGCAGGAAAGCCGCCATGTCGAAGTGTTGGCCAGGCTCGTCGCACGCAACGGCCGGCTGGTGCCGCCCGGTGAGTTCATTCCGGTGGCCGAGCGCTTCGGCATCGCGTCGCGGCTCGACCGCTGGATCATCCGCACCGCGCTGTCGCGGCATGGTGCCGCCTTGCGCTCGGGCGCGCTGACGCTCGGCTTCAACCTGTCGGCGCAGACGCTGAGCGATCCGCAGCTGTGGGCGTTCGTCGACAGCGTCATCGAGGAGACCGGGGCGCCGCATTCGGGCATCGGCTTCGAGATTACCGAAACCGCCGCCGTCACCAATTTCGACGCCGCCGAACAGTTCGTGCGCAAGGCGCGCGAGCGGCACTGCCGGGTCAGCCTGGACGATTTCGGCGCCGGCATGAGCTCGTTCGAATATCTCAGGCGCTTCCCCGTCGATACGATCAAGATCGACGGTTCCTTCATCGAGCACATCACGCAAAGCCGCTTCGACCGCGAAATCGTGCTGGCCATCACCAGCATCGCCCGCAGCCTCGGCTGCGACGTGGTCGGCGAGAAGATCGAACGGCAGGACACGCTGACGATGCTGGGCGACATGGGCGTCGCCTACGGCCAGGGATTCTTGCTGCATCGGCCAGAGCCGCTGGAGCAGATTGTTTCGCGCGCGACCGTGGTGGTGGTGGCCCGCAAGGCTTCGTGATCCGCCGCGTTTCAGGTCAGGCCGGCCGGCCTGACCTGAGTCTCAACACATTCTACGCGGTTCGCCGCGCGGTCGATTTCGGAAACTCCAGCACGCCAGCCTCGGGTCGCCTGTGCTGTGCTTCCGCCACCGCTTCGATCAACAGATCCAGGGCGTCACAGGCAGCGCGGCTCGTCTCGTCATTGCCTTGCAGATAGTGATAGGCACGTTCGAGGTGGATGCGGGCGGCTGAAAAATCGCTGGTCAATGGTTCCCTCCATGATCCCGCCCTAATGTCCATCTTGCCGGGCCTGGCGGAATGCGGGGTAAATATCCACAGGCGGGTTTTATTCAAATGCCGTCGAATGTTGCAGAGGAGGCCTTGGGAGGGCGCGGCCGGTGACGCCGCCAATCTCCCCACAAGGAGGGAGATCGGCAGCTTCAATGCCCGCCGGCCGGTGCTGTCCAGCCGCGCAAAATGTGTTTCTGGATCTTGCCGGATGCGGTGCGCGGCAGCGCATCGGTGAGCAGGAATTCTTTCGGCACCTTGTAGCGGGCGATGCGGGCGCCGCAGTGGCTTGCCAGATCAGCCGGATCGAGCACGCAACCTGACTTGACCACGACAAAGGCGCGCCCGACTTCGCCCCAACGCTCGTCGGCGACGCCGATCACCGCTGCCTCGGCAATGTCGGGATGGTCGAGCAGCACCATCTCGATTTCGGCCGGATAGACGTTCTCCCCACCGGAGATGAACATGTCCTTGCGGCGGTCGACGAGGGTGACGAAGCCTTCCTCATCCTGCCGCCCGATGTCGCCGGTACGGAACCAGCCGTTGGCGGTAAAGGCGCGTGCCGTCTCTTCCGGCCGGTTCCAGTAGCCAGGTGTGATGCTGGGGCCGGACAGCCATATCTCGCCCGGTTCGCCGGCAGCGACGTCACGGCCAGCGTCGTCGACGATGCGCAGGCCGATCGTCGGTCCAGCCAGGCCCGACGCGCCCGCCTTGCCGGCGATGCGGTCGGCCTCGACCGGCATGCCAAGCACCGTGCCGGCTTCCGTCATGCCGAAGCCGTCGGCCATGCGCACGCCTTGAGCCAGCCACCAGAGGATGTCGGCGGCGGGATTGGGCGCGCCGCCGGTGAAGATGGCGGTCAGCGACGTCCAATTCGAAGGCGCAAAATCGGGATGGTCGCGCAGCATCCTGGCCATCCGCGGCACGCAGAAATAATGGGTGACGCCAAGCGTGGGATCGGCGAGACGACGGTTGGTGACGCCGGCGTCGAAGCTGGGCGAGATCAGCACCGTACCGCCCTGCAGCAGCGTCGGGCGCAGGCTGGTGATGAGGCCGATGACATGGAACATCGGCGCGTCGCAGAGGAAGACGCTGGCATTGCCGACCCGCCCCAGCACGCCGAAATTGACCGCGGTGGCAAAGGCGTTCGCCTCGGTGATAACAACTCCTTTCGGCTGGCCGGATGTGCCCGAAGTGTAGAGGATGATCGACGGCGCATCGCTGGCCGGCAAGGGACGGCGCGGTGCGGGCGGGTGTTCCTCGACCGCCGCCGCGAAGGCAGCGACTTCGATTGGCGTGCAGCCCTCGGGCAGCGTCATTTCAAGGACGGTGTCATGCAGCAGCAGGATCGGATCGCAATCGGCCAGGATCGCCTGCTGTTCGGCTCTGGCGAGCCGCCAGTTGAGCGGCATGAAGATGGCGCCGAGCCGCATCGCGGCCTGCTGCAGGATAGCCAGGTCGGCACTGTTGCGGGCAAGCGTGGCGATCCGTTGTCCCTGTTCGATGCCATGGCCGGTTTCGAGGACGCCGACAGCACGCTGGATGGCTTCGTCGAGTGCCGCATAGGTCCAGCGCCGGCCGGTTGCCAGGTCGACACAGGCAAGACGATCCGGCTGCGTCCCGGCGTGCAGGGCCACGGGATCTGGCGTCGTCCAGGCCGGCATTTGCATCTCCTCCCAGATTGCGTCGGTGGTTTATCGCGCCTTGTCGTAGGCACCGAGACCCGGCTTGTAGCTCTTCTCGTCGATGAACTGGCGGATGCCTTCCTTGCGGCCGTCATTGTCGTGGGAATTGGCCGCCTCCTGTGCCCGTACCAGATAATCCTCGGCGTTGTCGTAGGTCATCTCGGCGACGCGGCGGATGGCGTCCTTGGTCGCCTTCAGGGCAATCGGGTTTTTCTTCAGCAGGACGTTCGCAACCTCGGTGACGCGCGCCTTGAGGTCGGCCAGCGGCAGGCTTTCATTGACCAGCTTCCAGGCCGCGGCCTTCCTGCCGTCGATGAGCTCACCGGTCAGCGCGTGGTACATGGCGTCGCGCATCGACAAGAGGTCGACCACCACCTTCGTGGCGCCGCCGCCGGGCAGGATGCCCCAGTTGATTTCGGACAGAGCGAACTGCGCCTCGTCGGCTGCAAAGGCGAGATCGCAGGCAAAAAGCGGGCCATAGCCGCCGCCGAAACACCAGCCATTGACCATGGCGATGGTCGGCTTGCCATACCAGCGCAAGCGCCGCCACCAGCCATACGCTTCAGACTGCGCCTTGCGGATGGCGGCAAGGCCCTTGGCTTCGGTCTCGCGAAAATATTCCTTGAGGTCCATGCCCGCGGACCAGGCGCTGCCCTCGCCGGACAGCACCAGCACGCCGACATCGTCGCGGAATTCAAGCTCGTCGAGAACCTCCATCATTCTCCGGTTGAGCGCCGGGTTCATGCAGTTGCGCTTGTCCGGCCGGTTGAAGCGCACCCAGGCGATGCCGTTCTCGACGTCGAAGGCTACGGTCTCTTCGGTCATGGTGATGTCCTCCCGTTCCGCTTTGTCATCAGCATAAATTGCTATGTGGCATAGCTTTTATGTTTGCTATGTCGCATAGTCTTTTTCGCTTGACAAGGGCTATGATCGCGGCGATCGGTTGCAGCATGGATGATACCCGACTTCACCCCGGTCGCAGCGCGCCAAGTGCAAAGGCCGAAGACGCGCTGGACGCGCAGATCGGCTACAATCTCAGACGTGCCTCGGCGCTCGCGCTCAACGATTTCGCCGTCGAGTTGTCTGATGCGGCGCTGCGCCCGGTCACCTACGGCATGCTGGCGCTGATCGACGAGAAGCCCGGCATCCGCGCCGCCGAACTCTGCCGCCTGCTCGGCATGAAGAGCGCCAACATGGCGCCGCTGCTCTCCGAACTGGAAGAACGCGGGCTGGTCGAGCGCGACGATCATGCCGGGGACAAACGCGTGCAGGTGCTCAACCTGACGCAGGCCGCCAGGGAGGCGATGCCGGGATGGCGGCAACAGGTTCGCCGGCACGAGGACCGGTTCCTGCACAGGCTGACGAAAAAGGAGCGAGCAACGCTGCTGCGCCTGTTGCGGCTGATCTGGACCGAGGAAGACTGAGCGGGCTGCCTGGTTGGTGCCAGCGCTCAAGCCGGAGTGTGGAAAGTTTCTGAAATACCTGCGGTCTGGCCCGAACATTGCGCCGCCCCTTGTCTGGCGGCCGGCATCTTCTCCCCGTGAACGAGGACGCTGTCATGGCCGATTTCGCCAATCGCCAGCGTTGCGGAAAGAGCTTCTTTCTCCCCGTTCTACGGCGAGAAATGCCCGGCAGGGAAATGAGGAGCGGCGCTGGCTTCGACAATTAAGCGGGCAGTACCCTACAGCTCAACAACCCGCCCCATTCCTCGCCGTATCGCCTCGCGGTAGGCGAGGTCGGCGGCCACCATATCTTCCATGGCGACCCCCATGGCCTTGTAGACGGTGACCTGGTCGGCGCCGACCCGCCCCGGTCGCAGCCCGAGCAGCATTTCGCCGAGCTCGGTTCCGGTTTGCGGATCGAGGCCGGCGAGTTCGCAGGAGCCGACCGGTGTCGGGGCAAAGGCCTCCCTGGTCTCGACGAACAGGCTGGCCCTTCCGATAAGCTCGACCGGCAGTTCGCCGCCGGGCGGTGCGACGCCGACCGACGAGACATGGCTGCCGGGCCGCACCCAGTCGGCCGAGATCACCGGCGCATAGGAATGCGTCGCCAGGCAGACGACGTCCGACGAGCGCACCGCGGCCTCGATATCGGCGACGGCGACTACACCTGGGTGCTGCGCGGCAAGCGCCTGTGCATCCGCGAATTCCTTCGAGACGACACGGATCTCGGCGAAGTCGCGCACCAGCGGAAGAAGATTGAGATGCTGGCCGGACTGCACGCCGGCCCCCACGACTGTCGCGACCTTGGCGTCGCGGCGAGCAAGTTCGCGCACCGAGAGCACGGCCGAGCCGGAGGTACGCACGGCGGTGACATAAGTGCCGTCCATGATGCAGACCGGCATGCCGCTCCGCGGGTCGAACAGATGGATGGTGGCGAGGTGACTGGGGATACCTTTGGCGATGTTGCCCTCGAACACGTTGACGATCTTCACCGTCAGATGCATGCCCGCCATCCAGGCCGGCATAGACAGCGAATAGCCGGCTTGCGGAATGTCGAGCTGCGGCCGTGCCGGACTGGCCACCTTGCCGCCGGACAGCGCCTTGAAGCCGTCGGCCAAGGCGTCGAGAAGCTGGCGCGGGTCGATGCAGGTTTTCACCTCGGCCTCGTTCAGGATGAGCACCGGCGTGTCGCCCTTGGCCTGGGCGCTGCGGGAAATCGATAGGGCTGATGTCATGGGTCTTGCCTTGATCGGGTTGCGTTGCCCGTCAACGGTATTGCCATCTGGCAGCGTGATAAAATATGCTGTTTTTGCTATTTTGGCGTGACTATCACGCCCTCGAAGGCCGAAAGGTGTGAATACTGAAATGGAAAATCTCGACCGTATCGACCGCTCGCTGCTGCGTTTGTTGCAGGAGGACGGCCGCCGCACGACGCTCGATCTGGCACGGCGAGTCGGCCTGTCGCCGACCGGGGCGGCGCAGCGTGTCAAGCGGCTGTTCGCCGAAGGGTTCATCCGCGCGGTGCGTGCCGTCCTCGACCCGGCCCGGATCGGGCAGGCACAACTCGTCTTCATCGAGGTGCGGCTCGACCACACGGCACCGCATGTCTTCGACCGCTTCGCGGAGGCTGTTCTGCGGGCGCCCGAGATCATCGAGTGCCACATGGTGGTCGGCGGTTTCGACTATCTGGTCAAGGCGCGTATCGCCGACATGGCGATGTTCCAGGATTTTCTGCAGCGGGTCATCCTGCCGCTTCCCGGGGTGCGGGAGACGCACACCTACGCCTCGATCGCCAATGTGAAGCCCGACGCCTTGCTGCCGATCTAGACCGGCGGCCGCTCCCCCGCATCCAGCAGCCATTGCCGCACGGCTTGCGTCGGCTCGGGGTGCCGCTGTTTTCTCGGCATCACGACATAAAAATCCTGCGTGCCGCGCATTTCGCCGCTGACGGGCTGGACCAACCGGCCGGCGGCGAGGTCGGCGGCGACGAGAAAGCGGCTGGCCAGTGCTATGCCCTGGCCGGCGATGGCCGCGTCGATAGCCAGGCCCGTCTGGTTGAAGCGCATGCGTTTCAGCTCCGTCGTCATCTTCAGGCCGACCGCTTTTTCCATGAATTCCGGCCACAGATTGTGCGCGTCGTGCAGCAGGACGTGATGCTGGATTTCAGCCGCGGCGATTTCGGTCGCACCTGCCGGAAGCAAGGCCGGGCTGCAGACGGCGACAATCTGCTGGGGAAACAACAGGTCGACGATCAGGCCGGCGCCGAAGGGCGGACGGCCTTGCCTGACCGCAATGTCGACGCCGTCCGCCTGGAAGCTCGACAGGCTTTCGCTGGCCAGGACGCGCAGATCGACCAGCGGATTGTGCGTCACAAAATCCTGCAGCCTGGGGATCAGCCATTTGGTGGCGAAGCTTGGCGTCACGCTGATCGCCAGCCGCGCCGGCTCGGGACGAAGCAGCAGCGTCGCCTCCGAGATCAGGTCGAAGGCGCGGCGGATGTTGGGGATATAGGCGCGGCCCTCATCGGTCAGCGCCAAGCCGCGCGGCAGCCGCTCGAACAGTTTTGTGCCGAGATCAGCCTCCAGCCCGCGAATGTGCTGGGCCACCGCTCCTTGCGTGACGTTGAGCTCCTCGGCCGCGATGCGGAAGTTGAGATGACGCGCCGAGGCTTCGAAGGCGCGCAGTGCGTTCAACGGCGGCAGGCTGAGGAAGGCTTCGGGCATGCAGGAGTTTTTCTACAGGTTGTTTTCAGGCATTCTGGTTCGAACCGGTGCGGAAAACCAGCTATATCAGCGCCCAACTCCCGAAAACACCGCTTGCGGTGCCCGCCAACCCGAAAAGGAAAACCCGATGAGTGTAGAAAAAGTAGCTGTGGTCGTGGCCGGCGGCAGCGGCATGGGTGCGGCGGCGGCCAAGCGCCTGGCGGCGGACGGCTTCAAGGTCGCCATTCTTTCCTCGTCCGGCAAGGGCGAGGCGCTGGCCAAGGAGCTGGGCGGGCTCGGCGTCACCGGCTCCAACCAGTCGAATGACGATCTGCAGCGCCTGGTCGACCTGACGCTCGAGCGCTATGGCCGCATCGACGTGCTGGTCAACAGCGGCGGCCACGGGCCACGTGCGCCGATCCTCGAAATCACGGACGAGCAGTGGCACACCGGCATGGATGTCTATCTGTTGAACGTCATCCGGCCGGTGCGCATCGTGGCACCGCAGATGGTCAAGCAGAAGGGCGGCGCCATCATCAACATCTCGACGGCCTGGGTGGTCGAGCCGAGCCCGATGTTCCCGACCTCGGCGGTGTTCCGCGCCGGGCTTGCCGCCTACACCAAGATCTTCTCCAACACTTATGCCGCCGACAATGTGCGCATGAACAACGTCCTGCCCGGCTGGATCGACAGCCTGCCGGCCACCGAGGAGCGCCGCGACAGCGTACCGATGCAGCGCTACGGGACCTCCGAAGAGATCGCCGCCACTATCGCCTTCCTGGCCTCCGAAGGCGCCGGCTACATCACCGGCCAGAACATCCGGGTCGACGGCGGCATCATCCGCGCTATTTGAGGGCGTCGATCGGGCGGGGGGTTCCGATATCTCCAGGGAGCAATAAATGCGGCTTTTGATACTCGGCACCGGCTGGATGGCGCAGGAACATGCCCGTCGCTTCAGTGCCATCGAAGGCGTCGACATCGTCGGCGCCGTCGATGTCGATCCGGCGCGCGTCGGCGACTTCGCCGACAGCTTCAAGATCGCCAACCGCTTCACCTCGCTGGAGGAGGCGCTGAAATGGGGTGCCTTCGACGCGGTGGCCAATGTCACGCCCGACCGCATCCACCACCCGACCACCATGGCGCTGATCGCCGCCGGCAAGCCGGTGCTGTGCGAGAAGCCGCTGGCCGAAAACTTCGGCAAGGCGACCGAGATGGCCGAGGCCGCCGAGGCCGCCGGCATCGTCAACATGGTGAACCTCACCTATCGCAACGTCGCCGCGCTGCAGAAGGCCCGCCAGATGGTGCGGGCGGGCGAAATCGGCACGGTCAGGCATGTTGAGGCGTCCTATCTGCAAAGCTGGCTGGTGTCGAAATTCTGGGGCGACTGGCGCACCGATCCGAAATGGCTCTGGCGCCTGTCGCGGGGCCACGGCTCGAACGGCGTGCTCGGCGATGTCGGCATCCACATCCTCGATTTCGCCAGCTATGGTGCGGCTCTCGACATCGACCATGTCTTCTGCCGGCTGCGCAGCTTCGACAAGGCACCTGGCAACCGCATCGGCGACTACGGGCTCGACGCCAACGACAGCTTCGCCATGACGCTGGATTTTTCCAATGGTGCCTTCGGCGTGGTGCATGCCAGCCGCTGGGCATCAGGCCATCTCAACGAGCTGCGCCTGCGCATCTATGGCGACAAAGGCGGCCTCGAGGTGGTGCACAATCTCGACGGCTCGGCGCTCAAGGCCTGCGTCGGCGACAATGTCGAGAACGCCATATGGGAAGAGCTCGACGCCGGCACGGTACCGACCAACTACCAGCGTTTCGCCGATGCGGTGCGAACCGGCGTGCAGGCCGAACCGTCCTTCCACCATGCGGCCGAATTGCAGAAGGTACTGGATCTGGCTGTGCTGTCGGACGAGAAGCGGGCGGAGCTGAGGGCGAGCGCGGATACGCATTGAGGTTCCTCGCCCCACGGAAGTGGGGAGAGGTGGCCGCGCAGCGGCCGGAGAGGGGGCTTTCGTAGAGCAAAAGACGTCGGCCAGAAAGCCCAGGCCACGGTTGCGCCTTTCGATCATTCCTCGAAATGGAGGATCTTGGCGGCCGGCAGCCCGACAGCGAGGGTTCAATTCGCTGGCAACACCTTGGTCACGCGCGTCAGCCGCCATTCACCAAAGCAAGAATGAGCTTTTGCAGGTTGCCGCCCTGACCGAACTCGACGCGGTCGAAATCGCGGCTCGCCTGCCGCTGCGCTTGTGACAAGGCGGACAGGCGTCTGGTCATCTCGGTGCGGATCTTGCTGCATTTGGGATCGTCGGCAACGCTGAGGCCGACGGTCGCCGCCTCGATCTTGCGCACCATGTCGATGATATCAGCGCCATGCACCTTCTCGTGCGCGCTGACACCGGCGATGAAAACCTCCCAGTTCTTCTGGATGGCCGGCGGCAGCGGCGCCGAGGGGCTTGGCAAGGTGTAGGTGATGATGAGCTTCGGCCGCGCCGTCGCCAGCACGCAGGCGCCGGCCCGTGCTTGGTAATCCCGGGTCCAGGTCAGCTTGAAATTGGTGTGGGCGATGGCGCGGGTGATGCCGAGCTTCGGACCGTTGTCGCCGATCGAGCGGTAGAGTTCCGGCCCGGACTGGCCCGATATGGCGTACGTCTCGACCTTTTCGACCGGCTTCCAGTCGGCATGGGCGGCCAGCGGTGAGGCCAGCAGGGCGACCAGCGGCAGACACAGACGAACACAGGTTTTCAACACCGCTCTCCGCACAATCGGGCCGGACGCCGCAACAGGCGATGCCACCGGATGGCTTTTCCTATAGGATGCCGGCGGGTGCGGCGGCAAATGTGCGAGGGGGAAGTCATGAAATATCTCATCATCGCCGGTGCGGTGGCGGTCTTGCACGCCGCGCAGCCGGCGTTTGCCGCTTCCTGCGGCGGCTGGGCTGCCAAGATGGAGGAGGACGAAGGCGGCAGCGTGCTCACCGCCTCGGTCTGCGGCGGGCCGAAAGGCGACGCGCATCTGATGCTGATCTGTTTCGACACGCCGGTGCTGAGCTACGATCTCGGCGCCACCGGCCAGCAGCTGGAGCCTGGTATCAGTGGTTCGTTCGAGTTCAAGGCCGACGGCAAGACGGTGACCAGGACGCTGCAGTTAGAGGCCATGTACAACTACTTCGTGGTCAATTTGACGAAAGCCGATCCGCTGCTGGACCTGCTGCGCGGGAAGGGCGATGTGTCGGTCGGTGCGGCCAAATACGGCCAGACCAGTTTTCTGCTGAAAGGCTCCAGTGCTGCCATCGGCAAGGTGCTGGCGCAGTGCGGCAAGGCAGCGCCCTCGGACGGGGATTGAGGCCTGGACCCTTGCGCTGCCCCTCATCAGCCTGCCGGCATCTTCTCCCCGTATGGTGACGGGGAGAACGACGCCGTCATCGATGGCTTCGCCAATCGCCAGCGTTGCGGAATAGTGCCGACATCGCAGCTGCCCATTTCTCCCCGTCACTAACGGGGAGAAATGTCCGGCAGGACAATGAGGGGCGGCGCTGCGTTGGTCGGTAATTCCGATGGCAACTCAAGTACCTTGCCGAGGACGCCTCGTTGCCGCTGGCGCGGGGTTATGTCGATCCCTTCAAGGACCTCGGCTTCACCGGCAGCCATCTCGGTTACAAGAAAGCCTTGTGATGCCCGGCGCGATTCCGGAGCGCCAGCGGCTGGCGCATGCGGGAAATCTTTCAGGCACACTTCAATTGGCGGACAATAGAGGATATAGGTCAGCCAAGTTGACCTATATTGCAGCGTCCGGGGAGGCGTGTCGTGACTTTGATGAACCTGTTGGCTTCGCGCTCGTCGCGGATGAAGGCGTCCGAAATCCGTGAACTGCTGAAGCTGCTCGACCAGCCCGACATCATCTCGTTTGCCGGCGGCATTCCCGATCCGGCGCTGTTTCCGGCCGAGGCGATCCGCGATGCCTATGCCGATGTGCTGGGTGGCTCGGAGGCGGGAGCGGCGCTGCAATACCAGGTCTCGGAAGGCTATCCGCCGTTGCGGCGCTGGCTGGCCGGGCAGATGGGCAAGCTCGGCGTTGCCTGCGACGAAGCCAACATCTTCATCACCTCCGGCTCGCAGCAGGCGCTGGATTATCTCGGCAAACTGTTCCTCTCGCCGGGCGATACGGCATTGGTGACCTGGCCGACCTATCTCGGCGCGCTGCAGGCCTTCAACGCCTATGAGCCGCGCTACGACCGGCTGACCCCGGACGGCGGCAACATGACGCCCGACGCCTATCGCGCGGCGGCCGCCGCGAATGGCGGCAAGGCCAAGTTCGCCTATCTTGTGCCGGATTTCGCCAACCCGACCGGCAACACGCTGAACCGAAAGCAGCGCGAGGCGGTGCTCGACCTTGCCGGCGAACTCGACATCGCCGTCATCGAGGATGCCGCCTATCGCGCGCTGCGCTATGACGGCGAAGGCGAGCCGCCGATCCTGGCGCTCGACTGCGCGCGCTCCGGCGGCATCGACAAGGCGCGTACGCTCTATTGCGGCTCGTTCTCGAAGATCCTGTCGCCGGGCATGCGTGTCGGCTGGGTGTGCGCGCCGCGCCATATCGTCGAGAAGCTGGTGCTGATGAAGCAGGCCTCGGACCTGCACAGCCCGTCGATCAACCAGGTGGTGATGCACCGCGTCGCCGAGGCCGTGTTCGACGGCCAGGTCGAAAAACTCATCGGCGCCTATCGCGAGCGCCGCGATGGCCTGCTCGCTGCACTGGAAGCCCACATGCCTGAAGGCGTGACCTGGAGCCGTCCGGAAGGCGGTATGTTCGTCTGGATGACGCTGCCCGAAGGGTCCGACGCCACCGCGTTGCTGGCGCGATCGGTCGAGGAGGCGCGCGTCGCCTTCGTGCCCGGCAACGCGTTCTTCGCCGACGGCACCGGGCGCAACACGCTGCGGCTGTCCTTCACGCTCGCCGACCGGCGCGCGGTGAGTGAGGGCGTCCCAAGGCTGGCGGCCATCCTGAAGGAATAGGCTTCCGCCGCCGGCGGGCTTTTTTCGTTCCGGTGGAACCTCTGTGGTACATCGGAGTTCTCACCATGTCTGACCCCCGCAGACAGTGGAAAGCCTCTTGTGTCGGCTTTCCAAAGGCCCGCCGGATCCCCTCCCGGCGGGCTTTTTGTTTGAAAGGTGGATCAGTGGACTTGCGGCGGGTGACGGTAACGCGTCCGCATTGACGGCGTCTTGTCCGAACCTAAATTCGAAAGCCTCACGAGGAGGAGTTTTCATGGAAACCCAGGAATTGCATCGCGGCCGGCTCATCGACCATATCCAGCTGGTGGTCAGGGATCTCCCGGCCAGCCGGCGCTTCTACGAAGCGGTCTTGCAGGTGCTCGATATCCCGATCGGTGGTGCCGGCGAGGGCTATTTCTGGGCCGACGAACTGTTCATCTCCAGTGCCGACAGCCGGGCGGCGTTGGGAAAACTCACCGGCCGCCATCATCTTGCGTTCCAGGCGAAGGACCACGCCATGGTCGAGGCCTTCTACAAGGCCGGGCTCGCCGGCGGCGGCACGGACAATGGCGCGCCGGGGGAACGGCCCTATCACCCCGGCTATTACGCCGCCTTCCTGCTCGATCCGGACGGCAACAACATCGAGGCCGTTCATCACGGTCCGCACACGCGCAGCACCGCTTCGGTGAAGATCACCTTCTAGGCTGTGCCGATATTCACCTGAATCCAGTCCGCAAGCGACGGCTTTGGGCGCTTCGGTGCTCATCCGAGTTGGTGCCGGACCGGGGTGCCATGGGCGATGCTGGAGAGATGCCGCTTTGCGTTGCCAATTTGGTGGCCCCGGTGCTAACCGTGCAAATGGCGGACGGGAATCGGCATCGAAGCAACGCGCGCCACAAACCTTTGAATAAAACTCCCATTACCCATCGTGGAGACTATTTTTTATGCAAAACTCAACAAGGGCGCTCCATGCCGCCGCACTTCTATTGGTGACCGGGGGTATGGGTCTGGGCGGTATATTATCCGTTGCTCATATCCAGTCGGCGCAGGCTCAGGAGGAGTATCTTCCGACCCAGAAGGATTTTGTCGGCAAATGGAAACTGAACGGTGGAGCCATCCGGCCGCCGCGCGACATGAAGGATGCGCCCACGCCGGAACAAGAGGCGGCCGCCAATGAGTTCCAGCAGACAGTGACCGCGTTTTACGGCGCCTTCGACTATCTGGAGATCACGGCGGACGGCCGCTACAATTTCCATCAGCCCGGTGATCCAACGTCGGGGGCCTGCGTCTGGTGCGGGACCTGGTCCTTCAGCAACAGTTCGGCGTGGCTCAAGCTGGATAAGGCTGGATATCTACGCCAAGGACGGCGACATGCAGATGACCTACACCGCCGAACCCGACGAAAGATCCAAATATGCCTGGCTGGTTTTCGGCTGGACCAAGGCCGAGTAAACGACGCCGCGCGGCTCGTAGAGCGAAACAGGCCCAAGCGGCTTTTCATCCATCTCGTATCCTCGTATTCGAGATGGAACCAGCCGCCCGAGGAGACCGCGTGAGTCCACTGCCTGAAACCGTGCCGTTTTTCAGCCAGTGGGAAACGCCGGACATGACCAAGGACGTGCTCGCCGATGGCGCCGAAGTGGCGCTGCGGCGCGATCCGCTGTGGCAGGGGTCGGGCGCGAAAACGCTGGACGAATACGCGGCCTGGGCCGCCAACATCTGCGGCATGGCCTGCCTGAAGATGATCCTGGCGACGCGCGGCGAGATCGTGCCAACGATCGAACTCGCCAGGCAATGCACTGGATATGGTGGCTATGTCGTCAACGAGGGATCGATCAAGGGGCTGATCTACGCGCCCTTCGTCAGCTTCGTGGATGAGGTCTTCGGCCTGCGCGCCGAGGTGATGACCAATGTCGCGACAGGGGACATTCCGGCGATCCTTTCTCGATCGCGTTTCTTCATCGCGTCGGTCAGCAGCTCCATCCGCTGGCCCGAGCGCGAGCCGCCATCGAAGGGCGGGCATCTGGTGCTGGTCACGGCGGCTTCCGCCAAGGA
The DNA here is from genome assembly GCF_040317535.1 of Mesorhizobium sp. M1409. Lineage (NCBI taxonomy): Bacteria > Pseudomonadati > Pseudomonadota > Alphaproteobacteria > Hyphomicrobiales > Phyllobacteriaceae > Mesorhizobium > Mesorhizobium sp. M1409. Next base: position 16,120 of record NZ_JAMYKV010000053.1, read on the forward strand.
TTTCCGCTTCCACAATCCGTCCGGCCATACCAGCGCCACACAGGCAAACGCAGTGTTGGCGCCAGCCGATTTCGATCGCTTCTTTGCCAATCGTGGCATTGCCGTCGCCATTTGAACTTTTGAGAGTTGAGGGATTTCGATGACCGCCAAGACAAGGGTTGCCATCCTCTATGGCGGACGTTCGGCCGAGCATGACGTGTCGCGCCTTTCGGCCGCCAATGTGCTGAAGGCGATCGACCGGACGCGCTACGACATCGTGCCGATCGCCGTTTCCCGCAGCGGCAGGTGGCTGCTGCAACAGTCGGCCGCCGGCGACGGGGCAGGGGCTCCGGCATCCGAGGACGGCATCGAGGTCGCGCTTTTACCCGGCGGCAAGGGCAGGCTGGTCGCCGTATCGCGGGATGGAACGCAGCCCGACCTGCCTCCGGTCGACGTCGTCTTTCCCGTGCTGCACGGACCGTTCGGCGAGGACGGGTCGGTGCAGGGTTATGCCGAAGTCGCCGATGTCGCCTATGTCGGCTGCGGCATCCTCGCTTCGGCGGCCGCCATGGACAAGGAGATTGCCAAGCGGCTGATGCGCGAGGCCGGCCTTGCCGTTGCCCGCTCGCTGACCTTGCGGCGCGGCGAGTCGGTGGCCTTTACGGAAGTCGCGGCCAAGCTTGGCCAGCCGGTGTTCGTCAAGCCGGCGCGCCAGGGCTCGTCCTTCGGGGTCAGCAAGGCAACCGACAGCGCCAGCTTCACCGCGGCCGTCGAGGCGGCTTTCCGGCATGACAGCAAGGTTTTGGTGGAGGAGTTCGTCGAAGGCCGCGAGATCGAGTTCTCGGTGCTGGAGCGGGCCGACGGCACGCTGACGGTGTCGCTGCCCGGCGAGATCATTCCGGCCGGCAAGCATGGCTTCTACACTTATGAGGCCAAATATCTCGATGCCGACGGCGCGGTGGTCAAGGTGCCCGCCGATGTCCCGGCCTCGGTTGCCGACAAAGCGAGAGAGATCGCGCGGCAGGCTTTTCAGGCGCTCGGCTGTGAAGCCATGGCGCGCGTCGACTTCTTCCTGCGCGCCGACGGCAGCCTGCTGGTCAACGAGGTCAACACCATTCCCGGTTTCACCGACATCTCGATGTACGCCAAGGCGCTGGCGGCATCAGGCATTGGCTACAGCCAGATCATCGACGTGCTGATCGAGCATGCGCTGGCAAGGCATGCGGCGCGTTGATCCCGTTCGGGAGCGGAGTGGCGCGGTCTACGCCTTGCCGGGGCCGTCTCTGGCCAGGTCTTGAAGGCCATGTGAAGCGTAGTTACATCAATCATTGAGCGTGCGTTGCACGCGAACTTAACGCTTTGGTCAAGCTTCATCTGTGGAGGTTGTCATGGCTAATACACTGATGGAAGGAAAGAAGAGCCAGGACTGGCTTAATCTGGTCCTTGCCATCTGCCTGTTCATCTCACCTTGGATAATCGGCTTCGCTGCTGAAACCGCTCCCGCATGGAACGCCTGGATTGTTGGCGTCGTGCTGGGCGTCATGGCTTTGGCGACGCTTGCCGCATTCGCCGAGTGGGAGGAATGGGTTAGTGTCGTTCTCGGGCTCTGGCTGATCGTTTCGCCCTGGTTTCTCGACTTCATGGCGAACGGGTACGCGATGGCCACCCACGTCGGTCTCGGCGTGCTGGTGGTTGCCGTATCAGGTTGGGCCGTCTGGGACTTCCGTCATCCGCACGCGCATGCGTGACCGGTAAAAGGGTGGGGGTCCGGCGCGCGAGCGGCGGGCTCCTCCGGATTTGAATTTATGCGCCCCATGCGTTTGCCGTCCAGGCCGCGCGGAGCCGGGTTCGTCGGCTTGCAGTCTGTACCGCGCCATGGATTTCGGTGGGATCGGGCCCCATATCCCGCCCGGGGAGTTTTGAGCGTGAACCTCGCGCGGATGGCGGTTGTTGCCGCGGCCCTCATGGCCGCCGCGGTCGCCAGTCCCTCTTCCTTGGTAACCGGGGAGGCGGCGGAGAGGGTGGCGTTGCGCGTCGAGATGGACGGCGCCATCGGCCCGGCGAGCGCAAGGCAGCTCAAGGAAGCGTTGGCGAACGCCACCGAGCGGCACGCCGAGGTTCTCATCCTCGAGATCGACACACCAGGCGGGCTGGTCACCTCGATGCGCGAGATGATCGCCGATATCCTTGCCTCGCCCGTTCCCGTCATCGGCTATGTCGCGCCCGCCGGGGCGCATGCGGCAAGTGCCGGAACCTACATCCTCTATGCGACCCATGTCGCGGCGATGGCGCCCGGCACCAATCTGGGCGCTGCCACACCGGTCGAGCTTGGCGGGCTGCCGTCTCTTCCCGGTGGCGGCGACCAGAACAAGGGCGACCAGAAGGACGCCACCGGACCGCCGGCGGGCGACGCCATGATGACCAAGATGACGAACGACGCGGTTGCCTTGATCCGCTCGCTCGCCGAACTGCGCGGACGCAATGCCGACTGGGGTGAAAAGGCCGTGCGCGAGGCGGCCAGCCTTTCCGCCAACGCGGCGCTTCAGGCACATGTCGTCGACCTCGTCGCCCATGACACGGCCGAACTGCTGCAGCTTGCCGACGGCCGCATGGTCGAGGTGGCCGGCAAGAAACAGGTGCTGGCGACCAAGGGCCTCCCGGTCGAGACGCTGGAGCCCGGCTGGCTGATCCGGCTTCTCGCCGTCATCACCGATCCCAACATCGCCGTCATCCTGATGCTGGCCGGCTTCTACGGCCTCGTCTTCGAATTCACCAGCCCCGGCGCGGTGGCACCCGGCGTGATCGGCACCATCTGCCTTCTGCTCGGGCTCTATGCCCTCAACCTGTTGCCGATCAGCTATGCCGGCCTTGCCCTGATGCTGCTTGGCCTCGCCTTCCTCGTCATCGAGGCCTTCAATCCGACCGTGGTGCTTGGGCTTGGTGGCGTGGCCGCCTTCCTGCTCGGCGCCGCCATGCTGCTCAAGGTCGAGGGTCCCGGCTTCGAGATGTCATGGGCGGTCATCGGCACCGCCGCCGCGCTGACGCTTGGCCTGGCGCTGCTGGCCGGCAGCTATCTGTGGGCGGCACGCAAGCGCCTGCCGCGTGTCGGCGCGCAGGCCATGCACGGACTGCCGGCCAAGATACTCGACTGGTCGGGACGCGAGGGCCATGTGCTGGCCCAGGGTGAGCGCTGGCGGGCGAAAGCCGACGAACCGCTCGCCCCTGGCGACAGCGTCGAGGTGGCCGATGTGAGGGGTCTCATGCTGACGGTCCGGCGCAGGAACAATGGAGCAAGGCAATGATCATCGGTTATGTGGCCTATCTGATACTCGCCCTCCTCGTGCTGATGTTCCTCTCCGCGACCATTCGCATCCTGCGGGAATATCAGCGCGGCGTGGTCTTCACGCTCGGCCGCTTCACCGGGGTGAAGGGCCCCGGCCTCATCCTCCTCGTTCCCTTCGTCCAGCAGATGGTGCGGGTCGACCTGCGCGTGGTGGTGCAGGACGTGCCGCCGCAGGACGTGATCTCGCGCGACAACGTCTCGGTGAAGGTCAACGCCGTGCTCTATTTCCGCATCGTCGACGCCGAGCGGGCAATCATCCAGGTCGAGGATTTCATGGCCGCCACCAACCAGCTTGCGCAGACCACGCTGCGCTCGGTGCTCGGCAAGCACGAGCTCGACGAGATGCTGGCCGAGCGCGACAAGCTCAACAGCGACATCCAGGAGATTCTCGACCAGCGCACCGATGCCTGGGGTATCAAGGTCTCCAATGTCGAGATCAAGCATGTCGACCTCAACGAAAGCATGGTCCGCGCCATCGCCAAGCAGGCCGAAGCCGAGCGGCTGCGGCGTGCCAAGGTGATCAATGCCGATGGCGAGCAGCAGGCGGCGGCAAAGCTGGTCGAGGCCGGCAAGATGCTGGCGGCCGAGCCGCAAGCCATGCAGCTGCGCTATTTCGAGGCCCTGCACGACATCGCGGGCGAGCGCTCGTCGACAGTGGTGTTTCCGCTGCCGGTGGATCTGCTCACGATTTTCAACAAAAAGCCGGACGGCGCCAAGTGAACCGGCTAGGGCGCTGAGCAGCCGCATCGCCAGCTTCGGGTTCTCCGACCGTGCTGCGATAACCCTGGCGCACAGCCCATTGCCCGCACCGCCGAGATCGCTGGCGTGACGCTGCGCTACACCGACGTCATCCGCGGCGTCTATCTGGAACGGTGCTCAATGCTCCTTCCAGGCCACCGGGGCCATGCGCTTGGGCGGCACGTCGTTTTCATCCGGATTGGGGACAGGGTCTTCATCCGGAAGCCTGTCCGGATCCGGCTCGCGCATGGGCTTCGGTTCGGGAAGCGGCGGCGGCGTGGGTACTGGAACAGGCGTTGGGTCGGGGTTAGGCAGAATGGCCATGAAATAACTCCTGCGTGGGGCTTGATGGGTGGTCGACATCCGGGGGGATGTCGAACAACCCGACATCCAGGTGTCCTCAGCGTCTTTGACGGCGTCTCGACCAGATCTGATGCGGGCAGAACGGTCGTGCTTGCGGTTGGTTCCGGTGCGGTTTCGGTCACGACCCGGACGCGCTCTCGCGAGCCGTGCCGCGGAATGGAGCCAGGTCGTCAAAAATGAATCGTCCTACCGTGCATTTCCGGGTCTTGCCGACCTCACGGAGCGCCATAATTCCATTCAAGGCTGGAGCGAATTCAGCCACTGAATAGGAGGCGTCCGTGAAGCATCAAACCGTTGACCAACTGAATGCCGTTGCCGACGTCCACGCCGAGGCAACCTATCTTGTCGCGACCCGAGGCGAACGCCTCGAACGCTGGGCGCAGCTTCTGGAGCAAAATCCCAACAGGTGCCTAGGGGCGCTGACGGGGACCGAGTACCAATCCGTGGAGGTGCGCGAAAGAATGCGTTCCGCGGGATCACCAATCACAGTTGCTTTCGAAGATCCGATCTTTCGCGCGCTGGGCTTGAAGGAGGATACCTACGGTGAGGCCAAGCGCTTCTTCGAACTGACCGATTGGCAGCTCCACGGAATCGTCTGCCACTGCCATGTCGGCGCCACGATGACGGCACGATGGGCCGCATCCCGTGTCCGCGCGGCAATGTCCGCAAGATCCGGTTTCTTCGCGTGGCTGCGAGGAGCGTTTCTGCACTGAAGGCCGATGCCCGGCTGGCGAACATCGCGCACGGCGTCGAGTTCGGCTGAACGAATGCTTGAAGATCTATGAGGCGGCAGCGGGTCTGTCCGCCCCCTATCGATTGTGCTGGATGGCGCCGCTTGTCTGCTACCAGCGGCCGCTCGCCGAACACGATGTCGAGCGAGCCGATCTCATCGCGTCGAAAATCGGAACGCTGACAAACAGCATTCGATCTCGCCATCCCGGCGCAGGCACGGGAACGCCGAGAAAGTTGCATGCCGGCTCGATATATCAGATCATGACGGTTGGCAGGGGGAAGATCGAGTGGCCAATCGTCGAAACGGCACGGCGTCTCCGGCTCATGGGTCGGAGGACATGCTTTCGGCCGCCACGCCTCACCCTCGAACCTCATTGCCCAATGTGGCAACCACCGTCACGACGGTGGCGGCACTGTATTTCGGGCGCGAGGTCTTCCTGCCGATCGCGATCGCGCTGCTGCTCACCTTCGCGCTCGCGCCGCTTGTCGCGGCGCTCAAAAAGGTCGGCATACCCCGGATTGCGGCTGTCGTCGCCAGCGTGCTGGGCGCTTTCGCGGCGCTTGGCCTGTTCTCCTTCATCGTCGCCACGCAGGTCAGCGAACTGGCGCAGAACATCCCCGTCTACCAGACCAACATCCTGACCAAGATCCGTTCGCTCAAGGAAACCGGGGTCGGGGGAGGGATCCTTGCCAGATTGAGCCAGGTGGTCGAGCGTGTCGGCCAGGAAATCGACCGGCAGGACGCTACGCTGCCGGCCGTCACCCCGGAAAAGCCGCCGCGTGAGCCGGTGCCCGTCGAGATCGTCTCGCGCGAAAGGCCGCTCGAAGTCCTGCAGAACATAGTCGGCCCGCTGATCAGCCCGCTCGGATCGGCCGGGCTGATCATCGTCGTCGTCATCTTCATGCTGCTCGAGCGCGAGGACTTGCGCGACCGCTTCATCAGGCTTGTCGGTTACGGCGACCTCCACCGCACCACGGAGGCGCTTCAGGATGCCGGCAAGCGGGTGGGCCTCTACCTGCTGATGCAATTGGTGGTCAACATCGTCTACGCGATACCGATCGCGATCGGGCTCTGGATCCTCGGCATTCCCAATGCCCTGCTGTGGGGACTGCTGGCGCTGGCGCTGCGTTTCGTTCCCTATATCGGCCCGGCCATAGGCATGCTGCTGCCGCTGTTCCTGGCGCTGGCCGTGGCGCCCGGCTGGTCGCTCGTGCTGTGGACGGCCGCCCTGTTCGTGGTGATGGAACTGATAACCGGCAATGTCATCGAACCTTGGCTTTACGGTTCGCGAACGGGACTGTCGCCGCTGGCGATCATCGTCGCGGCGATCTTCTGGACGTGGCTCTGGGGACCGCTCGGGCTGATCCTGTCGACGCCGCTCACCGTCTGCCTGGTGGTGCTGGGCAGGCACGTGCCGCAGTTTGAATTCCTCGACGTGCTGTTCGGCAACGAGCCGGTGCTCGAACCCCATGCGCGACTATACCAGCGGCTGCTGGCCGGAGATCCGGAAGAAGCCACCGACCACGCCGAGGAGATGCTGGAGGAGAAATATCTTGTCGAATTCTACGACAAGGTCGCCATTCCGGCGCTCCTGCTGGGCGAGCGCGACCGGGTGCGCGGCGTCATGGGCGACCTGCAACGGCGGCAGGTGGCGGCCAGCGCCCTGACGCTGGTGGCCAACCTCGACGACAGCGCACAGGAGGAGGCAGGCGAGGAGGAGGACCCGCACGTGGCCGAGGAGGCGGGCGACCATGGCGATGCCGCCGGCGAGAACGAGACCGATCTGCCCGATGGCGCCGGCATATCGGTGCTTTGCGCCGGCGGGCGCGGCGAACTCGACGATGCCACTGCCGCGATGCTGGCGCAGGTGCTGGAGGTCCAGGGCGCGACGGTAGCAACGGCCGGCTTTGCCGAGATGGAACCCGCCAACATCCGCCGCATCGAGCTCGAAACCATCGACTCCGTCGTGGTCGGCTTCCTGAACCGCGATTCCGTCAAGCACGCCCGCTTTCTGGTTCGGCGGCTGAAGCGCGCGAAGGCCGCCCTTCGGGTGGGAATCGTGTTCTGGTCGGAGACCGCCGCCGAGGACAAGGAAACGGCCGCCAGGCTGGCCCAGGACATCAACGCGGATTTCGTGGCGCATGGCATGGTCGATGCCGTACTGGGCGCACTGTCAAACGAGCCGCCGGTTGCCCTCAAGCTCATCGCCAAACGCCGCATGCGCCGGCAGCGGCCCGCGCCCAGGAAGGTGCCGGCGGCGGCGGCGAGCTAGGGTCGCCGTCGCCTCGTTCGGCAATGGGTCCGGCAAGCCCGGCACCGATGGCGAAAGAGCAGGTATCCAGTTCCCGTTTCGGGATCGCCCGCTCTACCGATCGACCATCGCCATGCCGCGCTCGGTGTAGCGCGGGCCAGCGATTTTCCCGGGCGCCAGGGCGTCGTCGAGCGCGGCCATTTCGGTGGCGTCGAGTTTCAGGGATTCGGCGGCGACGTTCTCCTCCAGATATCTGATCCGCTTGGTGCCGGGGATCGGCACGATGTCGATGTCGAAACCGCTGCCCTTCCGCAGCAGCCAGGCCAGCGCGACCTGGCCGGGCTTGACGCCCCGGGCAGCCGCGATGTCGCGCACCTTGGCCGCCGCCTCGACATTGGCGTCGTAGTTTTCGCCCTGGTAGCGCGGATCGTTGCGGCGGTAGTCGCCCTCGGCATAGTCCTCCGCGCGCTTGACCTCGCCGGTGAGAAAACCGCGGCCGAGCGGCGAGAACGGCACCAGGCCGATGCCGAGTTCACCCAGCAGCGGGATGATCTCCGGCTCCAGATTGCGCTCCCACAGCGAGTACTCGCTCTGCACCGCCGACACCGGATGCACGGCATGCGCCCGGCGGATGTTGGCCACACCCGCCTCGGACAGGCCGAAGAAGCGCACCTTGCCTTGCGCGACCAGTTCACCAACGGCGCCCGCGACATCCTCCATCGGCACCGCCGGGTCGACGCGGTGCTGGTAGATGAGGTCGATATGGTCGGTGGCGAGTCGGCCGAGCGAGGCTTCCACGGCCTCGCGGATGTGCCCGGGCCGGCTATCGGTTCCGACCTGCTTGCCGTTTTCTATGCGGAAGCCGAATTTGGTGGCGATCGTCACCTGGTCGCGCTTGCCCTTCAACGCCCGGCCGAGCAGGGCCTCGTTGGTGTAGGGGCCATAGACCTCGGCGGTGTCGAGGAAGGTGCAGCCGAGCTCGATGGCGCGGTGCAGCGTTGCGATGGATTGGGCCTCATCGGCCGGGCCATAGGATTGGCTCATGCCCATGCAGCCGAGGCCGATGGCAGAGACCTGCAGCCCCTGACTGCCGAGCTTGCGTGTTTTCAGGGTCATTGGTGCGCTCTCCGGTGCAGCTCGCCACGACTATAGGCGCGTCCGCTCCATTCTTAACAGGCGGGCTGGCCGCCACAATCGCCGGCCATGGGTCACGCTGCCTATCCCGGCGCCTCCGACAATCGGTTCGCCGGGCGATATTCCTGAAACCAGCCGCTCAGGCCGAAATACCGCCACGCCCGGATCGCTGCCCGGTCATCCAGGGCAGGACGCTCGAGATTTCCTCCAGGATGCGCGCCGATCTTGCCCAGCCGGCGAAGGCTTCCCGGGCAACCGACGGCGGCAACAGCCCGTCAAAGGCGCGATGGCAGGCGCGCCGGGCGGTATCGAAGATCGGGCCGCGGCGGTTGCTCGGCCATTCGTCGAGAAAGTCGAGGGCCTCGTCGAGGCAGGTGATTTCCTGGACGATCATCTGACCGTCCTTGACGAAAACGGGGTGGTTGAAACGCCTGTCGTTCATCACTTCCTCCAATCGCTTGAACGATGCTTTGAACTGGCCGGCAACGCTGGCTCCGGCTATCGCAAAATATGCGAGGGGCGGGTTTCCGTGTCAAGAACAGACACGGGCGGCCAGACTACTCGATCAGGATATGCGCCTCGCGGGCGGCCTCGACGAAAGCCTCCCGGGCGATGTCGGAGGACACGTCACCACTCGTCGCCCGGCGGCAGGCGCGCAACGCCGATTGATGTTTTGGGCTGCCGGCGTCACGCCAATGTGTCGTGAGCAATTCAATGGCTTGCTGTGTATTGGACAAATGGTGGATGGAACCGGTGACACCGACCGACACCGCCACGGGTTTGGAAAACCATGCAGTCTGCATTGGAACCTCGACAGGCCTGAAGCGATAAACGCCTTTGGCGGCCCAAGGTTTCGTCGGTGCCAATCACTCTGCCGTGAGAGTCCGAAACATCCGTTCTCCAACGACCATCCGCATCGACACCCGGTTTGTTCGCCTTCGGCTTGTGTTCCGTCGCCCCAACTGTTGCCGGCGAAAGCGGCTTCAGTCACCACCTGCCAATATAGGCGGCCAGTTCGTCCGGCGTCCCATTTGGAAAGGCCTGTTTCAGAAAGTCCAGGAACGCCGACACGCGTGCGCTGAGCAGCCGCCGAGATGGGTAGAGCGTCCAGAGAGCGATCTCGGGGCCGTCGATGTCCCCCCAATTCACCAGTGTGCCGTCAGCCAAGTCGTGGCTCACCAGCGAAATTGGGAGACGTCCAACACCGACGCCGGCTCGCACCGCATCCCGCACCATGATCAGCGTTGACAAAGCGAGGACAGGTTCGATCGTAATCGTCGACCGGCCACCTTGTGTCTTCACGTGCCATGTTTGCCGTTCGCCTGTGCCACGCGCAACGCCAGGAGCGGCCCGTCCACCGGTCGTGCGAGGAAGGTGTGGGCTCGCCACAACGACCAGGCGGTCGCGGAGAAACGCCCGTCCGACCAGGCTTTCGTCGGGATCCGGATTGACCCGGATCACCAGGTCGTAGCCTTCCTCGATCATGTCGACAGGGCGGTCCTCCGTCGTGACCTCAAGCCTTACCTCCGGATGTTTGAGGGTAAACCCCGCGGCGATCCTCCCCATCGCGGTCTGAGAAAAATGGAGAGGTGCGCTGATCCTTAATCTGCCCTTGGGTCTCTGACCGCCCGAGGCGATCGCCGCGGCCGTCTCGTCCAGTTCGGCGAGCAAGGTCCCCGTCCGCTCGAAGAGTGCCCGCCCTTCCTCGGTGAGCTTCAGGTTGCGCGCACCTCGTTCGAACAGGCGCAGATCAAGACTGCTTTCCAAGTCGCCGACGCGCCGAGACAGCGTTGCCTTGGGCCGGCCGGTGGCCCTTGCCGCTTTGCCGAAGCCACCATGGCGGGCAACGAGGTTGAAGTCGGCGAGGGCAAGGAGATCCATGATCGTTCCACCAGTGGGACGCTGCGTCCAGAATTTCCGTCTATTGGACTGCTAGTGAGCCACACATATTGGGCGTGTCAAGCAATCCAACAGGAGAAATTTCCATGACCATTCTCGTCACCGGCGCCACAGGCAATGTTGGCCGCCAAGTCGTCGAACACCTCGTCCAGCGCGGCGCCGATGTCCGTGCTCTCGTCCGCGATCCCTCGAAAGCAAGCTTCCCGGCGGGCGTATCGGTCGCGCAGGGCGACTTTCTCGACGTCGATTCGCTGCGCAAAGCCATGTCCGGCATTTCCACCCTGTTCCTTTTGAACGCCGTGGTGCCGGACGAATTCACGCAGGCCTTGGTGGCGCTGAACGTCGCCCGGTCGGCTGGCATCGAGCGGATCGTCTATCTTTCGGTGATCCATGCCGACGTCTATGCGAACGTGCCGCATTTCGCCGGCAAGTTCGGCGTCGAGCGAATGATCGAGCAGATGGACTTCAAGGCTACGATCTTGCGCCCGGCCTACTTCATCCAGAACGATCTGATGATCGAAGCCGCCATCACCGGCTACGGCGCCTACACGATGCCGATCGGCGGCAAGGGGCTCGCCATGATCGACGTGCGTGATATCGCCGAGATCGCCGCCCTTGAGCTGCTGCGCCGCGAACGGGCTGCGGAGCCACTTGCGCTCGATCGGATCAACCTCGTCGGTCCGCAGACGCTGACCGGGGCGGATATCGCCGCGATCTGGTCGGACGTGCTCGCCCGTCCGATCAGCTACGGCGGCGATGATACAGAGGGCTTCGAGCAAAACCTCAAGCAGTTCTTGCCTGCCTGGATGGCCTACGACATGCGCTTGATGGGCGAGCGGTTCTTGACCGACGGAATGCTGCCCGAGGCTGGCGACGTCGATCGCCTGACCGCGCTTCTGGGCCGCCCACTGCGCCCATATCGCGACTTTGCCTCACAAGTCGCTGCCTCCGCCTGACGGAAGCAAGCGCAAGGACCATTAACATGGACAACAGGGCGGCCTCTTGAGGAGGACGCCCTGCCTTTGCGTGGGACAATGTGTTCAACCAAAATTGCCCTACTGCCGGGAAGCCGGAAGAGGTCTATCGATCACGCGCTCGCCATCGTCGCCGGCCTGGCCATCCACGAACGTCCCAGCGACGCCGTCGACAGAGCTGAGGCCGTCGAATTCGATTGCGACGCCAATGAGTTGGGCTGCCTGCAGGACGAGGTATTCGACGTCCTCAAGGGCGACGTTCTCGGCCAGATTCCTGACCCTGACCCGTTCCGCCACCGCCGTGATGTTGACGATGCCGGCCGTCTTGAATGCCATCAGGACTGCTGAACTGACGTCATCGCGCAGGCGCGTCGAGTAATCATACCGCATCGAAACCTCCCAACCGGAACGGTTTTCTGTTCAGATTCCACCATGCGGCAAGGACTCCGCCATGGCAATTCACAAATTAAATATTATCCAAAAAAATCAATCAGTTAGTAGAGTTATGCAATTGCGTGGCCAGCGCCGAATCCTCATCATGCGCCTGGTGCGCGAACCATCCATAGCAGGGTCTTGACGCATTATGAGGCTTATCCTATTTATTAGCCAAGTGAGTTAAATACTAACTCAACGTATTCTTGGTCCTGAGCGAGGAAAGCGCCATGGCTGAATTGGAACGCCCCGAACGACTGCAAATCATGCTGACGGCCGATGAACTGGCCGCGCTGGAAAACTGGCGCTACGACAAGCGCATGCCGAGCCGCTCGGCCGCGGTCAGGGAACTGTTGCGGCGCGGCCTTGCCTCGGACGGGTTCCTGACGGCGGAGCAAGGGGTTAAGTCGCAGGATTTCGGCATCCTGCGCAGCTCCGATGGCAACGGCGCCGCAGACCACGGCGGTTGACCGCAACTTTTGCGATCCGGCGCCTGGCAAGAAGCAACGGGCCGCCGGCCGACGTCTTGGTGGCGGATGTTGGCCTAGAGAATGTTGGTCGTCACTTCGACGATGATCGCGGCACCCTCCAGCGTGCCATTGGTCACATGCACGACACGTGATACCCGCAGATCCTGTGTATTTCCATCGATCGACAGGGAAACGCTTTCGCCAATCCGGGGAACCGCCTGGAAAATTGCATCGGTGGCTTCAGGTCGGTTGTCGATCGATATGCGGCAGTTGACGGTCATGTGGTCTCTCCTGTGTCGGACCCCGGTCGTCAACGCGGGCTCCGCGAAATGGTTTCGGGGAACAGATGCAACTTAGTGGCGCCCGAATTCGTACAGCAGGAATTGCTCCATTGTTCATCGTAGCGGGGCAACAGGCTCGCCGGGGAGGGCGTTGGGGCCGCCCCGGCGAGTTTTGTCCTCGTTGCCTCGCAAACCGTCAGCCAATAGCCAGGTTGGTCGGCTAGCTCAGTGCTATCCGTTCATTTCGCCCCGCGTGGCACGACATAACTCGTCACGGCATCTATTCCTCGCGTGACGACGACCGTAGTGTAGTCCGCCGGTGGAGAAGCCGTGGCGATCGCGTCGATTGCCTGGCACCGGCCGACGATCTCGCCGTTGGGCGAGCTTGCCAGCCTGCCGGCCAAAGACGCCCGGCATTGATCGAGGGATGCGTAAAGGGCAGGCGCCGTTTCCATAGGTTTGCACATGGCGGCGTCGCCGGTGCCGCACGAAAGCAAAAGCATCACAGCCCCGCTTGCCGGATCCATTGCCTGAGCTCCCATGTTGAACGAGCCTCAACGTGGGCGTGCGACCTTGGTTTCGCTGTCGCTAAAAAAACGTCAGCGGACCCGAACCGGACTGGAGTGTGTGATTGATTTTGGTTCCATAGGCTCGAACCACGGTTCACGTCATCGAAAGGTGCTGCTATCGCCACTTTCCCGCGGGCGTGGTGTTACCGAGGTGAGAAGGGCACGCGTTTCGGGGATCGCAATTCCCCGGCCATTTTCGCCGCCTGGAAAATTGTCATCAAAACCAGGATTGGCTCACCGTCGGTCGGGTTGATGGTCAGGACCACACGGCCAAGCTCGTCGCTCATGCCGCAAGACCAGTCCTTAACCGCTATCGCCTTTCTCGCGGCCATATACCTCTCCAGGTGGGAAGCACCTCGCGGGCTACACCGTCTGGAGCTGTTGGATAGAACCTTCGCCCGACATTGCAACCAGCCGTACAGCGGCAAAGGCGGCCAAAATTATGAAAACCGCCGTGATGTCGAGGAACATCGTTGATGCAAGGATGCCCCCAACCTGGTCAAAGCAACTCAGTTGCATGGCGCGTCACCCCTTCAGGTCGCTAACCGCTTGATGATGATCCTGCTTCAGAAGAAATACAAGCATCTGCTAATAAGCCGGATGGAGCGGTCTCATGCGCGCAGCTTCGATGTAATCGATCTGCTCTGTGCGGTTAAGGCCCGCCAAGTTCTTGATTGCTGGTTCCCGCTCATGGGCTCGAACCACGATTCACGCCTTCAAAGGGCGCTGTCCTACCATTAGACGAAGCGGGAAGATGCAACTGCGCCAACACCCGTAGCCGGTTCGCGCGCCGGGATCAACGCAGTGCCGCGGCAAAGGCGCGTGGCCGGCATCAGTTCGGGAAGTTGTTGACAGGCTCCTCGCAGCGGTAGGCCGGGCAGCGGCCGTCACGGGTTGGGACATAGGCCGACATCGGCACCTCCGGCCAGTCGCATTCGTTGCCGAACTGCCTGACGTAGCGGTCATAGGTGTTGGGGCCGGTGCTCAGCACCACGGCGCGGTGGCTCTGGATCAGCCGCCGGAGCTGCTCGCAGCTCATCGTGCGGGTGTCGGGCCGGGCCTCGGCGAGGCCGGTCGCGGCAAGCAGGATCGCTGCCGTCATCAAAGCAATTCGGCGCATCGGCATGGCGGTTCCCTCGAGCTGACGTATCACGCGAAACTCGCATCCCGGCCGGTGGTTCCGCAACGGCCAACTGGCCGTTTCTTTGCGGGGCAACCAAATGGCGCGTCGCGCATTGCTGGGGATGGACGGCCGGAAGCCCCACGAGACGCCGCAATGGTGGCCCGGAAACGAGGATCGTGAAGCCATGTGCTGTTCCTTCTGTGGCGGCCGCGACCACCGCTACGAGGATTGCCCGCAAAGGGACGCCTCGGCCGATCCATCGCCCGTTGCTCCGCCAGACGAGCCCGGTATCGAACCTGGCCGCACGGGCCATCCCTGATTGACCTCTCGCGGAATTTGGAACGGCCGAGGCGAGCTGCCAGCCCCGGTTTCGACGAGCAGCTTCGGCCGCGATGCGGAATGTTGCCTTCCCATTGCAACCAAAATGTCCGCCATGCATTGCAGGGCACGGCGGAAATCCGTCTGCAAGCCTGACGCATGGTTGCGAGAGCGGTGTGGGACGCCAGGCGGTTAGGGGAAGGTGGGGCAATGACGGAATTGGCAAACATCGATGGCCCGATTGAAATCGCCGCCGACGCAAGGCTGGCGGCGATCGTCGATTCGTCCTTCGACGCCATCATCAGCAAGGACCTGAACAGTATCATCACCAGTTGGAACGGAGCGGCTCAGCGCATGTTCGGCTACGCCGCCGGGGAGGCTGTCGGCCGATCGGTGCTGATGCTCATTCCCGATCATCTCAGGGATGAGGAAGCCGACATCATCGGCCGGGTTCGCAATGGCGAAGTCGTGGCCAGCTATGAGACGATCCGGCGACGCAAGGATGGTGGATTTATTGCCGTCTCGCTCACCATCTCGCCGATCAGGAACGCATCGGGCGAGATCATCGGTGCTTCGAAGATCGCCCGCGACATCACCGCGACCAGGGAGAGCGAGCGCCGGATCCGGCTTTTGCTGCGCGAGGTGAACCATCGCGTCAAGAACCAGTTCGCGGTGATCCTCTCGATGATCAGGGAGACGAGCAAACGCTCGACCGATCCGCGCGAGTTCGAAGAGCTGATCCGCTCCCGCATCATGGCGCTGTCGCGGTCGCACGACCTGCTGGTCAACTCGGATTGGGCGGGTGCCAGCCTCTTCGACCTGGTCCAGGAGCAGCTCAAGCCATTCGGCCGCGAGGAGCAGGTATCGCTCTCCGGACCGCTTTTGACCCTGCAGCCGAACGCCGTGCAAAATCTCGGCATGGCGTTTCACGAGCTCGGCACCAACTCTTCCAAATATGGCGCGCTGGCAGGCGATGCCGGGCGGCTTGAGATCACCTGGCAGATCGCCAACGGTGTTCCGGGAAAGCGGGAAATCCATCTCGTCTGGGACGAGACGATGCCGGTGTATGAAGGGAGCCGGCGGGACGATGGCACGCGCAAGGGTTTCGGCACCGTCGTCCTGGAGCGGGTCGCGCCGCAGTCGCTGAACGGCTCGGCGGTCCTGGAACGCGGCCCGGGCCATCTCAGCTGGTCGCTGACGGCGCCGCTGGAATCGATCGTCGTTCCGCCGCTCGGCGCCGAAATCCCTGCTGCCGACACCGAGCCGTCTTTCAGCCCTTGAGGTCTATTCAGCACGGGGCGCGGCTTCGGCCCCATCAAAGCGAGGGCGAAGGTAAACCCGACCGCTGCGAAATGCCCCCGAAGAAACTTGCCAGCGCCTCGGCGGTCTGCGGCGGGTTCTCCTCGGGAAAGAAATGTCCGCCCGGCATCGCCTGGCCGCGCACGTCATCGGCCCAGCCGCGCCACAGCGCCAGCGGCCCGCCTTCACCGGCATACCAGTCCGCGAGCGCGCCCTGGCCGCTCCACAGCGCCAGCAATAGGCAGCGGATGCGCCGGCCGGTGGCCTTGTCCGAACGGTCATGCTCACGGTCGAGCATGGCCGCCGCCCGGTATTCCTCGCAGATGGCATGGATGTGGGAAGGCGCGCGCAAGGCATCGATATAGGCCCGCCGCACCTCGGGTGGAAACACCGAGGGCGATGAGCCCCAGCCGCTGAGCGCATTGTCGACGATCGCCTCGGCGGCACCCGCCAGGATTTTTTCCGGCAATGGCTCGGGCTGTGCCAGCAACGACCATGGCCAGTAGCCCAGCGCCAGCCTGTCGTCGGCCCGATCCCAGGCATCGGCCGTGGGCACGATGTCGAGCACGGCAAGCTTGTCGATGCTGTCTGGATGATCGAGCGCCATCCGGTAGGCGACACGCCCGCCGCGATCATGGCCGGCGACCATGAAGCTCGGGAAGCCAAGCTTTGCCATCAGCGCTACCATGTCGGCGGCCATGGCGCGCTTGGCATAGGGCGCGTGATCGGGAGCCGACGCCGGACAGGAACTGCCGCCATAGCCGCGCAGATCGGCGCAGACGACGCTGAACCGGCTGGCCAGCATGGGCGCGATGTCGCGCCACATCAGATGCGTTTGCGGAAAGCCGTGCAGCAACAGCAGCGGCGGCCCGCTGCCGGCACGCAGCGAGAATATGACGGCATCGCCGGTGTCGATCTCCCCACTTTTAAAGTCATCGAACATGGTCGCCTCCGGCACGCGCAACGGCCGGCGAACGGATTTGGTTGCAACACGCCCCCGCGGGGAAGCGGCCAACCTTTTTCCTCGACATGCGTTGTCCCTGTGAAGGGAAGGCCGCCGCGGGCGGCCATCACAGGAACGGAGACCCGGGATGAGAATTCTCGCGATCGTACCATGCGGCCTGATGCTGGCGCTGGCGGCACCGGCGGCTGCCCAGACCGACCAGCAGGACGACAGCACAGCGACCGACAATTGCCGTGCGCAGACGGAGCAAGGTGCAAAACAGCAGCCCGGGCAGCAGCCCGACAGCGGCAATTTGACGGAGAAGCTCACCGATTGCGGCGGTGTGCTGAAACCGCCCCCCACGGGGGATCAGGGAATGGCCGCGCCGGCGCCCGACGAAGGCAAGACGCCGGTGATCAAGCCCGGCGACGTGCCGCCCCAGCCGCCGAAGCAATAGAGGCAGGGCTCGCCGGCAGTCTCGTCCGCCGGAGACCCGCGACGGTTTCGCCGTGGCAAGTTTCCCGGTCTCGATCAACCGACCTTCTGGGACCGGCCGAGCCTCGACGCACCTCTACCGAACCAGCACGCCGGCGTGGCTGCAGAGCGCAACGAACGCCTCCTGCGCCTCGGCGGCACCGGCATTGCTTTCCAACGCTGCCTCGACCTTTTCGCGCGCGGCCTGGTAAAACGGGCCGCGTTTTGCCTGCGGCCAGTCGATGAGGATTTCGCTGGCATCCTTCAGTGTGGCGACGTCGCGGATCGTGTCCGAGCCATGCGGCTTGATCCGTATCGGCGTGGGCAGCATCAAATCGGACATGTCCTGTTTCCCGCTACTGGAGGAGTTTTGCTTCGCGCGCGGCGTCGATCATCGCCCACATCGCCTTTTCCGGCGGCGTCCAGCCATCCAATGCATCGCGACAGCTGCGCAGCGCCGCCCGGTAGCGCTGGCCCTGGCCGGCCGGCCAGTCGCCGAGACATTCCAGGCCTTCCCAGGCGCTGCGGACGACGCGCTCACGCTCGGGGGCGAATTTCAGGCGGATGGGTCGGGGAAACATCTTGTCGTTCAACGGTCGTCTCCGTCATGGGGGCGCCGGATAACGCCGCCAGCAGGGGTGGGTTCCCTGCCCGGCAAAATCAAATTTCACTCAACCGCATCGATGTCCGACAGCGCCCTCGGCGTCGGCGCTTCGGCGTCTTGGGCCACCGGCCGGTCATGCTCGAACTGTTCGGTGCCGGGCAAGGCATGCAGCCAGGTCTCGCGCCTCGAGGTCCACAATTCATATTCGGGCACGAGATCGGTCGGCGCGATGTCGAGGCTGCCGATCGCCACCTCGGCCTCGTTGTCGTCGACCCAGGCGACGCGGCCGCCGCAGGTCGGGCAAAAGCTGCGCGTGCCGTAGCTGCTGATGAGGCCGGTGGTCTCGAAGGCCTCGCGCGGCCAGATGGCAAAGGCCGAATAGGCCGACCCGCCGGCCTTGCGGCAATCCTTGCAATGGCAAAGCCCAATGCGGAGCGGCGCTCCCATGACCGAGAACTGCACGCCGCCGCACAGGCAACTGCCGGTCCTGCGTATGGTGTCGGACATGGTCGTGACCTCCGTTTCTGTCAGCCCGCGGCGCTGCCGGCCAGGCGGGACAGATGCTCGTCCATCGGCTCATCCGAGACGAGCCCCATCCCGATCCGTCCGGCCATGCTTTAGCCGCGGGCCGCCATATGGGCGTCGAGCTTCTTGCGCGATGGACCGTAGCGTTTGATGATGGTCTGCGCCTCGCTTGGCGGAATGCCGTATTTGCGGGCAAAGGCGGCGACCTCGTAGGGCTCTTCGCTCGAGACCAGCTTGCGGTCCTGTTTCGTCTTCGACTTGTCGTCAGCCATCTCGGGCCTCGCTTTCTGTTGTCGGGGAAACGCGCGGCCGTCTGCGCCCGATCCCGCGATCAACAGGACATAACACAGATCGGCGCCGCGGGTTCCACAAGCACGACAATAAGGCCGGGCGGTTTTCGACCGCCTGGCATCAGGCCGAGGAGCGCCTGGGGCCGGCGTCGGACGAGCGCTCGCCGTCGCACTCGGTGCATGCTGCGCTGACGCCGGGGCAGCCGCGCTGGTGCGTACCGGCGGGGCAGCAATGGCCGTTGGAACTCGTCCAGCGCGGACACTGGAAGACCTGGCCGGCGCCACCGCAGCCGCTGCATTGCAGCGCCGTCGACCGGACGCCACGGGATTTTTTTCTGAACCCGACGCTTGTGCCCACTTCAACCCCACCCCGAATAACTGCACCGGTATACCTGTGCATTAGCCCCAGCTAACTATAGCATTTTCGCGGTTACCAACAAGTTTCATGATTTGCGGGATGCTGGAAGGACCGTCGGCGCCGAATCCGCCCTCAGGCCGGCTTAAGGCGCATCGCGGCGAGATCGGCCGGCAAACCGAAAATCGGTTTTGCCGGCACGGTGCATGGATTCAAAGAGGCACCTCGGATAAGTGGGCTTCCAGACAAAAATCTGCCTGGGGGTGTCGGACCTGGCGTCGGTCGCGCGTCCTTGGGTCGGAACCCATTGCAAACCTGGAGAACGACCATGCCGTCGCAAATCACACAGTCGCAAATCACCCAATCGCCGTGGCAGACCGCGGCACTTCTCATCGCCCGCTTGATCTTCGCCGCCGTCTTCCTGATGGCCGTGACCTTCAAGTTCATGGGCATGGAGGCGACCGCCGGCTACATCGCCGCCGCCGGCTTCCCGTTTCCGCTGTTCCTGGCCTGGTGCGCGGCGATCCTGGAAGTCGCCCTGGTGCTGTGTTTCCTGACCGGCGCCTTCTTCTCGCAAGCCGCCCTGGCGGCCGCCGCCTATGTGCTGTTCCTCGGCCTTGCGTTCCACGGACCCAGCCACTGGGCCGGCAACCAGGCCGAGTTCGGCTTCTTCGTCGACCATTTTTCCTTCCTGGCCGGATTGCTGTTTGCCGCCGTGCATGGGCCGGGCAAGGTGCTTTCGCTCAATCTGGGATGGCCGGGTAGGGCTTGAGGCGAAGGATCACATCTGGTCGTTGTAGGGCTCCTTCACCTTGCCAACCATGCGGGCCAGTTTTGAAAAGGAGGGCATGTCGGCCTCCGGCTGGCACTGGTTGGCGAGCTCCAGCAGCCGTATCGGAAAGTTGACGGCATCGCGGCTGGACGCCGACATGCCTTCGGATCGCTCCTGGCTGGTTTCGCTGGCCTCGGCCTTGCGCAAGGCGATGTCGATCTCCTCGGCCGTCAGTATGCCTTTTCGAACCAGGACGTGGTTGATCGATGCGACGGCCATGAGCAGGCCTTCGAGTTGCAGGTTGGCGACGTTCATGGCGATTTTCCCTCCATTGATCGCAGTTGAAACGCGCCAGCGGCGTTTCCGATCCGGAAGGCGGCGCGGAACCCGTCTATTCCTGCGTCAGGCGCTCGCCATATTCGCGCCACAGCGCCTTCACCTCCAGGCTGCCGAGGCGCGTGACCGAAGGATCGCCGCAGCTGATGGCGACGGCGCTGATGTCGTATTGGGGGTAGGCGTGGGCGACGAAGCGGATCGCTTCGCCGAGCGAACGCACGCGGATGACCGGATCGGCCTGGCCCTGGCCGGTGCTGCGCACCCCGGAAACCGTGGCCGATGCATGCCGCATCCTGAACACGGATGCCATGGCTGGTCTGTCCATCGTCCTCTCCCACAAGGCCGCGCGACGGGAATCATTCCATAAGCTTCCGCTAATGATTTCACGGATGCCGGCTCATGGCCAGCCGGCCGGAGAATTCCACGGCTTGCGGGCCCCGGTCGGGCAGGGGGGTCGACCGAGATAGGAATTTTTTCTCAGAAAGTCGTTGACGGGGTGAGGGCAGCTATGCTACATATTTGTCCATGGTGCTGATTTGCGCCACGACCCGCCGCCGAGGCGGGTTTTGTGTTTTTGGGCTCCTTTTGATTTGACGTCTGCCTGTGTTGTCGACGCGGAATGTCGGCGGGACAGAGGGGGGCGCGAAGGAACGCCGTCTTCGCCCGATGACTCATTTTCGCATCCGTGAGAAATACCATGACCCGCTACGCAACCATCATCACCGGCGATGACGGCCAGGAAATCGTCAGCGCCATCGGCGAGTTCGAAGGGGCTGCGCCGCGGCCCCGTCTCGGTCGTGCCGAGCCGGTCGTGGCCGGCGTGCTGATCGGCATGGTGCGGGACGCGGCCGGTGTTTTTTGTTTCCCGCGGGCAGCCGTCGGCGGGCAGCTTGTCGGTCTCGCCATGGCGCGCCTCAAGGCGCTGGCCGGTGCGGGGAAGCCTGCCCGGGCGGCCAAGCCTGCCGATACGGCAAGGCCAAGGGGAGCCAAGAAGCGCGTCAGGAAGAAATCCGCTCGCTCGAGGAAGCCGGCCAGCCGGGCCAGATCGATCTCGCCGAAGGCTGGGGCGGTTTCCGCCACCGATGCCAACACCACGGACGGCCATGTCCATGATTGACAAAGCCGCCGCCAAGCCGATGAGCGTCAAGCCGGCAAGGCGCAAACCCGCCACCAGCCCGGCGACCACGCCGAAGCCCCGCCCCAAGCGCGCGAAGAAAACGCTGGGCGATGATTTCCTGGCTGCCGTGCGCGCCGATTTCCGCGCGCATGGCGCCGGCGTCATCGCCGAGGTGCGCGCCGACAAACCCGACCAGTATCTGAAGATCGTGTTGTCGGTGCTGCCCAGGGATTTCAATGCCACGATCAACCAACTGGACGGCTTGAGCGATGACGAGATCCGCAGCCGCATCCGTGCCCTCGAAGCCGTCGTCAAACCGTTCCTCGAAGACCGCGCCGATGGCGGCGAGGACGGAGTACCTGGCGCTGCTGGCGGAACTGGACCGCAGGCGCCGCACTAATCTTCTTGCGGCCTACAAGCCGTATCAGCGGCAAGCCGAGTTTCACGCCGCAGGTGCCACCAATCGTGAGCGGCTGTTCATGGCGGGCAACCAGCTCGGCAAGACCCGCGCCGGCGGCGCGGAGTGGGCCATGCACCTGACCGGGCGCTATCCCTCGTGGTGGCAAGGCAAGGTTTTTGACAGCGCGGTTCGTTTGTGGGCGGCCGGCGTCACCGGCGAAGGCACGCGCGACAATCCGCAGCGCGTGCTCGTCGGCCCGCCGCAGCAGCAGGCGGCCTGGGGCGCCGGCATGATCCCGGCCGATGCCATTGTGCAGACCTCCATGGGCCGCGGCGCGCCGGGCGCGCTCGACAGCGTCGTGGTGCGCTGGGGCGGTGGCGGCGATGTGCAGGCCGATGAATCGGTGCTGTCGTTCAAGAGCTTCGAAAAGGGCCGCGAGAAATGGCAGGGCGAAACCCTGCACGGCGTCTGGTTCGACGAGGAACCGCCGCTCGACATCTATTCCGAAGGCCTGACGCGGACCAACGCGACGGGCGGCATCACCATCGTGACGTTTACGCCGCTGCTCGGCATGTCGGATGTGGTGCTGCTGTTTTTGTCGGCGGGTGAGGTGGAACTGAGATCAAGGAACTGAGTTTTATTCCTCTGGGCTTGCGCTGCCCCTCATCCGCCTGCCGGCACCTTCTCCCCGTGAACGGGGAGAAGCACGCTGGCCGCTACCTTGGCTCGTTTGTTGGGACGCGGATGATTGGCGAAACCATCGGACACGGCGTCCTTCTCCCCGTCACTATACGGGGAGAAGTGCCCGGCAGGGCGATGAGGGGCAGCGCGGCCGTGGCGAGAAAATCGCGTCCTAACGACAGCATACAGCCGCCACCTCGCAATGTAATTCAGGAATTTCCCATGTCCCGTCACGTCACCTTCATGACCATCGACGAAGCCGAGCACTACACGCCGCAAGAGCGCGCGGCGATCGTTGCCGCCTATCCCGCGCATGAACGCGAGGCCCGCGCGCGCGGCATTCCGGTGCTGGGGTCGGGCCGCATCTTTCCGGTGGCGGAGGACCTGATC
This sequence comes from Mesorhizobium sp. M1409, assembly GCF_040317535.1. Taxonomy (NCBI): domain Bacteria; kingdom Pseudomonadati; phylum Pseudomonadota; class Alphaproteobacteria; order Hyphomicrobiales; family Phyllobacteriaceae; genus Mesorhizobium; species Mesorhizobium sp. M1409. Next base: position 38,913 of record NZ_JAMYKV010000053.1, read on the forward strand.
GCCTGCGAGCCGTTCCGGCTGCCGCGCTACTGGCCTAGGCTCGGCGCGCTGGATTTCGGCTGGGACCATCCGTCGGCTGCGGTCGAGCTTGCCTGGGATACGGAGGCCGACGTCGTCTATGTCACAAAGGCTGCCCGCGCTTCGCAGCAGACGCCGGCCATGCAGACGCTGACGCTCAAACCATGGGGCGAATGGCTGCCCTTCGCCTGGCCGCGCGACGGTCGCCGCGAAACGCTGGAAGGCGCTGGCGTGGCGCTCGCCCGGCAATATTCCGCGCACGGGCTGAACATGCTGACCCGCCACGCGCAATTCCCGGACGGGTCGGTCTCGGTCGAGGCCGGGCTGATGGAAATGCTCGACCGCATGCAGAGCGGCCGCTTCAAGGTGTTTTCGACGTTGGCCCCCTGGTTCGAGGAGTTTCGCCTTTTCCATCGCAAGGATGGCCAGGTTGTGAAGCTGCGGATGATCTGATGGCGGCGACCCGCTACGGCGTGATGATGCTGCGGGAGGCGGTGGTGGATCCGGCGGAGTTCAAGAGCGCGCGGAGGAAGGTGGGGCAGAGTGATCCGCTGGGTGCTTTCAGGTGAGGGACGAAATGCCCAAATTCTGCATCGTTGGCGGCGCTCTAAAGTCACGGCATGGATCCTATGGTCTGCGCCGCGTCGCTCCGCTCCTTGCTCCGCCATAGGATGACGAGGAGGTATCGGTCGCACCACCGCAATTCGAATTGACGCCACGTGTCACTCCACGATCTTCCAGTAAGAATCCTTGCGGATCACCTTGCCGTCACGGAACGTGTAGAAGTCGCAACCCTGGACTTCCTTGGTCACGCCCTCGCGGGTGGTGCCGGTGAGGGTCCATTTCGACATGCCGGTGTCGGCGGCCTCGTCGGCAAAGTGCTCAGCCTTGCCGTAGTGGACATCGGGCAAGCCTTCGAAGCGTGTTGCCAGCGCGTCCCGCACGTTGCGCTTGCCCTCGCAACGCGTTCCCCAGGGCTCGGCGCCCCTCGGCATCTCCAGGATGCAGTCGTCGGCAAAGAACGCCATGATGCGATCGAGATCGTGCGCGTTGAAGGCTTCGCATAGCTCCGTCAGTGTCGCTCGAATGTCCATTCGCCCGTCTCCTGGATAGCCGCAGCGTTCGATGTTCGAAGTAGGTCACCAGCGACGGGGGCGGTCAAGTGCGCAAGCCGTCGAGACTCCGCCCGGAAGCGGGAACCTCCGTTGCTCAGGCCTGCTCATGACCCTTCGCATCGTCCCCGCCACCTTGCGCGACCTGTCCTACATCGCCGCCAACCTGCGTCCCGAAGATCGTGCCGAGATCGACTGCCAGCTCGACCACTGGTCGCCGGCGCTGCTGGCGCTGGCGGCGCTGCAGGGGTTTGCCTATGTCGCCGAGCTGGACGGCAATCCGGAGGCCGGGTTTGGCGCCGCCGAACAGCGCGGCGGGCTGTGGATCGCCTGGAGCTGGGGCACGCGCCGCATTAGGCGCTGCGTGCCCGGGATCACCGGGTTCTTTCACACCGTGCTTGGGCCTCAAGTCGCGGCGCGCGGCGCCTGGCGGGTCGAGGCGCGGGCGCTGGCCGCCAATGAACTGGCGCTGCACTGGCTTGGCCGGCTGGGCGCCACGCAACGCTGCCTGCTGCCTGGATATGGCCGCAACGGCGAAGATTTTTTCCTCTATGACTGGACAAGAGAAGGCTGGAACCATGTGTCTGTTTCAAAAACCACCGGAACTGAAGCCGCTGCCGCCGACGCCGACAGCCGAGGACAAGGACGTGCAGGCGCGCGAGGCGGCTCTGCGGGCTGAACTCGAACAGCGCAACGGCACCGCCGGCACGATCAAGACCGATCTCGCGCCCGGCAGCCTCACCGGCCAGCGCCGCGTGCTGCTGGGGATGTGACCATGACCGCGATGAAGCGCAGTTTTCGCAAACGCGTGTGGGACTGGTGGGTGTGGAGGCGGCATGCGCGGGCGGTGAAGCGGCGCGGGTGATCTCCCCCGGAGGGATCGGCTGCTCAGTGTCCCGCCCGCTCTTCCGTAACAGCGGAGAGCAATTCGTCATCTTGCGGCGGGTTGACAATCCGGCCCCAGCCGCCATGCTGCACTGCAACATTACTATCTCGGAGTCCGCAATGACAGATATCAGGTCATCGCGCATCGAATGCCTCGACGG
>NZ_JAMYKV010000054.1:0-39039 GCF_040317535.1 Mesorhizobium sp. M1409
GTGTCGTTGCGGAACAAGATCGTGTCCCATCAAACACCCCTTCGCCGGCAACTAGCGAAATCGGCGACTAGGGCCGATCTCCCCCCTTGCGGGGGAGATGTCCGGCAGGACAGAGGGGGGTGCTGTCCCGCCCGCTTATCAACTGGAGACCGCTGCCTTTTCGGAAAACGGTCGAAACGAGAGTGGGCAAACAGAAACGCTGGCGTTCCTTCACACCCCCCTCTGTCCTGCCGGACATCTCCCCCGCAAGGGGGGAGATCGGCTGTCGCCAGCGTCTCCGCCAACCTTGCAAAAGTGTTTCGCGCCACCCTCACCGCTTCACCTCCCAAGTGGTGATGCGTTCGCCCGTGACCGGATCCTTGCCGTCCTTCAACTGTATACCTTGTGCCAACAGTTCGTCGCGGATGCGGTCGGCTTCGACCCAGTTCTTGGCGGCGATGAATGCGAGACGCTTGGCGATGGCCTTTGCGACGTGGTCTTCATCAACCTTGGCCGACGCGACATCGAAGCCGAGGAACAGCAGCGACGCCTTCAGTGCGGCCGCCGCATCGTTGCCGTCCGCTGCCTCGCCGGCCAACTGGGTCAAAAGCTGGAAGGCGGCATAGGTGGCGAGATCGTCCGACAAGGCATCTATAACCTCCGCGGGCAACTGACCTGCCGCAGCCGGCGCCAGGTCGGCCGCCCGCTTCCATTTGCGCAGCGTGTTCTCGGCCTCTTCCAGCTTGCGCACGGAAAAGTCGATGGGCTCGCGATAGTGCGTCATCAGCATCGCCAGCCGCAGCACCTCACCCGGCCATTTGCGGCCACCGAAGGTCTCGGTCTCCAAGAGTTCGTTGATCGAGTAGAAATTGCCGAGGCTCTTCGACATTTTCTGGCCTTCGACCTGCAGGAAGCCATTGTGCATCCAGATGTTGGCCATGACATCGGTGCCGTGGGCGCAGCGCGACTGGGCGATCTCGTTCTCATGATGCGGGAAGATCAGGTCGAGACCTCCGCCGTGGATGTCGAACACCTCGCCGAGATAGGCGGCCGACATCGCCGAGCATTCGATGTGCCAGCCGGGCCGGCCCCTGCCCCATGGCGAATTCCAGCCGGGCTCCTCCGGTGACGACAGCTTCCAGAGGACAAAATCGCCGGGGTTTTTCTTGTGCGCGTCCACGGCGACGCGAGCGCCGGCCTGCTGCTCGTCGAGATTGCGTTTCGACAGTTGGCCGTAGTCAGGCATCGACGCCGTGTCGAACAGGACTTCGCCAGCGGCAACATAGGCATGGCCGCGTTCGATCAGGCTTTGAATCAGGGTGATCATGTCCACCTTGCCATCAGCGCGGGGCTCGACGAATTCGGTGGCGCGCGGCTCGACCGTCGGCTCCAGGCAGCCAAGAACCGCCACGTCGCGGTGAAACTGATCGGCGGTCTTTTCGGTGACCCGCCGGATCGCTTCGTTGAGCGAAAGCGTGCCTGAAGCGACCTCGCCGCCAAAATCCCGCAAGGCGCGCGCGTTGATCTTGTCGTCGACGTCGGTGATGTTGCGCACATAGGTGACGTGCGTCTGCCCATAGACATGACGCAGCATGCGAAACAGCACGTCGAAGACGATCACCGGCCTGGCATTGCCGATATGGGCAAAGTCATAGACGGTCGGGCCGCAGACATACATGCGCACATTGCGCCCATCGATCGGGACGAAATCCTCCTTCGCTCGCGTCAGCGTGTTGTAGAGGCGCAGGCCCTGCGATGCGTCAGACATTCGTGCCTTCCCGGTTCAGAACTTTTTGTTTGGATGGAACCTGTCTTGCGCCGAGGCGCAAATCGGATTCCAGCCTGCTGGCCGGGGCGTTTGTCCAATCTGGGGAAGATGAGGCGAAAACGTCCGGACCAGCGCGAGGCTAGCCAATAATGCAAATGCCACAAATGGCGAAAGACGTTTTCATGGGCGGCTTTATCGCCTTGGCTTGTGTTGCCGTCAAGTCGCTAGTTTCGGCAAAAACGTCGCTGGATCACAGGTAATGATGCACTGAAACATTTTATTAAACATGTCGGCACAGTCATGAAACATTCGTCGGCTAGATCAGCGGGCGTCACGATTTGGTCAGAATCGGCCATCAAACGCGGACACGAAAATGTTACCTGGGAAGAGAGACATGCCTCGCAGCAAGCAGGAATCCAACCGCGCCAAGCAACCGGCGCTGGCCAACCACTACCGCGCAATCGGTCCGGCCGCGATCGTCGCCGCCCTTCTCCACACCGCGAAGAAGAAGAAGCCGGCACAGACGATCGTATCGCCCCGCGCCGCCTGAGGCGGTGTGCGGCGGGCGCAAAAGGCGCCTGGCATGAGGGCGCTGACATGCGCCTATGAAGAACAGCTGAGCTAGAACAACGTCATCTGACTGTCGTCCGCGCCGGGCTTCTGGCGCTTGACCTTCTCGGGCTCCGGCCCGATCTCGCCCCGCTCCTGAATTTCCGGTCCAGTGTTGGACACCTTGTTGACGAGGTCGGAGACCGGAATTGCCTCGAAAAAATCCGGCTGTGCCGGCCGCAACAGGTCGGCTACATCGCGTGGCTCGAGCGTGCGGCATTCCAGCCAGCGGGCGAAATCCCTGGGATCGATCACCACCGGCATGCGGTCGTGGATATGGGCGATGTCGGCATTGGCGTTGACGGTCAGTATGGCACCGGTGTCCATCTCCGAACCGCCCGGCTCGGCATAGGTCTCGATCAGGCCGGCAAAGGCGACCAACCCGCCATGCCTCGGCCGGATCCAATAGGGTTGTCCTTTCTTGCCGCCGGTTTGCCGCCATTCGTAGAAGCCGGAGGCGGGCACCAAAGCACGGCGATGGCGCATGGCCGCTTTGAACGAGGCCTTTTCGGCGGCTCCTTCGGAGCGCGCGTTGAACAGCAGTGGAAACTCCCTGGTGTCCTTGACCCAGGTCGGGATCAGCCCCCAGCGCACCAACATTGGCTGCCGGCCCGGCAGATTCGAGCCCGGCGCCCGCGGAGCGCCGGCGATCGCCATCAGGACCGGCTGTGTCGGCGCGATGTTGTAGCGCGCCGGGAACTCCTCCAGTTCGGCCAAGCCCAGCAGGGCGGCGGTCTGGTCCGGCGTCGCGGTCAAGGCAAAACGTCCGCACATGGTCGATTGGTGCCCTCGAATGGTTCGGCCGAATGATCCGGTTTGAAAGTGGCAATGGAACCGGCGTTGCGCAACCGCTAAAGCTTCCCCATGCTGGGCGGTCCACAACAGACCTGCCTATACGCCTGATCGGGAATCCATGAACGAAGCGCGCAAGACACTCCCGGCAGTCTCGGTCGCCGTCGTGCGCGCGGACACCGTGCTACTGGTCAAGCGAGCCCGGCAACCTTCGCAAGGGCTCTATGCCTTCCCAGGTGGCAAGGTCGAACCCGCTGAGACGCTGGAGCAGGCTGCCGCCCGCGAACTGATGGAAGAGACCGGCCTGCGGGCCACCGATTACCGCCCGCTTCGGGAAATCCACATCGACGGCAGGGACGACAGCCACCCGGTCGATTATCTCCTCACGGTCTTTGGCGCCGCCTATGCCGGCGGCGAGGCGGTGGCCAGCGACGACGCCGAGACGGCCGCCTTCTACACGCTCAGCGAGGTGGCGGCACTGCCGCTCGCAGGCTCGGTATTCGCGGTGGCCGAAGACTTGTTGAATCCCGGCGGAACCGGCGCGTCGCAGTCCTGAAAATCGACTTGCGGGCGACAAATTGTTTCGCCACAAAGGCTTATGCTGTTTGGCGAGCCAGAACGGTTTATGCCGTTCGGCAGAGAACCTTATGATATGAACCGTCCATCCCTACTTCTTGCCATATGTCTTGTCGTCAGCGCGGCTGTCTCGACGCGGCCTGCGCTCAGCGCCGAGTCGCCGTTCGAGCCCGGGCTAATGCGGCTGGCGGAAGTTCTGGGGTCGCTGCATTTCCTGCGCAATTTGTGCGGCGAAAAAGGCGACCAGTGGCGTGTCGAGATGCAGAAGCTGCTTGATTCGGAAAATCCGGACGCCGAGCGGCGCGCCCGCTTCATCGCCAGCTTCAACCGTGGCTACCGTTCCTTCGGCGGCATCTATACGCAGTGCACCCCTTCGGCGACCGAAGCCATCAGCCGTTATATGAAGGAAGGCGAGACGCTGTCACGCGACATCGCCTCGCGTTACGGAAATTAGGCATTTCGGTTGCTCATCAACAACTATTCGGACCATTGCTGGTGACGACCGACATCTCCGGCTTGTGCCAGGCGATATCTTGGTGCAATCCTCATGTGGCACTTCTGCAACAGTATTAACGAAACCTTACCGCGCGAAAGCGGAATTAACTCAAACTGAAGGTTTTCGCCCCGCAGGCCGCCCCAATCGGCTAAGTTTGACTCGAGCTGAACGCAGCTTCGCACAAGGCAATCGGGCTTTGTAAAAGACGATCAAAAAAATGTCGTATTTACAAATACTTAATTGACCATGCGTGTGAAATGAACAGATCAGGCCTGATCCACACCGACGGATCGCTGCTTGAAAGGGTGGACATTCGCTTATGGAACATGGTGTCAACGACATCGACGCGCTGGTCAGGGAAGAAAAACGCCTGACCGCCGTGGAAAGCCACAGCGAGGCCTGGGCGGAAGGTCTCTCCGCCGGCATAGAGCCCGAGATCATTGCCGAAGCGGCGCTCGAAACCGCTTTCGGCGAGATGTTGCGTGCCAATGGCGAGACCTCGGCCCTTGCCCTGCTCGACCGTATGCGTGAAAAGGTGATTGCTGGCGCCTTCGAACCTGAACGGCTGCGGCACTGAACCGACGTCCGGTTCTTTGACGGCAAAATGCCGCTCGGGCGTCATGCCCGGAAGCAGGGAGAAACGGGCAGTGAATTTTTCGATGTCAGGCAAGCCGCGTGGCTTGGTCCTTTGCATCTGCTTCGCCGCTTACTGTGTCGAGCTTCCCCTGGTTGTGTGCCTCGCCAGCAGCCCCGCTCTTGCGCTGAGCGAGATCAAGCGCGAAGAGCTCCCTCCAACAGCCACGCCGCCGTCGGACGAAGACATGTCGCCGCCAGGAAGCACCGTGCCAATGCCCAACCCGGTTGGGCCGCCGCCTCCGGCCAGCCAGCCGACTGCTCCGGCCGAATCCGAGCCCGACAGCCCGGCGGATGGCGGCGTGACCAGGCCGCGCGTCGATCCGGACACGCCTGTGCCCGAGGTTGTCTACGATCTCGGCAAGCTGCCGGAACCGGTGCGGCGCATGCACGATCTGATCGTCGAGGCCTGCAAGGGCGGCGACATCGAAAAGCTGCGGCCCTTGATCGGCACCGGCGACAGCATGACGCAGATATCGCTGACCGACATAGACGGCGACGCCATCGCCTTCCTCAAGGGTCTCTCCGGTGATCCGGATGGTCAGGAGATCCTGGCCATCCTCGAGGAGGTGCTCAACGCCGGTTATGTCCACCTCGATGCCGGCAAGCCGGAAGAGCTCTATGTGTGGCCGTATTTCTTCGCCCTGCCGTTGGACAAGCTGGATGCCAAGCAGCGGGTCGAACTGTTCAAGATCGTCACCGCTGGCGACTTCGACGACATGAAGCAGTTCGGCGCCTATATCTTCTACCGTGTCGGCATCACGCCCACGGGACGATGGACCTTCTTCGTCGCCGGGGATTGAACTCCGGCCGCTATCGACGCGGTCGCTCGTCGATTCCGGCATCCAGCCATATGCGAGCGCCCTCCTTTCGAAGAAGCGAAATGGCATCGGCTGCCACGCTGGCGTCCATCTGCAGGACGTCGGCCGCGTTGCGTAGCTCGTCCTTGTCCTGAAGCTTGTTCACCACCCATGCGACCTTGTGCTGAATGTCTGGCCCGTAAGCAGTTTGCGCCTTACCGAGCGCTTCGATCGGGATTTCGCCGTAGGCGCCAATCAACATTCCAAGATCGATAGCATCACGATATGCGGTTGCGCGGTCCTGGCATCGATCGGCATTGGCCAGCAACTTCTCGGCGAACATATCTGCGGAAACAAGGGTGGGCACATTCAGATCGCTATCGAAATGGCCTTGAAGTTTGATGCGGCCTTCGCGAATGACTTCGAACTTGATAGGCTGTCCCTGTAGTCTTACGACTGTCCTCAAACCATACTGATCAATCTGGAAATCCCGAGCCGCTTCGACGGGTTTGGGGAAGAATGCCCTGATCCCGCGTTCGACTGCAAAGGTCCGCAATTCGCGATAGCCGTCGGCATCAGCACACAGGAAGTCTACATCCAGTGACCGCCGGAATTCACCGAATTTCATGACAATCGCCGTTCCGCCGCCGAACCAACACTGGTTTGCGGTCAGGAAATGCCGGTCCATCAACCCGAGGGCTTCGGCAATGATCCGATGTTCAGGTTTCTTGAATTTCGTCATGGTTTCCGCTCGCCGTGTGTCCTGTTGATGTTCCAGCTGCGAGTAGGATCAGGAGAGCGAAAGGAACTTCAGACAGTGGTCAAAAGGATGCCATGACCGAACTTGTCCGCCAGTCTCTGAATAAGCAGCTTTTCACGCGTCGTAAGGCGCTTTTGATCAACAAAACGCCAATTCCGCTCGTATAGCGCAAATGCCTCCTCGGCGGGGATCGGGCGTGCAGCATCGCGGTTCCAAGCAAGCACCTGGAGTTCCGGAAACTCAGCGGGGACAACCATGGGCGCGATATCTACGTTCATAATCCTCCTAACTTAGTGGATCGCGCTTAAAAAATCCAACGCGGGCGAAAACAGCTAACCCACCAAAGCCTCGGAAAACTCCACAGCCCTGCCCTGCCCTGGCGTGACGATCTCGCCTTCCCACATGACGCGGCGGCCGCGGATGACGGTGCCGACCGGCCAGCCTGTCACTTCCCTGCCATCATAAGGTGTCCAGCCTGCCTTCGAACCGGCCTGCGCGTTGGTGATGGTTTCGCGCCGCTTCATGTCGACAATGGTGAGGTCGGCGTCGTAGCCGGCGGCGATGCGGCCCTTTCTCGCCATGCCGAAGATGCGTTGCGGGCCATGGCTGGACAGGTCGACAAAGCGCTGCAGCGTCAGCCGGCCCGCATTGACGTGGTCGAGCATGATCGGCACCAGCGTCTGCACCCCGGTCATCCCCGAGGGCGAGGCCGGATAGGGCTTTGCCTTCTCGGCCAGCGTGTGCGGCGCGTGGTCGGAGCCGAGCACGTCGACGATGCCTTGCGCGATGCCGTGCCAGACGCCATCGCGATGGCGCGCGGCGCGCACCGGCGGGTTCATCTGGATCAGCGTGCCAAGCCGCGCGTAATCGTCCGCCGACAGGGTCAGATGATGCGGTGTCGCCTCGCAGGTCGCGACATCCTTGTGCTGTTCGAGGAACAAGATCTCCTCGGCGGTCGAGATATGCAGCACGTGGATGCGGGCGCGAACTTTTTTCGCGATGCGTACGAGGCGTTCGGTGCAGCGCAAGGCAGCGATTTCGTCGCGCCAGACCGGGTGCGATGAAGGATCGCCCTCGATGCGCTCGCCAAGACGTTCGCGCAACCGGAATTCGTCTTCCGAGTGAAAGGCGGCGCGTCGGCGCGTGTTTCTGAGGATCGATGCAACGCCCTCGTCGTCCTCGACCAGCAGGTCGCCGGTGGACGAGCCCATGAAAACCTTGATCCCGGCCGCGCCCGGCAGCCGCTCAAGCTCGCCAACATCGTTCGCGTTCTCACGGGTGCCGCCGACCCAGAAGGCGAAATCGCAATGCATGCGGCCACTGCCGCGCCGAACCTTGTCGGCAAGAGCCGCCTCGCTGGTGGTCAGTGGATTGGTGTTGGGCATTTCGAACACGGCGGTGACACCGCCCAGCACCGCCGCGCGCGAACCCGTCTCCAAATCTTCCTTGTGCTCCAGTCCAGGTTCACGAAAATGCACCTGGCTGTCGACGACACCCGGCAGGATGTGCAGGCCGCGGCAGTCGATCGTCTCGCCGGCCGAGGCCTGGCGGAGATCGCCGATGGCGGCGATGCGCCCGTCCTTCACGCCGATATCGCGGGCCCCTTCGCCATCATGGTTGACCACTGTGCCGCCTGTCAGGATGAGGTCGTAGATCATGGCCATGCTCTCTTGCGGGGGGAGTGCCAGCGGCTTACGTAAAGGCCGACCATTTTGCAAGATCAGGCTGCTTTTCCGCCCATGCCCTTTGCCCAGCTCAAAGATCGTGCCCTCATTTCCGTATCAGGCCCGGATGCCGAGCATTTTTTGCAGAACATCCTGACCACCGATCTCGACATATTGGCTCCCGGCGAAGCCAAGCCTGGCGCGCTGCTGACGCCGCAAGGCAAGATCCTGTTCGATTTCCTCATCTTACGCGCCGGCGAGAATGCATTCCGGCTCGAATGCCGTGCCGATATCTCAGACGATTTCATGCGCCGGCTGACGCTCTACAAACTGCGCGCCAAGGTCGAGATTGCCAAATCCGATCAGGCGCTTGTCACCGTCGCGTGGGGACCTGAATCAACGCCCTCACAATCTGATTCAACGGCGGCCGTCGACACGCGCTTTCGCAACGGCGCCGTCACTCGTTCCTATGGCGAAACTGAAGAGCGCGGCGACCTTGCCGCGTGGCGTGCATTCCGCATCGCCGCCGGCATTGCCGAAAGCGGCAGCGACTACCAGCTTGGAGAAGCCTTCCCGCATGACGTGCTGCTCGACGAAACCGGCGGTATCGGCTTCAAGAAGGGCTGCTATGTCGGCCAGGAGGTCGTCTCGCGCATGCAGCATCGCGGCACGGCCAGGCGGCGCGTGCTGATTGTTTCGGCCGACAGGCCCCTGCCCGCGCCGGGCACCGAGCTAACCGTCGCGGGACGGCCGGTTGGCACGCTCGGCTCGACCGTCAGCGCGACAGGCCTCGCCATTGCCCGCATCGACCGGGTCAAGGCGGCGCTCGACGCCGGCCAGGCGATCATGGCTGGGGACGCCACCGTTTCACTCGCCATCCCGGTCTGGGCAAAATTCGCCTTCCCGCAGGAAGCCGTCAGCGCGGAGGAGGCCTGATGGCGGCCGACCGCGTCGGCGCGCCGGCACGCGCCTGGCAGCGCATGCTGTCGGGCCGCCGGCTCGACCTGCTCGACCCTTCACCGCTCGACATAGAGATTTCAGACATTGCGCATGGGCTCGCTCGCGTTGCCCGCTGGAACGGCCAGACCAGCGGCGAACATGCCTTTTCGGTTGCCCAGCACTCGCTGCTGGTGGAGGCGCTGTTCTGCGACCTGATGCCTGAGGCTTCGGCCGACGCCCGGCTGGCGGCGCTGCTGCACGACGCCCCCGAATATGTCATCGGCGACATGATCTCGCCGTTCAAATCGGTGATGGGCGGCAGCTACAAGGATTGTGAGTTGCGGTTGCAGCGCGCCATCCATCTGCGCTTCTCGCTGCCGCCCGAACCAGCTGCCGCGCTGCGCAAGGAGATCAAGCGCGCCGACCAGATCGCCGCCTATTTCGAGGCGACGCTGCTCGCTGGCTTTTCGACCGCCGAGGCGACCGAGTTCTTCGGCCGTCCGCGCGGCTTCAATGCCGACCGCTTCGATTTCACGCCACGCTCGGTGACCTGGGCGCAGAATGCGTTCCTGAAGCGGTTTTCCGCGATCGAGAGGTCGCGGCATCAGGCTTCGGCGCCCGCGGTCGGCTAAAAACGCTAAATTAACCGGCGGCGACCACAGTAGCTCTTTCGATCACGATCCGCAGGCGCCTCATGCCCGTCGCTGATGCCAAGGGTGGTTCGGCCGTCCCTGAACGGGAGGCCGAAGGCATGGATCGCTCGCGCCATATGGAAGACGAACTGCGCGAACAGAACGAGCGTTTTTTGGCTGCGGTCGAAAATATGTCGCATGGCCTGTGCATGTTCGACGCCGACGAGCGGATGATCATCTGCAACGGCAATTATATCAACATCTTCTGCCTCGACGCCAAGGTGATACGGCCCGGCATCCGATTTCTCGACATTCTGCGCCATAGCGTCGACATGGGCATCGCCTCGGAAAGCGCCGATGAGCTCTACGCCATCCGCAAGCCCTATATCGACCAGGCGAAACCCTCGACCTATGAGGAGACGTTGTCGGATGGTCGCATCATCAACATCTCGCATCGCCCGCTGGCTCTGGGAGGCTGGGTCTCGATCTACGAGGACATCACCGAACAGCGGCGCGCCGAACAAGAGCTCAAGGAGCAGCACCGCCGCTTCGACGCCGCGCTAGCCAATATGTCGCAAGGCCTGCTGATGTACGACGCCGACGGCAAGATGATCGTGCGCAACGGGCGTTTCCTCGAGCTCTACAACGTCACCGCGGCGGACTTCCCGCTCGGAACGACGCACCGCGACGCGCTCGAACGATTGCTGGAACTCGGCATCTATACGAAGATCGATGTCGACAGCGAAGTCGCCAAAACCGAAGCCTGCCTGGTGGCGGGAAAAATGCATTCGGCGTATCGGCATCTTTCCGACGGCAGGACGATTCTGGTCACACGCCAGCCGATGGGCGGCGGCGGCTGGGTTGCGACTTTCGACGACGTCACCGAACGCCGCCGCGCCGAAGAGCGCATGACGCATCTTGCGCATCACGACACGCTGACCGGGTTGCCCAACCGCCAGATGTTTCGCGAACGGCTCGAGCTTGCGTTGGAAGACCCGGCGGCCACGTCGCTGGCAATCTTCTCGCTCGACCTCGACCGCTTCAAGGCCATCAACGACACTTGGGGCCATCCGGCCGGCGACTGGCTGCTGAAGAGCGTGGCCGACAGGCTGCAGCGTTGCCTGCGCAATGACACAGACATCGTCGCCCGTTTCGGTGGCGACGAATTCGTCATCATCGAGTTCAATCTCAAGCGCATCGCCGATGCCGAGAAACTGGCAAAGCGGATCGTCGAGGCAATCGCAAAACCGTTCCGCTATAAGAACCGGGACATGCATGTCGGCATCAGCCTGGGCATCGCCGTCTTCCCTGACGATGGCAACGACGCCGATACGCTGTTGAAAAACGCCGATACGGCGCTCTACCGAGCGAAGAGCGAAGGGCGCAACCTGTATCGCTTCTTCGAGCCCGGAATGGACGCCATGGTGCTGGCACGACGCGCCCTCGAGACCGACCTCGAGGCAGCGCTGCCGCGTCAGGAATTCGATCTCGATTTCCAGCCCATCATGAACATCGCCTCCGGTGAGATCGTCGGTGCCGAAGCCTTGATGCGCTGGCATTCGCCGGAGCGGGGCACGGTGGCGCCGGACAAGTTCATTCCGGTCGCCGAAGAAACCGGACTGATCGTGCCGCTAGGCGAGTGGGCGTTGAGGAAGGCTTGCACCGCTGCGGCAAGCTGGCCCGCGGGCCTGCGCATCGCGGTCAATGTCTCGGCCGTGCAGCTCAAAAGCGGCGGCTTTGCCCGCAGCGTTATCTCGGCTCTCGCCTTTTCCAGCGTATCCGCCGGCCAGCTGGAACTGGAAATCACCGAAACCGTGCTGATGGACGAGAGTGAAGCCGTGCTGAGGACATTACGGCAGTTGCGCGGACTGGGTATTCGCATCGCACTGGACGATTTCGGCACCGGCTATTCCTCGCTCGGTTACCTCAGGCGTTTTCCCGTCGACAAGATCAAGATCGACCGTTCGTTCATCCACGACCTGGACAATCGCGATACCAAGGCGATCGTTCGCACCGTCATCGGGCTGGGTGCCGAACTCGGCATCACCGTCACCGCCGAGGGCGTCGAGACCGAGGCGCAGCTCGACATCCTGCGCCGCGCTGGCTGTACCGAGGCGCAGGGCTATCTGATCGGCGTGCCGTCAAAGGCGGCGGATATTCAGCGTCTCTTGAAATCTCGTGCCTTGCACAGCCAGACCGGCTGAGGTCGGCCATCATCAACGCAGTGTCTCGATGTATTTGCCGTGGAAGCTGACATAGCCCGGCTCGATCACCTTCAAATGCCGCTCGATCAGCGCATGAAACCGCGGCAGTTGATGAAACGGCACGCCGGGATAGGCGTGATGCTCGGCATGGAACGGCATGTTCCACGCCAGCTTGCGGACCAGCCAGTTGGTCAGCGTGGTCCTGGTGTTTTCCAGCATGTTGGCGACGAACGGACAACGGCCGTGCTCGGCCAAGAGGTAAAGGCGCAGAAACGGCTGTCCCAACAGCGCGGGCAAGATCCAGACATAGAGAAGCACCGAGAGCCGGAAATAGACGGCCAACAGAATAACCACGGCATAAAAGGCAATCATGGCGCGCGCCTCGATGCGCACCTTGTCATAGCCTTTGGGCGGAACGTAGCTTTCCCGGCCACGCCCCATCGCGTTGGCATAGAGCGTCTTGAGATGGCCCCACCACAAAGGGATGCCGGATATGTGGACGAGATACTGCCGCCATGTCTCCGGTTTGGGGAAGGCCAGTTCCGGGTCGTTCCGCGGGTCCTGCGTGTATCGATGATGGGCGAAGTGGAAGTAGCGAAACCAGTCCGCCGGCAGCGCGATCGCCAGGCCGCATACCCGGGCCACGGCATCGTTCAGCCATTGCGTTTCGAAAGCCGTGCGATGAACCGTCTCGTGCAGCAGCGTGAACAGGAACACGATCAGGATACCCTGCGGCAGCATCAGCAGCGGCCAGAACGGCACCTTCGCCGCGATCAGCGATCCGATGATCACGATCGCACCCCAATGAGCGGCAAGCTGACCGAGGCCCGTGACATCAGACTTGGCGGTCAGGCGGTTGCGCTCTTCCTGCGTCAACGATGAAATTACGTCGCGATGATCCATGGTCTCGGTTCAGCCTGAGAATTCGATAACTCATCCTGGCAAAACCCTCTCCAAAAACCAGGATTTCTGCAATGGGTAAAGGTAGCCCTATGTGGCTTATGTCAGCGGCGATGTGGTGCACGCGGAGTTCGTCCGGCTTCAGGCGGCCCCGGTCGCGAAAGCGGCGGTAGATCTCCTTGCGATCGCAGCCGGCAAAATCCTCAGCATCTTTTCCCCGATCAAATTACCGCCCCGGCCGATCCAGCCGCTCCAGGAACCACTGCGTCAGCCGCACCCAGACCTCGTCCTTCTCGCCGGAATCCTCCCAGCCATGGTCGAGGTTCGGGTTGTCGTTGACCTCGATGACGAAGACTCCGTCCTTGGTTTCCTTGAGGTCGACGCCATAGAGCCCGTCACCGATACAGCGCGCCGCCTTCACCGCCGTCTCGACGACATGCGCTGGCGTTTCCTTCAGCGTGAAGGTCTTGATGCCGCCCTGGTCGGGTTTGCCGTTGGCCTTGTGGTTGACGATCTGCCAGTGCTTCTTGGCCATCAGGTAGTGCACGGCAAACAATGGCTGGCCGCCGAGCACGCCGACGCGCCAGTCATATTCGGTCGGGATGAATTTCTGCGCGATCAGAAGGTCGGAATCCTCCAGCCATTCGGTGGCGAGCGTCTTCAGTTCCTCGAAATTGGCGCATTTCTTGACGCCGCGCGAGAATGACGAATCCGGGATCTTCAGCACCAGCGGAAAGCTCAGTGTCTGCGCCGCCAGTTCGAGATCCGAAGTGCCGGCGATCATCACCGTCGGCGGCACCGGGACCTTGTTGTAGGCCATCAGCTCGTTGAGATAGACCTTGTTGGTGCAGCGGATCATCGACAGCGGATCGTCGATGACCGGCATGCCTTCCTGCTGAGCGCGGCGGGCGAAACGATAGGTGTGGTTGGAGATCGAGGTCGTCTCGCGGATGAACAGCGCGTCGTAATTGGCGAGCTTGGCGAGGTCCCGCTTGGTGATCGGCTCGATTTCGACGCCCATCTTCTCCGCGATCTTGGCCCAGTAGCGCAGCGACGATATCTCCGAGGGCGGCAATTCCTCATGCGGATCGACCAGCGTGGCGAAGGTGTAGCGTGCCGGCGTGCGGCCCTTGGTGTCGCGCCACTCGCGGTTGGTGTAGGTCTCCAGGCACTGGATGAAGCTTTTTTCCTCATCCTCGGTCATGCGCGCCAGCGGATGGAAGCCGATCTTGCGGATCGAGGCCCATTCGGCGCTGTCCTTGATGTGGACCTCGAGCGCCGGCGCGCGGAACCAGTCGAACAACAGCTTGGCGAAACGGTCCCAGATTTTCGACGGGCCGATGCCGAAGAAGATGCAGACTTTTTGCGGGAAGGCGCCGCCGAGGTCCTTGCGGCATTTGTTGAGCGCAAGCTCCAGTTCCGGCAGCGCGTGCTCATAGAGCTTGCGCTCCGACAGGTCGATCATCGTCTCGACGGTCGGGATCACCTTGTGGCCGCGCGAGCTGGCCAGCAGCGAGGCATAGTAGCCTCGGCTCTGGTAGGCGTAGTTGTTCGAGAGGTTGATGACCTTCGGCCGCTGGCCGCGAAACAGCGACGGATGCGCGAGATAGTCGCGATTGGTGATGATCTTGTGTGGTGTCGCCACCTGGTCGAGATCGCTCTGCCTGCCTGTAAGAATAACCCAGGTCATTGTTATCAGCGCTTTCCCAGAGTGATGGCGGCACGCAGTCCGTCGCGGCCAAACTGCGCCATGTTCATGAAGATGCCGTAAGGCACGGGAATGTTGGCGGCATCAAGGATGGTCTCCTGTCTTTCGTCCTCGACCCAAGGGTCGTGGATCAGGATATGGTCGCCGTCATCGCCGATCGCCAGCACCCAATGCGGCACCTTCTTGCCGAACATCAGGAAGCCGCTGATCAGCACCAGCACCAGTTTTCCCCCAGCGATCGCGGCCCTGATATCGTCGATGGTGAACGGACGGTAATTCACCGGGATGCCGTAAAGTTCCGCGCGCCGGCGAAAGTCAACCTGGGCCAGTTCCATCACCCGGCGCTTGTCCTCGCTGCGCACCGATTGCAGGAACAGCGCGCCGTAGAAGGAGACGTAGATCTCCGCCGCAAGCCCGCTTTCGTACCCCGAGACAGCAAGACCGAACGGCTCGCACCCGCCTGGCCCCGACATCATGAACACGGTCGTCGCCTCGCGCCACAGGCGAATTTCCATGACCGGATCCGGCACGAAGCCGCGATCGAAGTTGGCCATGGCCATCATCAGGCAGCACGGGCCGCAAGTGAATTCGCATGTCTGCTGATAGAATGGCACTTTGGTGGCGATCGGAACGTCGCCGCGCAAGGTCTTTTCGTAGCGCAGCGCCGTCTCGCCATCCTCATAGTAGCCGGGTTCGCGGCCGATCTTGCGATAGCCGGCCTGTTCGTAGATGCGGATCGCGCGGCTGTTGTCCTCGCGCACCTCGAGACGCAGCATCATGCGGCCATGCTCGAAAGCGCCCTCTTCGGCGGATCCGAGCAGCATGCGGCCCACACCAAGCCCACCGAAAAACGGACCGGTGGCGATCGAGTAGAGGCGCGCGACCCCACTGCCCTTGCGAAACAGCACGATCGCATAGCCGGCCACGCGGCCATCGACTTCGGCGACCAGCGTCTCGGCGGTTTCACGTTCGATGAACAGGCGGAAGGAGCGGCGGGAAATACGGTCGCTCGAGAAAACGGCTTTCTCTATGGCGGCGAGATCATCGACGTCAGACGCGCGGGCCGTGCGGATCTCGGCAGGCATGCGGCTTCAGAGAACCTCGATTGGTGGTGGGAAATGCCCTACTCGAAACATTCAAGACATCAGTCGAAATACTGACGGTCAGGAAGCGCTATCGCACCTCGAATAGGGCCGAATTGTGACAGATTCGGCAACGTTCGGCGATGTAAAAACGCGTTGAACGAGATCACCGATATAGATCGGTGTCGCCATCAAAAGCGGCACCTTTCAACTGGCCAGGCCGGCCAGAAGCTGACCATAGGCGCTCTTTGCCACAATGGCCAATTGCTCGCGCGGAAGCGAGCCGACGACGGCGCAGCCATAGCCCTTGTCCAGCCAGTAGACGGCCTGGGGACCGTCCTGCGCCGATGCATAAGTTCCCTTGGCATTCTCCGCCGATTCCGCCGTAACGAAGAGAGATATGCGCTGGCCCTTGTCGTCCTCGTAGAGCAGCATCGCGGCCTTGCTTTCTCCGGCCGGCAGCAACCGGCCGCCGACCAACTGGAAACCGTTCGCGGTCAGGTCCGGCGCCACCAGCTTCAGCCCTACCCGGTTGGACAGCCAGGTCTCCAGATGATCCTTGTCGCTGGCCGGCACTTCGACCGCATGCTGCTTTTCAGCAGCGAAGACGACATGGGCCGCGATTGCCTGCTCGGCCAGCCGGTCTTCCGCCGGGTTCTCCTGCCCAATGCCATCGATGCCGGCAAGGTAGCCGCCAAGCCCGCCGGCGACCACAAGCACGGCAGCGGCAGCGGCAAGCCACCAGCGCGAGCGTGGCACCGCGGCCTTGACCGGCGCCTCGCCGAGCACGACCTTGCGCAATCGCACAGGCACGGGTTCGTCCAGCACTCCGGCGAAGGCGGCCTGCAATGCCGTCCGATCGGCGGTGAAGCGGACGCTCTTGGCCTTCATCTCTGGATTGGCGTCGAGCCAGGCCTCGTAGGCGGCGCGCTCGTCGGCGGGCAGTTCGCCGTCGAGCGCCATGTGGATGTCACGTTCGGAAAAGTCGCGGCGGATCATTTCTCGACAATCCTTATCGCGCGGCGACGCGCCGTGTCGTCCAGCAGTCCGCGCAATTCCTCACGCCCGCGCGCGATGCGCGACATCAGCGTGCCGGCAGGGACGCCCAGAATGTTGGCGGCTTCGGCATAGGAGAAACCTTCGATGGCAACAATGACGAGGGCTGCACGGCGGTCGGGACTGATCGCCTGCAACGCGTCGATGATCTCGCGCGAGGCGATGCTCTCCATCTGCTCGGCCGGCTGGGCAACTGCCTCAGCGGCCTCTAATGGCAGCATCGCAGCCTCGCCGCGGCGGTTCACCTTGCGCATCTGGTCGATGAACAAATGATGCATGATCGTAAACAGCCACCTCCGGGGGCTTTCTCCTGTCTGCCAGTTTTCGAGCCGCACAAGCGCCCGCTCGAGGCAATCCTGGACGAGATCGTCGGCCGCGTCGCGGTCGCGCAAGAGCGAGCGTGCGTAGCGGCGCAGGCGCGGTATTTCGCCAAGGATTGCTGCCTTCTTTTCGTCCATGACCGCTGGTTTCGAGGTCGCCCTTGTTGATCCGATTGAACGCGCCTTCCGGGCGCGGCGCAAGCGGCCAGCGCGAAGCGGTCCGCCGCCCCGGTCACCCAAGCAATGAGATAACGACATGACCGGCTAAATTATTCCCACCGATCAAGGTGAAAGCCGAATTATCCCAAATCCGTCAGCAGGAAATCATTGCCCTTGTAGAGCAGCGGAACATCGAGGTTTTTTGCACAGGCATAGGCGAAACAGTCGCCGAAATTGAGATCGGCTTGATGACCAACGGCCTTGCCATAGCGAGCGCTGGCATTGATGGCGTGGAAACCGATCTCTTCGCCGATCACCACATTTTCTCCGCCAATTTCCACAATGAACTGATCGACCAGATCGCGAGCCTTAAGGAGGGCTTCAGCCGTAGGTTTGCGGGAGCCAGCGGCTGCGCGCGCCAGCGCCTGTGTCGCTTCAAAACGCACCAGTGGAGACACGTAGGACAGGCCGGCAAAACCAGAAAGCCGCTTGATCAGCTCCTCCCAACCCGGTTCCCGGTTGAGAATGGCGACAATCACCGACGCATCGACAAACATCAGTCCTCCCACATCTCGTCGGTGAATTTCTTCATGTCGAAATCTGGATTTGGCAGGCCCATCTTCGTCGCTTCCGCCTGCAGCCTCGCTAGCCGGTCGCGCAGCGGCACTTTGGCGCGATTGCGCTCGAGTTCGTGCACAAGTGCGGTCCTCACCGCCTCTGTCTTGCTCGGAGCGTTCGTCTCGCGCTGCAATTTGGCGGCCAGCGCATCCACTTCGTCGTCACGGATATAGAGCGGCATTGGATATCTCCTGGCGGATATCAAGATATCCTATGTTGAATATCCTTTCAAGAGGCTTCGACACCCTCCTTCGCCGCCCGCGTCAGCAGCCGCTGATAGAACAGACCGATGCCGATCAGCACGGCGCCGAGGCCGATGAAGGACAGTGCCCTGAGCACGCCTTCCAGCTCCGACATGTCGAAGATGAAGACCTTCAGCACGGCGATCGCGATCAGCGCGGCGGAGGCAATGCGCAGCACCTGCGACTTCAGCCATACGCCGGCGGTGAGCAGTGCGACGCCGATGATCAGCCAGAGCGCCGAATAGGTGTAGGTCTCCAACTGGCCGAGCCCGCTCCACAAGCCGATGAACTCGCCCTTGAACAGCCGCCTGACCGACAGTGTGGCATAGGCCAGGGCAAGGACGGCCGCCACCACGGCCAGCATCTGCGCATACCATTTCGGCCGCTTGTCCCTGGCATAGAGCGCTAGCCCGCCGGCAGCGATGGCCGGCAAGAGATAGGCGAGGAACAACAGGTTGAACACCGGGATCCGGCCGGTCGATTCGTCTGACAACAACGGATTCAGCACCACGAAGTGCTGAATGACGATGAAAACGACCGAGGCCACACCGGCGGCCATCGAACCATAGCGCAGCACCGAGCTTGGCGAGCGCATGTCGATGGCGACCAGGATGGCGCCAGCGCCGATGGCGATCAGCGTGTAGATCGCCTGTTCGGCCAGCGTCATAGCACCCGTGTCGATGACGCCGCCATGCATGGCATGGCGCACCAGCATGGCGAGCGTGAGCAGCGCAAACAGCGCCGCCGCCGCTTCCATGGCGAGGCGCGGCCGGCCATTGCCAGCCCTTGGTAGTGTGGGGGTGGTGCGCGCGAGCTGCCAGGCGGCAAAGCCGAAGGCGAGCGCCGGCACGCCATAGCCCGGCAGCAGCCAATTGAACACCGGTGTCGTCGACAGAAACTCGGCGCCGACGATGGTCGGGTCAAAGGCGACGCGGCCAAGCACCGCGATCACCGCACCAACCGAAATCCAGCCTAGCACCGGATAGGAGCGCCAGCGCGTGGCTAGCGCCGGCACGATGGCCGCCGCACCGAGCAGGAGGGTGGTCCAGCCGGAATCGAAAGCCATATGCAGCAGCAGCAGGCCGGCGATGGCCGCGCCGCCCAAGGCAAACGACACCGCGATACCGCCCGTGAGCGGCGGCCCTTCGGCCCGTGCGATCCACTCGCCGCCGGCGGCGAAAACGACGACCAGCAGGGCTGCGACGGCGGCATAGACAAAGTCGCGGTCGAGATTGCCGAAGGTGAACCAGAGCGCCAGCAGGATGACCAGCGGAACGATGACGCCCCATGCCGCCCATGAGGCGGCGCGGATCTGCGTCCCGGGGGCGAATCTGCGCGCGGCCCAGAAGCCGGCGCCGATGAAGACCAGGCCAAGTGCGATGCCGATGCGCACTGTCAGCGCATTGGACGTGGCCACAGGCAGCCCATCGACGCCCAGCGCTCCGCCCGAAAGGTCGGAAACGATCGATGTTGGCGGGATGATGCCGAGATAGATCAGCACCGTGACCAGTCCGGCAGCATAAAGCAGCGGCAACGCCAGCGGGAGATAGAGCGCGACGGCCACCATTGCGGCGATCACCACCGCGCCCTGCAAGGCATAGCCGGCGGCGGCAAAGGCGGGGTCGACCGACAGGCCCAGCGCCGAGAATGCGACGAGCAGGCCAGGCACGATGGACGGCCAGTCGAAAACCGTGGCTGGCCCGGTTTCATCGCCACGGCGGGCGAGCCAGACAAGGGCGAGCACGGCCAGCGTGACCGCGTCGATGAACAGGATGGCGGAGAGGTTCGCCCCCGGCGCATCGGTCATGTAAAGGATGGTCCAGACACCGGTGCCGAAAAAGGCCGCCGCCATCAGCGCCTTCCAGTCACGCATGCGGGCGATGACGCCGGTGGCGGCGAGCACGATCGCGAGGTAGCCGAACAGCGCCCAGGGGTTGGGCGCCTGCGAGGCGATCAGCACCGGCGTCACCATGGCGCCGACGAGGCCGATGCCGGCCAGCGCCTGGCCATGGACCAGGGCTGCCGCGATCGTCGCCACGCCGATGGCGCCGAGCAGCGTGAAGGCGAGTGCCGGGCCGATGAAGCCGTAAATGCCATGCGCGGCATAGACGGTGCCGAACAGGATGAAGGCACCGGCAGCCGTCAGGATCGCTGGAATGTAGGCGCCGGCAGCGCCTTGCACCGGCACTTTGAAGCCGGTGCGGCGGATGAATTCGCCGCCGGCGACCAGCACCAAGCCGAGTACCGCGGCCATGGTCAGCCGTACGCCGGGGCCGAAAATACCGGCCTCTATGGTGTAGCGGATCAGGAACAGGCCGCCCAGCGCCAGCGCGATGCCGCCGACCCAGACCGCCCAGCGGGTGCCTAGTGCCGTTTCGACATCCGACTGGCGGGCGGCTTTCGCCGGAGCGGTTGGCTCCGCAGGTTCCGCTGCCTTCGGTGCCGCCTCGCTTGGCGCCCATGGCCCGGACACGACCTCACTTATCGGGGCTTCCGCTTCTGTAGCTGGCGCCTGTGCGGCGCCCGGTTCGCTTATCGCTGGCGAGGGAATGCCGGCCGCGACTGCCGCGGCCGGAGCCACATCGGCGGGCGCGCCATCGGGCGCCGCCTGTTCGGACGGCTTGGCCACGGGCGGCACGGCGCCGGAAAGGACCAGGCTGCGCAGCGCGCCAAGCTCGCGCTCGACAAGGCCAATGCGGCTCTGCTGACGCGAAATGATGACGAACAAGGCGATGATGGCGACAAGGCCGATCAGGCTTTCAAACATGGCGGTTCCCCCAAACCAGGCCAGTTTTCACTGACGTTCAGTCTCACTGACACTCAAATGCGGCGGCCAAACGGCCACAAACTCAACGCGCCGCCAGATTGGCGGCCGGAAAGATCGAGCATGTTTCGGTGCCGAAAGCCAGCAGCTTGCCGCCGGCATCCTTCAGCGTCGCTTCCGACACGGCCAACGTGCGGCCTTTGTGGACGACCTTGCCCTCGCAGACCACCTCGCCGGTCTTCGGCGTGATGGGCCGCGTCAAATTCACCTTGAACTCCGCCGTCGTATAGGCCTCGCCCTTTTCGAGCAGCGTCTGCACGGCGCAGGCCAGTGCCGAATCGAGCAGCGTGGCCGCCCAGCCGCCATGCACGCTGCCCAGCGGGTTGAGGTGGCGCTCGTTGGGCACGCCGCGGAATACCGCACGGCCTTCCGACACTTCGGTCAGTGCGAAGCTGAGCTGGAAGGAGATTGGCGGCGCCGGGTACTTGCCGTCGACGATGCGCTGCAGCAATTCCAAGCCGGTATATTTCAGGATGTCGGCATGCGGAACGGTGCCGAGGCCGAGCGGCGAGACCCGGCCCGGATAAAGCTCGACCTCGCTCATGTGATGTTTTCTCTGGCCGCATCCTCGCCGGCTATGGTCTTGTCGCGCGCGTGATGCTTGCGCAATGCGGCGAGGAAGCCGGCGCGGGCGTCGGGCGGCTCGATGCCGCGCGGTTCATAGACATGGCGGGTGAAGAAGAAACCGGTCAGCCGGAAGGCGTCCTCGACCGCCGCCGCATCCGCGCGCAGGCCGGAGCCGCGCTGCAGGAAGGCCGGCAGAACCAGCATCTTGTCGCGCCATGGTGCGCCTGCTTCACGCGATACCGCGCGACCCGATTTTGGCGAGACATAGGCTAGGTCCTGCCGCGTGCCGGTTGCGGCGCATTGACTGAGATCGAGGCCAAAGCCGAGTTCGCCCAGCACGAGAAGCTCGAAGCGCGCCACCAGTTCGCCGGCGGCATCGGCATCGTCGAGATGGACGATCATCACGGCAAGCGTTTCGTAGAGACCCTCATGCGCGTCGCGCTCGGGCAACAGCCGCAGATGCGCGGCCATGGTCTGCAGCCCATAGACGGCGACGGCGCTGTCCATCAGGCGGGCCGCGTTCATCTCGATCGCCTCGGCCTGGAACGTGCCGAGATGCTCGTCAAGCCGCGCCCGCCACAACAGATCGACGCGATTGCCCGGCTGGAGCACAGGCTGCCGCTTGCGCGAACGGCCGCCACGAACGAGGCCTAGATGACGGCCATGCGCACGCGTCATCACCTCGAGAATGGCGCTGGTTTCGCCATGCTTGCGGGTGCCGAGAATGATTCCCTCGTCGCGCCATTCCATGCTTGGAGCATTTCACCGGTTGGGTGGCGAAATCAAGGGTTGGGTTTGGTGCCCGGCAGGTCGATATCTCACGTCAGCATACAAAAAGCCGCCCGCAGCGATGTGCCGCGGGCGGTCTGGTAAGGTCGGTCGATGCGTTAGAACGAGCGCTGGAAGCGAACGATGCCGCCGACGCCATCCTCGAACTTGTCGTCGAAATTCTTGAAGTAATCGACTTCGGCCGTGATCGTGTAGCCGGGGACGATGGTGTAGGCGACGTTCGCGGCAACCGCGAAGTCCTGGAAGTCCGTGTAGGAGACCTGGGCGTTGAGCTGGACCTTCTTGTTGACGGTGTAGGTACCGCCGCCCCAGACGGCGAAGTTGCCGGTCCATGGCTTGTAGAAGTTCGTCGCCTTGTTGTCGTCGGTCCCGTAGCCCACCATGGCGAACAGGGTCAGGTCCGAGGTCGCCTTGATGTCGAGGCGAGCCTTGCCGGCCCATTCTTCCCAGTTGCTGTTGTAAGCGCCGACCGCGGTGATCGCACCCCAGTCGCCCTTGTACTTCACACCGCCCACGATATGCGGAACGTAGCTGTCGATGGTATCGGCGCCCGAACCTTCTTCGAGTGAGGCCACCGCCGAGAAGCCGTTGCCTGCATCGAAGTAGTAGCTGATCAGGTTGGTGTCCTTGAGGCCGTAGGGAATGATCGTATCCTGGACGACGTTGCCGGCATAGCCGATGAAGGAGTCATAGGCCGTTTCGTCCTTACCGACGCGCAGCCCGCCAAGCTGGATCCAGGCGAAATGCAGATCGGCGGCCTTGTTGCCGGCCTCGCTGTCGATCGGGAAACCATCGGCGCCCTTGGCCGTGGTAACGCTACCGAAGTTGAAGCGCGTCTCGGTGTAGGTCTTCAACGTGCCGAGTTCGGTTTCCTGGCCCGTCCAGGTCTTCAGCGTGAAGCGCGCGTTCTTGTTCCAGGTGTCGTTGATGCCGCCATCCTGGGAATCGATGGCTTTGGTGCCGTCCAGCACGCGATTACCGTCGCCGAAGCTGGCGTCATAGCGGATGTAGCCGCCGATGCGCAGGCAGGTCTCGGTGCCCGGAATGTAGAAGTAGCCGGCGCCGTAGACGTCGCAGATCTTGACGTATTCGGCGGGTTCCGGTTCGGCGACGACGACAGCGTCCGCGCCGCGCGCGCCGGACACCGCGATCAGTGCCGCGGCTGAGCCGAGAAGGAGGCTCTTGATGTTCATTTTCTGACCTCTCCAGTCATAATTTTTAAAATGGCTTCGGATTTGTGGTTGGCGGCAATGTTTTCCCGCCTCACCCCCACACTGAAAAAGGCTCGCACCGCTCCCCCGTTTCGGTGACGAACATACCCATCGATCTTCTACCTTCAATGACGATTTTTGAAATAACTCCGATTCCACCAACAGAATAATGCTGTGTTGCACAAATAACACTTATGCACACTTCGAATGGCACAATCGGCACAACGTCATATATTCAATATATACCAGGATTCTTTCGCGGCTAAGTATACTTTCAACGCATCACATTTCTGCCATGGTGGTCAAAATTCGCAATATCTACCTCGTTTTCATGGAAATCGAACTGATTCTTGCCGCTGCTCTCCATCACGATGACATTCATCTGAATGATCGCGCTCTGTCGTCGTGATAAAGCATCGATAGTGCCCGCCAGGCCGGCCGGCATTTTGCCGAGGCGATCGAAACTCCCAAAGCGCTGTCGCGTCGCCGATTGTGACAGCGGCCAAGCGCTGAAGACGATCTACGTGAGTTGGTTGCGCGCCAATGGAAACAGATCGTACCCGCAACGGCGAGGCCGCCGAACAATATCGGCCGCCCTATGGAGATATCGGAAATCTTTCAGAAACCGCTCGGGGTTTTTGGCCGCATCGCCCCGGCGCCTCAGGCCCGCTGAGCGTGATCGGCAAGCACTTCATCGATCACATGCCGGGATTTTTCAACCTCGACCGGGTTGACGTCTATCCGCCCGGTGGCGGTGATCAACGCCTTCCACAGCGTCCAGCCACGACCGCGCGCCCACATCGCCTCATCGGCCGGAAGGCCGGCGCGAAACGATTCCCGGCTTTTGCCTTCGAAAAGCGTCCACGCGATCGCCAGATCGCAGGCGGGATCGCCGACGCCCGAGGTTCCGAAGTCGATCACCGCGCTCAACCGGCCTTGCCTGACCAGCAGGTTTCCCCAACTGACGTCGCCGTGGAACCAGACCGGGGCGCCGTGCCATGTTGCCGCAAGCGCTGCTTCCCAGACCGCTCTGGCTGCGTCGGTATCGATCTTGCCGTCGAGGGCAGCAATCGCTTGCCGCGCTTCGTTGTCATAGACGGTCAGCGCTCCGCCGCGAAAGAAGTTGTGCTGTCCAGGCGCCGGTCCGCCAGTGGGATCGATACGCTGCAAGGCAACCAGGAACCCGGCCAAATCCGTCGCGAATTGCGGCAGGCTGGCGATACGCTCCCGCTTTGCCGTCTCGCCTTCGATCCAACGGTAGATGGACCAAGGCCAGGGATAGTTTTCAGCCGGAACTCCCATCGCCAGCGGCACGGGGATCGGCAGCGGCAGCAATGGCGCCAGCCTTGGCAGCCAGCGGTGCTCCTTTTCCACTTGCAGGGAATAGGCCGCGGCGCTCGGCAACCGCACGGTCATCTCGTCGCCAAGATGGAAGGTCCTGTTGTCCCAGCCGCCAAATTCAACCGGCCTGACGGCAAGATCCTTCCAGCGGGGAAATTGCGTGGCGACCAGTCGGCTGACAAGCGCTGTGTCGATGTTCAGCCTGCTGTCCATGGACCGGAAGCGGATTTGTTGAGCATGGTCTTTTCCGAAAACCGGTTCCCGCTTTTCGCTGCGTGGACCTTCGGGTCGGGATCGCTTTAGCGCGGAAACTCGAGCCCCATCTCGCGATAGCGTTCGGGGTCGTCGCCCCAGTTCTCGCGCACCTTGACGAACAGGAACAGGTGCACCTTCTGTTCGAGGATACCGGCTATCTCCATGCGCGCCGCCTGGCCGATGGCGCGGATGGTCTCGCCCTTGTGGCCGAGCACGATCTTCTTCTGGCTGTCGCGCTCGACATAGATAGTCTGGTCGATGCGCACCGAGCCGTCCGGCTTCTCTTCCCATTTCTCGGTTTCGATATGCGAGGAATAGGGCAGTTCCTGATGCAGCCTGAGATAAAGTTTTTCGCGGGTGATCTCGGCGGCGAGCTGGCGCATCGGCAGATCCGAGATCTGGTCTTCCGGATAATACCAGGGGCCGGCCGGCAGAGCCTCGGCCAGATAATCGAGCACGTCCTTGCAACCGGAACCGGTCAGCGCCGAAACCATGAATGTGCGCTTGAACGGCACCCTTTCGTTCGCCGCCGCGGACAAGGCCAGCAGCGCCTCGTGCTTGACGCGGTCGACCTTGTTGAGGATCAGCACCATCGGCTGGCGCACATCCTTCAGCCGTTCCAAGATGGCGTCCGCGTCGCCCCGGATACCGCGCTCGGCGTCGATCAAAAGCAGCACGATATCGGCGTCCTTGGCGCCGCCCCAGGCGGTGGTCACCATCGCCGTATCGAGCCGCCGCTTCGGCTTGAAGATGCCGGGCGTGTCGACGAAAACGATCTGCGCATTGTCATGCGTGGCGATGCCACGCACGATGGCGCGGGTCGTCTGCACCTTGTGCGTGACGATCGACACCTTGGCTCCGACCAGCTGGTTGACCAGCGTCGACTTGCCCGCATTGGGCGCGCCGATCAGGGCGACGAAGCCGGAATGCGTGGGGGCAGCTTCCGTTGCCGGCTCTTCGGTAGCGGTCATGCCGCGCTCCCTTCTCTAGAGTGCCCCGCACCTTCCGTTTTTTGAGCCGATGCGGTGGCCCAGACGCCTTCGCGCAAAAGAAACGCCGAAGCCGCCGCTTCTTCGGCGGCCCTGCGCGAGCCGCCGGTGCCGCTTATCGGCGCAAAGCCGCGGACCTGCAAGGACACCGTGAAGATGGGTTGATGGTCCGGGCCTTCGCGCCTTTCGATCACATATTCGGGACGTGCATCGCTGGTCTTGGCAATCCATTCCTGCAAATCGGATTTCGGGTTGAGCGGCTTTGTCACCACCGTCCGCGAGCGCGGTTCCCAATAACGCAGGACAAACCGCCGCGCGGCCTCGATGCCGCCGTCGACGTAAACCGCGGCGATCAGAGCTTCGACCGCATCCGCCAGATAGTTTCCGCCCGAGCCGCGCGACCGCATCTTCAGGGCAGCGTCGGCCCGGACCAGATCCTCGAGCTGCATTTCGATGCCGATCTCGGAGCATGTCTTCGCATCGACCAGCGCGTTGAAGCGCGGCGCGATTTCACCCTCCGGGGCGTCAGGGAACTTTTCGAAAAGCATATCGGCGACGACAAGTCCAAGCACGCGATCGCCAAGGAATTCCAGACGCTGATTGTTGCTAGCCGCCTTGACCGCACTGGAATGCGTCAAGGCGGTCTCAAGCAAGCGGATATCCTTGAAGACGTGGCCGGTCTTGGCCTTCACCAAACCGGCCAGTGTTTCGCCTGTCGGGCGCTTCAAAGCCATCAATTGACGAAGTGGAACAGGCGCGAAGCACGCATCAGCGACGGCCATTTCCAGATTTCGAGCGGGCTCGCCTTGCCGGCGATCGAGAAGAAAACAAGATTGGCGCGGCCAACCAGATTTTCCGCGGGAACGTAGCCGACGGTGAAACGGCTGTCGGCGGAATTGTCCCTGTTGTCACCCATCATGAAATAGTGGCCGGGCGGCACGTCGAATTCGCGCGTATTGTCGCCGATCGAGTTCGAATTCAAGTCGAGCGTGTCGTAGCTGACGCCGTTGGGCAAGGTCTCGCGATAGACGTCGATAGGGCGCGATTCCTCGGTGATGTCGGGATTGTCGATCTGGCCGGTTTTCACGCGCGGCACGCCTGCGCCGTTGATGAACAGCTGGCCGTCCTTGACCTGGATCTTGTCGCCGGGCAGGCCGATGACGCGCTTGATGTAGTCGACGGACGGATCCGGCGGGAACTTGAACACCACCACATCGCCGCGCTCGGGCTCGGAGCCCCAGATGCGGCCCGAAAAGATGTCGGGGCCGAAAGGCAGCGAATAGCGCGAATAGCCGTAGGACCATTTGGTGACGAACAGATAATCGCCTTCCAGAAGCGTCGGCCGCATCGATCCCGATGGGATCGAGAAGGGTTGGAACAACAGCGTGCGGATGACCAGGGCGAGCAAAAGCGCCTGCACGATGACGCTGACGGTCTCGCCAAGCCCGCCGGATTTCTTCACAGTTTTTTCAGCCACGCTCATGTCGTCCTCGATTGTGCGTTGGATGGTATAGAGTCTCGGCGCGCGCTGGGCAACGTCATGCCGGTCGTCAGATGCAATCAATGTGGCGCTTCTTCGACGGGCAACGCCTCTATGATCACAAAGGCTTGTGCGAGCGGGAAATCATCCGTGATGGTGAGGTGGATTGCCGCCCGGTGGCCCTTTGGCAGGATTTTGGCCAGCCGCGCCTGTGCCCCTCCGGTCAGCGCCATGGTCGGTGCGCCGCTGGGCAGGTTGACGACACCCATGTCGCGCCAGAAGACCCCCTGCGCCAGACCGGTGCCCAGCGCCTTGGCGCAGGCCTCCTTGGCGGCGAAGCGCTTGGCGTAGGACGCCGCACGCGCCCGGCGGTTCTCGGAGCGGGCCTGTTCGACCTCGGTGTAGATTCTCTGGATGAAGCGCTGGCCGTGACGTTCCAGCGACTTCTCGATGCGTCTGATATCGATCAGGTCGCTGCCGATGCCGATGATCATCGTGCGGCGGAACCGATGCTCGCGCTAGGATGAGACGATTGCTGATGCCGGCTTGCGCGCTCGGCCAGGCGCTTGCGCCGCTGCTCGCGGAAAGCGTTCATGCCCCAGCGCGTGATGCCATAGAACAGCAGTCCGAACACCAGCCCGAGCGGAACCGCGCCGATCAGCATCGGCTCAAGGATAGGTTTCCACAATTGCGCAAAGGACAGGTTGTGCAGCATCTCGCCCAAATGCGCCGGCGGCCCGTGCCGCGGCAGGCGGTCATGCAGGATGAGCTTGCCTGTTTGCCAGGAGGCGCCCCACAGCAGAGGAAATGTCAACGGATTACCGAAGAACACCGCGCCGAGTGCCGCCGCGACCAGATTGCCGGCAATCACCCAGCACAGGACGGCGGCGATGATGAAATGGAAGCCGACGGGAAAGAACGAAGCGAAGACGCCGGCAGCGACGCCGGCCGCCACCGCGTGCGGTGTGGCCTTCAGCCGCAGGATGCGTTTGGAAAAATACTGGAGCGAGCGCGAAAACGAGCGGCGCGGCCAAAGGTAGGTGCGCACCCGCTCGAAAAGGCCATCAGGCTTGCGGCGTCGAAAAAGCACTCTGTTCCCGTTCCACAGCTTCCGTGCCGGCACTTTCAGCCGGACGTGACAGCCACATATTGCGCTTGACGATCACCCTATGGCAATCGCAACCTTGATATAGCGACGCGCTGGCGGGAGAACAACCAAACACCGTCCGTGCGGTGCGCGCTTGTTGCCGCCTTCGCGATGGCAGTTCTTGCTTCGAACATTGGACAATCGCGGCGAATTTAAGGAACCGGCGGTCGGATCTCCGAAAGGCGCAGCGTCGCCGGCGGCTACGGCAGGTATTCGCTGACCTCGACCAGGTTGCCGTCCGGGTCGCGGAAATAGACCGACATCATCGGTCCTCGGGCCCCGACACGTTCGACCGGACCGAGTTCCACCACCACACCATTGGCCGCAAGACGGGTGCTGACTTCGGCCAGCGGCCGGTCGGCGATCAGGCAGAAGTCCCCCGAGCCCGGCGTCGGCGCCTTGGCCTTCGGCTCGAAGGTGCGGCCGACCTCATGCACATTGATCTTCTGGGTGCCAAAAGCCAACGCCGTCGGCCGGCCCGGCGTGTCGATGCGTTCAAAGCCCAGTACGCTCTGATAAAAATCACAGGTCACTTCAAGCGAAGCCACCGTCAGCACGAAATGATCGATGCCGGCGATCATATCCAATTGCTTTCATGCATGTCGTTACTCCAAAACCGCTGCACACTTCTGGGCGACATGGATGGTCAGATGTTGCGGCTGCCGGGCTTGATCGGCGGGATGGCGGCCAGCTCCGGCGGCAGCCGGTCGGCCGGATAGGCCGGAACCTCGTATTCGGCGAGTGCGATCAGCGGCACGCCGACGTCCGTCTTGCCGGCCGAACGGTCGATGATGCAGGCTGCGGCAACCACTTCGGCGCCAAGCTCGCGCAGGCACTCGATGGTCTCGCGGATCGACAGGCCCGTGGTGACGATGTCCTCAACGATGACGACACGCGAACCTCTGGCGATCTCGAAACGGCGCAGGCGGAACTCGCCCCCTTCCCGCTCGACCCAGATCGCCGGCACGCCGAGATGGCGCGACGTCTCGTATGCCGGGATCAGCCCGCCGATCGCCGGGCCGACGACGTAGTCGATCTTGCCGGGCACGCCAGCGCGGATCTTCTCGGCCAGCGCCTTGCACAGAAGCTCGGTCTTGTCGGCGTGCATGAACACGCGCGCCTTCTGTAGGAAGATCGGACTGCGCAGGCCCGAGGTCAAAATGAAATGCCCTTCCAGAACAGCACCGGCCTCGCGGAAAATTCCCAGCACTTCATCAGTGTTCATTGTTTGCTCCGTGGTGAATGGTGAATGGTGAATGGTGGCAGTGAGCACCTTCTTTCACTATTCACTATTCACTATTCACTATTCACTATTCACTATTCACTATTCACTATTCACTATTCACCCGTTCACACGCCGTGCATCGCTGACGCTCGAATTGTCCTTGAGCTGCGACAGCAGCCGGTTGAGGTGCTTCAGATCCCAGACTTCGAGATCGATCAGCATTTCGGTGAAGTCGGGCGCGGTGCGCACCATCGACAGCGTGTGGATGTTGGCGTCGTTCGACGCAACCACCTGGGCGATATCGGCCAGCGAACCCGGCGCGTTGATGGCGGTGACCGAGACGCGCGCCGGAAAGCGCTCCTTGGTGCGCTCGTCAATGTCCCAGCGCACGTCGATCCAGCGCTCGGGCTGGTCGTCGAAGGCCTGCAGCGCCGGCGACTGGATCGGATAGATGGTGATGCCGGTGCCCGGCTGGACGATGCCGACGATGCGGTCGCCAGGCACCGCGCCTTCCGGCGCGAAACGCACCGGCAGGTCGCCGCGCACGCCGCGGATCGGCACGGCGCCATCACGTGGCTGGTCCTTGTCCTTGCGCGCGGCGCGGCCCGGAATCTGGAACAGCATGCCGGCGGCATTGCGGATCTTCGACCAGCCCTCCTCGCGCGGCTTGGGTGCGGCCGTGGTGACGCGCTCATCCTTGTAGTCCGGGAATACCGCCTTCATGACGTCGGCGGAGGCAAGCTCGCCACGCCCGACCGAGGCCAGCACATCCTCGATGTCCTTGCGCGCCAGCCGGTGCAGCACCTGCTTCAGGCTCTCCTTGGTGAAAGTCTTGCCGGCGCGTTCGAAGGCGCGTTCCAGAATGCGGATGCCGAGACCCGAATATTGCTTGCGGATGGCGTTCTTGGTGGCACGGCGGATCGCCGAGCGCGCCTTGCCGGTGACGACGACCGATTCCCACGCCGCCGGCGGCACCTGTGCCTTGGAGCGGATGATCTCGACCTCGTCGCCGTTTTTCAGTTCCGTCATCAGCGGCATGATGCGGCCGTTGACCTTGGCACCGACGCAGGTGTCGCCCACATCGGTGTGCACCGCATAGGCAAAGTCGATCGGCGTCGCGCCGCGCGGCAGCGCAATCAGCATGCCTTTGGGTGTGAAGCAGAACACCTGGTCCTGGAACAGCTCCAGCTTGGTGTTTTCGAGGAAGTCCTCGGGATTGTCACCCTCGGCAAGCTGCTCGATGGTGCGCCGCAGCCAGGCGTAGGCGTTGGTCTCTTTCGAGATCGCATGGGCGGCACCGTTCGTCTTGCCGCCGGTATCCTTGTAGATCGAATGGGCGGCGACGCCGTATTCGGCAATCTTGTTCATCTCTCGGGTGCGGATCTGCAGCTCGACGCGCTGACGCGACGGCCCGACGATCGTGGTGTGGATCGATCGGTAGTCATTCTGCTTCGGCGTCGAGATGTAATCCTTGAAGCGACCCGGAACCATCGACCATGTGGTGTGGATGGCGCCAAGCGCCCGGTAGCAGTCCTCGATGGTGTCGACGACGACGCGGAAGCCGAAAATGTCGGACAGCTGCTCGAAGGACAGCGCCTTGGCCTCCATCTTCCGGAATACCGACCACGGCTTCTTCTGGCGGCTTTTCACGCTGGCATTGATCGCATGCTTCTCGAACAGCGCCGACAGCGCCTTCTCGATCTCGGACAGCACATCCTTGTTGCGCTCGAAGATTTCGGCGAGCCGGGCGGTGACGGCGCGATAGGCCTCCGGATTGATGAAGCGGAAGGCGATCTCCTCCAGCTCTTCGCGCATGCCTTGCATGCCCATGCGCCCGGCCAGCGGCGCATAGATGTCCATCGTCTCCTCGGCGATGCGCAGGCGCTTGGCCTCCGGCATATGGTCGAGGGTTCGCATGTTGTGCAGGCGGTCGGCGAGCTTGACCAGAAGCACGCGGACGTCTTCCGAAATCGCCAGCAGAAGCTTGCGCAGGTTTTCCGCCTGCTCGGCCTTCTTCGACACGAGGTCGAGCTTCTTCAGCTTGGTCAGCCCCTCGACCAGCTTGCCCATTTCGGGCCCGAACAACTCGTCGATTTCGGCCCGCGTCGCCGTGGTGTCCTCGATCGTATCGTGCAGCAGGGCGACCGCGATCGTCGCCTCGTCCATGTGCATTTCGGTGAGGATGGCGGCGACTTCGAGCGGATGCGAGAAATAGGGATCGCCGGAAGCGCGTTTCTGGTGGCCATGCTTCTGCATGGCATAGACGTAGGCCTTGTTGAGCAACGCCTCGTTGACGTCAGGCTTGTAGCGCTGGACGCGCTCGACAAGCTCATACTGACGCATCATGGGCGGAATCTCGCAGCGGTGAAATGAATCATGCGCCGCACGGCTGTACGGCGCATGTCCGGTACCAACTGTCGCAAATACCAGATTCATGCATTATGCCAAGCGCGGCCCAAACTGCATCTGGTATTTGTGACAGTTGGTACTAGATAGCCACGAAACTGCCGATACGGAAGTGCTGAAGATTGTTCCAGCGACCTCCGGACCCGAGATCGCTTAGTAGTCGTCGCTCTTTTCCGGCGGCACCAGACCCTCGATGCCGGCCAGGAGGTCTTCCTCGGTCATCCGGTCGAAGGTGATGTTCTCCTCGGTGTCATCGGCGTCGGTGGCCGCAACGGCGGCGCCGGTCTGATCGGCAATCGCCTCGCCGTCGGCCTCGGGCTCGTCGACCTCGACATGCTTCTGCAGCGAATGGATCAGATCTTCCTTGAGGTCGTCGGGCGACAACGTTTCATCGGCGATCTCGCGCAGCGCCACGACCGGGTTCTTGTCGTTGTCACGCGGCACGGTGATCGGCGCGCCCTGGCTGATCTGCCGGGCGCGGTGGCCGGCCAAGAGCACCAGCTCGAAGCGGTTGTCGACCTTGTCGATGCAATCTTCAACGGTTACGCGGGCCATGGATGCCCCTTTCATGCGATGGATTTGATGGAAAACAGGCGCGGTCCATAACCCGAACGTCGCCAAAATACAAGCATCATGGCAATGGCGGGGCTGCAGGGCGCTCAATCCTTGGTTCGAACAGCCGATTTGGCAAAACCTGTCTGTACTTATGCGTTCGGCGTCCCGATCACAATTGCTTGCAACGCCGCAACACGCCCTTGGATTGCCGCGAAACTGGCGCTATCTCGGATAGCGTAGAGGTCAGCCGGTTTATTATGAGCCTGACCGAACGTCGCTATCGCATTTCGTTTAGACGGCCGTTTATTTCGAGAAGGAATAATTTTCCATGTTCGACCCTCGTGAAAAAATCGCCCTATTCATCGACGGCGCCAATCTCTATGCGACGTCGCGCGCGCTCGGCTTCGACATCGACTACCGCAAGCTTCTGGCGAGCTTCCAGAAGCGTGGCTATCTGCTGCGCGCCTATTATTACACGGCGCTGGTCGAGGATCAGGAATACTCCTCGATCCGTCCGCTGATCGACTGGCTCGACTATAACGGCTACAAGGTGGTCACCAAGCCAGCCAAGGAATTCACCGACTCGACCGGCCGCCGCAAGATCAAGGGCAATATGGACATCGAGCTCACGGTCGATGCGCTGGAACTTGCCGATGTCGTCGACCACTACGTCATCTTTTCCGGCGACGGCGACTTCCGCACGCTGGTCGAGGCGCTGCAGCGGCGCGGCCGCAAGGTGTCGATCGTCTCGACCATGGCCTCGCAGCCGCCGATGATCTCCGACGATCTGCGCCGTCAGGCCGACCATTTCATCGACCTGACAACGCTGAAGAACGAGGTCGGCCGCGATCCGTCCGAGCGGCCGGTGCGCCGGCCCGAGCCGGCCGAAGTCGATGAGGACGACTACTGAGGCCGGTCGTCTTGACCGCCCTTTCCGCCTCCGAACCCGGCCGCGATTGCCCGCTCTGCCCGCGGCTGCATGATTTCATCGCCGAGTGGCGGCAACGCGAACCATCCTGGTTCAACGCGCCGGTGCCGACTTTTTTGCCGCCGGAGGGCGACGATGCCGTCCAGCTTTTGATCGTCGGGTTGGCGCCCGGCCTGCGCGGCGCCAACCGCACAGGGCGTCCCTTCACCGGCGACTTTGCCGGCGACCTGCTCTACTCGACGCTGATTTCGCACGGTTTTGCGCGCGGCGAGTTCAAGGCGCGGCCAGATGACGGGCTGGAGCTGATCGGCACGGCGATCACCAACGCGGTGCGCTGCGTGCCGCCGGAAAACAAACCTGTAGGCGCCGAGATTGCCACGTGCCGGACATTCCTGGTGCCGACGATCGCCCGGTTTCCCAACCTGCGCGCCGTGCTGGCACTGGGATCGATCGCGCACCAGTCGACCGTACGGGCGCTCGGCGGGCGCGTCGCCGCCTACCCGTTCAAGCATGGCGGACAGTTGCCGGCCGGGGGCATCACGCTGTTTTCGAGCTATCACTGCTCACGCTACAACACCAATACCGGCGTGCTGACCGAAGCGATGTTCGTCGGGGTATTCAGCGAGATAGCGATGTTTTTGCAGAAATAGAGGATGTTTCTGCGGGAACAAAGTTGGGTGTCGGCAGACTTGTCAGCGTGGCGGCGCAGACAGCGCATTCAACACCGCCGGCCCGCCCTGCAGCACATTCAGGTCGACATCGCCGTTGATGCCGTCGACGCGGCCCCTGTTGTGGTACTGCCAGTAGACCCAGTCGCCGCGGTCCGGCTCCAGGAGCAATGAGCGAAGCCAGAGCGGACGGGCAGCGATGCGCCCGGCATAAGCTTCCGCTGCCTCATCGGTCAGATAGACAATCGCGGGCTTGCCGAACGCCGCCTCGACTGGAGCGAGGAACGCGGCCAGTTCGGCGCTCAGCTGCTCGGGCGTTGGCCGCTGCGGACAGTTGCCGCCGAACTCGATGTCGACAACCGGCGGCAGCAAGGGCCGATCGTGCGGTACCACCGAGATGAAATTCTTCGCCTGGTCGGCACCTGGCCGGCAGAAGGTGAAGAAGTGATAGGCGCCGACGGCGAGACCGGCCGCGCGGGCCTCTTCCAGATTCCTCGCGAAGGCATCGTCGACATGATCGCCGCCTTCGGTTGCCTTGATGACAGCGAAAGCGACATCGTCGGCGGCAACACGCCGCCAATCGATCCAGCCCTGATGATGGGAGACGTCGATGCCCCTGACCGGATATTTATCGCGGTCCGGCGAGAATGTGCGGAAATAGAGATAGCCGCCTGCCGCGACGAAACACACCAAGACCAGGCTGGCCAAACCAAAGAGGACAATCCGGTTCTTCAAACGAATGGCCCCAGCCTACCTACGCTGTTTTACCTATCCACGCTCTTTTAAGAGCCGACCCTTCTCGCGCGACCAGTCGCGCTGCTTCTCGGATTCGCGCTTGTCGTGCAGCTTCTTGCCGCGACCGACGGCGAGCAGCAGCTTGGCGCGGCCCTGATCGTTGAAATAGATTTTTAGCGGCACCAGCGTCATGCCTTCGCGGTCGACGCTTTGCGACAGTTTCGCCATTTCGCGCTTGTTGAGCAGCAGCTTGCGGCGCCGGCGCGGCTCGTGGTTGAACCGGTTGGCCTGCAGATATTCCGGCAGATAGGAATTGATCAGCCAGATCTCGCCGCCCTCGACCGAGGCATAGCTGTCCTGGATGTTGGCCTGACCCTGGCGCAGCGACTTGACCTCGGTGCCGGTCAGCACCAGACCGGCCTCGACCGTGTCGAGCACCTCGTAGGAAAACCGCGCCTTGCGGTTTTCCGAAACGGTCTTGTTGTTGGGATCGGCTTTTCTGACTTGATTCATGATGTGGAGAGGTGGCGCCTCATCGCTAATTAATCAAGCCGGCGTGCTTCATGGCCGCGTCGATCTTCTCGGCGGTCGACTGTTCGACCGTGACCAGCGGCGAGCGCAGCACATTCTCGACCTTGCCCAGTTGCGACAGCGCATATTTGGCGCCGGAAACGCCGGGCTCGATGAAGATCGCCTTGTGCAGCGGCAGCAGACGATCCTGCAAGTCCAGCGCCTTGGTGCTGTCGCCGGACAGGGTCGCCTCCTGGAATTCTGCACACAGCCGTGGTGCGACATTCGAGGTCACCGAGATGCAGCCGACGCCGCCATGCGCATTGAAACCAAGCGCCGAAGCATCCTCGCCCGAAAGCTGGATGAAATCCTTGCCGCATGTCGCGCGCTGCTCGGAGACCCGTTCGACCTTGCCGGTCGCATCCTTGACGCCGACAATGTTCTTGAAGTCGTGCGCGAGCCGGCCCATCGTCTCGGGCATCATGTCGATCACCGAGCGCGGCGGGATGTTGTAGATGATGATCGGCAGCTTGGTCGCCCTGGCGACAGCCGCGAAGTGCTCGTACAAGCCGCGTTGTGTCGGCCTGTTATAATAGGGCGTGACGACCAGGGCGGCATCGGCGCCGGCCTTCTCGGCATATTGCACCAGGCCAACGGCTTCCTCGGTGTTGTTGGAACCGGCGCCGGCAACGACCGGAACGCGTCCCTTGGCAACCTCGATGCACACCTTGACCACTTGGCGATGCTCGTCATGCGACAGCGTCGGCGACTCGCCGGTCGTGCCCACGGGAACCAGTCCTGTCGTGCCCTCCGCGAGTTGCCATTCGACGAACGCGCGAAAGGCTTTCTCGTCGAAACGCCCGCTCTTTTCGAACGGTGTCACGAGCGCGGTAAGCGAGCCTCTCAGCATGTCGTCCAACTCCTTGGGACTTCTTTGTTTATGCAGGCCATCGTCCCAAAACCGGTATCCAGTTTTTGGGCGACATGCATCGGTGTTTTGTCTTGCGCGCCTTCTAGCCGAAAGCGAAGCGGCGCACCATAGTCTCGACATTGTTGCGCGGCAAGCATTGCCATGGTGCCAGCAAGCGCAATTCGAACGGCCTCGCTAACTCTTTGTTTACGGGCTCTTCACGACCTAAGTTTAGGCTTCGAGCTTCTCGGCCTGCGGTAATATGCCAGGACAAGGAAAGACGTAAAGATCATGCCGGGCAGTCGGCCTCACCTCTTCGCGCTGCTTGGCGCCACGCTCGCGCTGATGCCGGGCATGGCGATCGGCGGTAGCGTGGATGTGCGGGTCACTTCGGCCATTCCGTTGCCAGGCTCGGCCATTCCGATGCCGGGCTCGGCCATTCCGATGCCCGGCCTACGGGACAAAGCGCAAGAAGATGCCTCACCCGGCGTCGCCCTGTTGAAGAGCGGGCTGGACGCGCTGGCGGCCGGCGATAGTCCCGGCGCCCGTGCGGTGCGCGATGCCCTTCCCGCTCATTCGCTCGACCAGCATATCCTTGCCTGGGCGATAGCGCTTTATGGCGGCGACAAGGTTCCGAGCGGCGACATTGCCGCCGCGGCGAAAATGCTGCCCAACTGGCCGGGCACGGTCGCGCTGCGCAAGAACAGCGAGCGCGCGCTCTATCGCGAGAACCCTGCCTCCGACATCGTCGTTGCGGCATTCGACGGCAGCCAGCCGCAGACATTCGAAGGCGTGACGGTGCTTGCCCGCGCCTATGTGGCGTCGGGCAACGTCAAGGCTGCGCGTTCGGTGCTGTCGCCATTCTGGCGCACCGCGATCCTGGAGGCCAAGGACGAGACGGCGCTGATCAAGGAGTTCGGCGGCCTGATCCCCACCGCCGACCACCGTTTTCGCATGGAGCACATGTTCTATGCCGACCGCGCGAATTCCGCGCTGCGTGTTGCCGGCCTCGCCGGTGCCCAGCAGCTTGCGGACGCCTGGGCAGCGGCCGACAAAGGCGACAAGAACACCGCCAAGCTGCTGAAAGCGGTGCCGGCGGCACAACGTTCGGCTGGATATTTCTTCGCGCAAGCCGAATATCTGCGCAGGCAAGAGGATTTTACCGGCGCCGCGGCCATTGTGATGCAGGTACCGACCGACCGCGAAGCTCTGGTCGATCCGGATGCCTGGTGGGTCGAGCGCCGAGTGCTGTCGCGCGAACTGGTCGACCAGGGCGACATGAAGACGGCCTACCGGATCGTCGCCACACACGCCGCCGAAAGTGCCACCAATGCCGCAGATGCTGAATTCCATGCCGGCTGGTACGCGCTGCGCGGCCTGAACGACCCCAAGCTTGCCGCAACGCATTTCGCGCGCATCGCCGACCTTGCCCAAGGGCCGATGACGCTGTCGCGCGCGTATTACTGGCTTGGCCGTGCGGCGGAAGTCGGCGGCCCGGGCAACGCGAAAGACTATTTTGCACGCGCCGCTGCCTACGGCACGACATTTTATGGCCAGCTTGCCGCCGAGCGGGTCGGCCGGCAGGCGCTGAACATCGTCTATCCCTCGCCAAGTGCCGCCGACCGGCAGAATTTTGCCGGCCGCGAGGCCGTCAGCGCCATCAAGCGGCTGCAAGAAGCGGGCTACGACCGCTATGCCGAGACGCTTTATCGCGATCTTGCCGGACAGTTGACCAGTCCGGGCGAGCTGGCGCTGCTGGCTGTCCTGGCGGAAAAGCAGGGCAACCATTTCATGGCGCTGAAAATCGGCAAGATCGCCGGCGCGCGTGGCATCGATGTCGGCGCGCTGTCGCATCCGCTCGGCGTCATTCCTGATTCGGCCGACATTTCCGGCTCGGGCAAGGCGCTGGCCTATGCGATCGCCCGCCAGGAAAGCGAGTTCAACATCGGCGCCGTGTCCAGCGCAGGCGCGCGCGGGCTGCTGCAGCTGATGCCGGGCACCGCCAAGCAATTGGCGAAGAAGGCAGGGCTGCAGTTTTCGCAGACACGGCTGACCACCGACGCCGGTTACAACGCGACGCTTGGTTCCGCCTTCCTCGGCGAACAGCTCGATCGCTTCAACGGCTCCTACGTACTGACCTTCGCCGGCTACAATGCCGGCCCCAACCGGGCCAGCCAGTGGGTGACCAGATACGGTGACCCACGCGGCAAGGACATCGACGCGGTCGTCGACTGGATCGAGCGGATTCCCTACACGGAAACAAGAAGTTACGTCCAGCGCGTGATGGAGAATTACGAGGTCTACAAGATGCGTATTTCGGGCAAATACGACATCGTGGGCGATCTGGTGA
The DNA here is from genome assembly GCF_040317535.1 of Mesorhizobium sp. M1409. NCBI lineage: Bacteria > Pseudomonadati > Pseudomonadota > Alphaproteobacteria > Hyphomicrobiales > Phyllobacteriaceae > Mesorhizobium > Mesorhizobium sp. M1409. Next base: position 38,828 of record NZ_JAMYKV010000054.1, read on the forward strand.
ACGGGCGGAGTTGAGGCATGATAGATGTGGCCGCCTTCTTGCTGCGATATTTGCACAGCGCTCGACATCTTTGAATCGCGTCCCTTCACACCCCCCTCTGCCCTGCCGGGCATCTCCCCCGCAAGGGGCAGGGCTGTCCGGGGAAAGTTTTGAGTGAATCGAAATGCCGCATGTGCATGCCCCGTAAAACGGGGTTTGTCCGTCTTCTCTCT
>NZ_JAMYKV010000055.1:0-38087 GCF_040317535.1 Mesorhizobium sp. M1409
AGATCCAGGGCCGCGTTGCCCAGATCAAGCAGCAGATCGAAGAGACCACTTCGGACTACGACAAGGAGAAGCTGCAGGAACGTCTCGCGAAGCTCGCGGGCGGCGTTGCGGTGATCCGCGTCGGCGGTGCGACGGAAGTCGAAGTCAAGGAAAAGAAGGACCGCGTCGATGACGCCCTCAACGCGACCCGTGCGGCCGTCGAAGAAGGCATCGTTCCCGGCGGCGGCGTCGCCCTGCTGCGCGCTTCGCTGAGCATCAAGGCAACCGGCGCCAACTCCGACCAGACCGCCGGCATCAACATCGTTCGTCGTGCGCTGCAGGCTCCGGCCCGCCAGATCGCGGCCAACGCCGGTGCGGAAGCTTCGATCGTTGCCGGCAAGATCCTTGAGAACAAGGGCGCGACCTTCGGCTACAACGCCCAGACCGGCGAATATGGCGACATGATCGCCATGGGTATCGTCGATCCGGTCAAGGTCGTTCGTACCGCTCTCCAGGACGCGGCCTCGGTCGCCGGCCTGCTGGTCACCACCGACGCCATGATCGCCGAAGCTCCGAAGAAGGAAGCGGCTGGCGGCGGCATGCCTGGCGGCATGGGCGGCGGCGGCATGGGCGGTATGGGCTTTTAAAGGTCCACGCATCTCGACAATTTCGAAAGGGCGGCAAGCAATGCCGCCCTTTCTTCGTGCCCTTGCGCCGGTTGTCGGCGACCCGCAAGCCGGGGTATACGCCCGCCAAGGGTATGCTTATGTTTGAACGGATTCTGCCTTTTTTCCTGGGGCTGGCCTTACTGTTGGGCAGCGGCTGCGCGCACAGCGATGATGGTACGGTGATTATTCCGAGATCGCTTGATGCCAGGCGATTCTTTGACAAAGAGCCGCCACGCCTGCAGCAGCCACAGACCGAAACCAGCGTGTTACCGGTTGCGCCACAGGAGCCGGAGAGGCTCGAACCGAGCCGTACGGCAAGTCGCAAGCCATCAAACAGACGTGCATCGCGGGCCGCAAGTCCTCCGCTGTCCTCTTCCGACCCACACAAGCCGCTTGTCTGCAAGAACATCAGCGAGACCGGCAAGCGGTACCGTGTGGTTTGCGAATAGGACACTTGCTTTGGCCAGCATTCTACCCTCAGAGCGTCGCAGTGCCTTTCCGGATCAGGTTGTCCAGAGCGACATCTCCCTTCTTTCCCCATGATTCAGTCATTCTAGCATTCCCAGCTTCACGAAACGGAACGAGTTTTGCCGGCGGCTTCCCGCGAAGCGCTTGGCTACCGATCAGAACAGTCTTTGAAAGAAAAGGCCGCGCTCTGCCGCGATCGCAACCGCATGGGCCAAGCTTTTGGCACCAAGCTTGGCCCGTGCCAGATCAAGATGAAATCGGACCGTGCGAGGGGATAGCGACAGTATCTCTGCGGTCCGTTTGACCTTCTCTCCCCTCGCGTACCATTTCAGGCATTCGATCTCTCTATCGGAGCAGACCGTCGGATGGCGTGGCCTTCCTTGGATTCGACCGATAGCATTGTGAAATTCACCGGCGAGATGCTGGAAGTCGCGAACCTCGGATTTGAGAAACGTCTGCCACGCCGCTGCGTTCTCGTTGCTCGTCACGGTCAGAATGCCGCGGTCGCCGTCGACACCCCTCACCGGGAACGTGACGCCATGCTTCCCGACACCATGTTCCCTCGCTTCACCGAAGAACGCGCGCACGGGCTTGTCCGATAGGTCGATCTCCTTCCAATCAACCAATTTCAAAGCACGCAGCCCATAGCGAAGCACGGGATCGATGTCGAAAAAATCCTTCTCGATGTAGCGTTTCACCCAGTCAGGCGAATAGGTGGTCACATAGAACGGCTTACTCGGTTCCTCGTAAACCGGCCTGACGGTAAGAAAGGCCGCCGTCTCAAGACCGTAACTTTCGACAATTGTGTTCAGAAGGTCCGCCGCGTCCGCAGGAGAGGCAACTGCGTGAATACCCTCCGTCACGTCGTGAAAATTTGAGTCAAATCTCGCCATATCCAGCTCATCTCCTTGCTATCGACGCGCCTCTCCAAGCCATTCGCGCGGCTATCGAACTAGGTTGCTCCTCGCTGGATTCCAGCGTCTCACGACCTGTCAAAAGTGACAGGCAAAACCGCCAGTATACATAGGTTGCAACCCGCATTATTCCAAATTGGATGACCACAACCCGGCGTGGAGGAAACGCCTTGGATACGATTTTGCTTTCGTCGAACGATGTGGGTCGGCAGACTAACCCTACGCGTACCTCGCGCCGTGCATCACATCGGAGTTCCGGAACGGACGACCACGAAATTTGCCGTCTCTGCTCGGAGCTAAAACAATTAGACGCTGATCGGGAGGCTCTTTTTGCTTTCTTCCCCCCGCCTGCGCCGGGCAACCCTGCGCAGAGCAGGCAGTTTTTCACAAAGCTGAACTCGATTACGGCTCGCTATTTAGTTCGGCCTGAAAAATAGCTTGAAGCCTTGTGTTGCAGGGATTCCCAAGGGGTTTGAAGTATTGGAAAATGCCGGAAATCGAATCCGATCCTGTCCCTTTCCGGTGTTTTCGCGATGCTGCCATCCCGTCCGTCACGCAACAGGAATGACCTCTTCCGCGAACGTCTGGACGCGATCATCAACATGAGGCACCCGCTGGTCCGGCTTTCAGGTCTGATGCCATGGGCACGGTTCGATGAGACGTTCGGCCGCTTCTACCGTCCGGTCGGCAGGCCGGCCAAGCCGACGCGGTTGATGGTCGGGCTGCATTACCTCAAGCACGTCCATGACCTGTCGGACGAGGAGGTGGTGGATCGCTGGGTGGAGAATGCCTACTGGCAGTATTTCTGCGGCTTCGAGTTCTTCCAGCACGAGGCGCCGATCGACGCCAGCACGATGACGCGCTGGCGCAAGCGGATCGGGCCGGAGGGGCTTGAGGAAATGCTGAAGGCGAGCGTCGAGGTTGCACTCGACACCGGGACGGCCAAGCCGAACTCGCTGGAGCGGATCACCATCGACACCACGGTGCAGCCGAAGGCGATCGCCCATCCGACCGACAGCCGGCTTTACCTGAAGGCCATCCAGATACTGGTTCGCCAGGCGAAGCGGCATGGCGTCGTGCTCAGGCAGAGCCACACCCGACTCGCCAAGGCCGCGGCGGTTCGCGCCGGCCGCTATGCCCACGCCCGGCAGTTCCGCCGGATGCGACGCGAACTGAAGCGCCTGCGCACCTATCTCGGACGCGTGTTCCGCGACATCAGCCGCAAGATCGCCGGCAATGCCGAACTCGAGGTCAGGTTTGCTCGATTGCTCGGGCTGGTCGAGCGGCTGCTAGTCCAGAAGCCGAAAGACAAGAACAAGCTCTATTCACTGCATGCGCCCGAGGTGGTCTGCATCTCGAAAGGCAAAGCCCGTACGCCCTACGAGTTTGGCTGCAAGGTCGGGATCGCAACGACGAACCGGGAAGGCCTCGTGCTGGCCGCCAAATCCTTCGAGGGTAATCCGTATGACGGCCATACGCTCGCCGCGACCGTCGATCAGGCGGTGGAGATCGGCGGCGTCGACCCGGACCGCCTCTATGTCGACAAGGGCTATCGCGGCCACGACTACAAAGGCTCGGGCTCGGTGATGATCGCCGGCCATCGGCGCGGCCTGACGGCCACTATGAAGCGGGAACTGAAGCGACGATCGGCCATCGAGGCCACCATCGGCCATATGAAAACCGATGGGCGGCTGGACCGGAACTTCCTTCTCGGCCATGTTGGCGACGCCATCAATGCGCTGCTCGTGGCCGCAGGCCACAATCTGCGCCTCATCCTCGCCACGCTGGCGCTTTGGCGTGCGCTCATCCTGCTGGCGCTTGCTGCTTCAGCCGCGAAACCGGATACTTCCCCCCGTCTCCGCGACCATGCCGTGTCAATGGCTTAACCGTTGTTCAGGGCGGACTATTTAGCGCTCGAACAGCGGCTTCGAAAGGCTCGCAGCGATATCAGGCAAGGCCGCCCACGAAGCCGCTGAGTTCCTCCAGCGGATGCCGCTGCGACCGCCACGGCATAGCGCGCATTCCGAGTATCGATTGCCGGATGGCCCCGCGTCAACTCGACACCGAGGCCCTACCCGGCCCATCGGGCGCGGATCCGGATACGAGCACCCTCCTCCCCTCGCGGGATATGATTCAGAGACACTTGCACAGCGATTTGCAAGATAGTTTACTGACTCAATGAATCTGACGAGGAGTGATCCATGGGAACCAGCAATCAACTTTTGCTTCGTGCACCTATCGCGGCGTCGACAGCTGCGACCTGGGCCAGACCGCGACGCTGGGAAAGCAGGCGTTGCCTTGTGGGGTTGTCGCCATGGCATGGCTCGTAACCGCCACCTTGAAACAATGGCTTGTCTGCTCGCCGATCCGGAAAGACGAGGGCGTTGTGCAGCCAGCGAAATGGCCGACGTCGCCGGCGAAAGGCGGAAAGCAGGCGTAGCCGTCACCCTCCCCGATGAACTCGATCGTCGCATCCTCCTCTACGCCCAGATCGAGCGTCAGGCTCGCAAAACCCATCGCGGCATTTGGGCCAGCACCTTCCAGATGCCTTGGCTTCACCGGAAATTCTCACCTGCAAACCCATGACCCCCGAGCACGATATGCGTTCTTTTCGTCACATCCTCCACCTCGTCGCATCCGCGGCCTTGCTCGCCGGTTGCGCCGAGCGAGTGCCGGATGCTTCACATTCGGCCGGCCCCGCTTCGGCTACGGACTCCTATTGGAAGCCTGATCGGGTCAGTCGCAGCCGGCAAGAATATGCGCCAGACTGGGGGCGCTTCCCGCCGGTCCTTACCCGGCGAGCCGGCTACCCAACCGAAGCTCAGGCGAATAACGCCTTGCGCCGCTCGCATTGGAACTCCGTGCCTGTGCGCACGCTCATCACCAAGGAAGGCATCAAGACGATCTCCGTCCCAGCGGAAGCCCCGGACACGATCGCTGCAGGAGTTCGCGTCTTTGCCTGCCGGCCAGGAGCGCTCAACGGCTATACTGGCCGCGTGCAATTTTACGACGGCCCCGTCGTCGCCTGCGCTTCCGACCTCCTGTCTGCCGATGGTCGCGTGCTCGCCCGAGTACCCCTCAATTTCTACTACTGGCAGAAGGCTTGGCGCGTCCAAGACCCGAGGCCGTCCTACAAGTCTGTCCCGTGGGCCTATCAGGAACCCTCGCCGCCCAAGAGCAAGGGCTGGTTCGGTGACCGCTACTAAGCGGCGGCCGTCACACTGCCGCGTGTCGGCTGGCCAGATGCGCACAGAAGCCGACGGCCAAACCAACGGCGCCGGCGTCGGCAAGATTGTCCGCGGGCGTATGAGAGGTACGCTGCGAGCGGCTTTTACGACGCTCCGGATGTGTCGTCACGCAGCGTGCCAATTCACCACCGCGTCTCTTCGTGCAGATCCCAGTTCGAAGATTGCGACGAACGTCTTCGGCGACTTCGAGCGTATTGCGTGTGGTCGCGCCAGCGGAGGCGACCTTCACGCATGGAGGCCGCATCGCTCACCTCCGGCCGAAAGATCATGCTTCCCTATGCGAGACCGATCCTGTCGTTCGGCCAAAGCGTTTCGCAAGGCTTTAGTTCAATCTCTTTCCTGGCGAAATCAGTGTCAGTGCATGGCATTGCTGACGGTCGTCCACGAAGATCAAACTGCGGATATCGTGCATTCAGCATTCCGGGGGATCGAGCGGCAGGCCGCACAGCCCCCAACATGGTAGCCACTTCGCGTCGAAGTCATCTACCGGTCAGGTTCTGCTTTTCTGCTGGGAGCTCGCTTCGCACGAACACGTCCAGCACTTGCGCGATATCGACCCCTGACGGCGATCCGTTGCGCACCATACCCCTCGATACCGCCGAGCGCATGTCTCCAATGACGCAGCATGCCGCGACGAGCGCTGCCACGGCATCGCCGTCGGTCTCGGTCAAAAGCTGCTCCGCCAGCGCCCTCGCTCCTCGCGGAATTTGATCGACATCTTCACCACCAAGCGACCACTGACGATTTTCTTCCGTCACGGCAACACCTCCCGGACTGTTCGATTTGACCATTGGCGGCCGAGCTGCCGGAGCGGATCTCCGATTGCCACCGTCAGCACATGAGACAGCCCGATCGCGACCGCGATCGAGAGCGTTGCCGTCGCCGGAGCGTCCAGGAATTGGCCAAGCGACCAGTTGAACAGCGCCAGCACCGGCAGATGGATCAGATAGAGGGCATAGGAGATGCCTCCCAAGCGGCGCAGTATCCGCCCCGGCCAGTTCACAGAATCATCCCGCAAGGTCGCCCTTGTCACGATCCACCCGCACATCAGCGCCAGCACGGCAGTCGCCACGCCATGCATCGCCGGCGGCAAGATCGCCAACATGAAGGCCCCGACCGTCATCCAGAACGCCGTTTCCATGTTACCGATCGCCCTCAGGTGTTCCGCCAGCCGTGGCCATGCGCTTGCGCTCATGGTTGCTCCGATCGCCAGCCCGACCGCGATTGCATCGATGCGGAACGTCCAAAGCGTCCCGCCCCATGGCCGCAGCGTGAACGTCCCGACCACGAGAACGAGCCCGGCCAGCGCGACGAGCGCCCGCCGCGGTAGCAAGAACACCAGGAGCGGAGCCAGTAGATAAAATTGCATTTCGGCGGCGATCGACCAGAATGGCCCAAACGCATAGGCGTTCCCGCATCCTGTGGCGCCCCCGAAACAGGGCGCCCAATGCGCATTCGAGATGAAGGCGAATGCCGCCTTCGCGTCTGCAGGCTCAACGCCGCTTTCCGGGATGATCAACCCGATCGAGAGGATGGCGCCGACGCACCAGGCCAGCGGCACGATCCGCATAGCACGCCTGACATAGAAGGCGGAGGCCGCCTCGAGCGCACCGCGCTCGAGGCGCAGGCTTCGCAATGAGCGTTCCACCACCAGGCCGGAAATCACAAAGAACAGGTCGACCCCGACGTTCCACGCCGGCGCAAACAGCAGAGCGGCGACCGTCCCGCCTTCTCCGAAGACCGGCCCGACATGCGACAGCACCACCAGCCCGATCGCCAGGCCTCGCAATTCATCCAGCCCCGATAGGCGGGCTTTTTGTCCCATCCAAATATCACGCTCGACAATCATCGCGACATTGATTTAATCATAGGGCACACAAGCGAGGCAAGGAATGCATGCACGCCTGACATTTGTCGCAGTCGCGGCTGCCCTTACATTGGCGCCCCACGCTTCGGCCCAGCCGCTCACGCATGATCCGAACGCCTGGCGCGCCGTCGCCTATGCCGATCTCGAGCTCCCGAACTCGGAAGCCGTGCCCTACGCCTCCCTATGGGCCGACCGACTGAAGAAGAACAACGACGCCTACGTGGCCAAAGGCGATACACGCTTTGCGGTCGCCAACGCGCCGGCTTCCGAGAGTCACATCGTCGTTCGCAGCCCGGCCAAAACCGTCGTCCTCTCGGTCCTGCACACGCTCACCGGCTGCTCGCCGATCCGCACCGACCCTGTCGGCAATGCCACACTGAAACGATGCCCCATGCGCTTGGCGATCTACCAGAACGGCCGATCAACGGTCGCTGACGCTGGCTCCGGCTGTTTCATCGAATATGGCGCGCAACCGAATAACGTCCGCCCCGACCTGGCTCGGAATGGTGCGATGGGTGCATATGATGTTGAGGCCAAAAGCATTCGCGCCGGCATCGTATTCCAAGGTGAAATCGCCCAGGAATGCCAATTCCGGGTCCCTGTCCCGCAACCCTAGAGGAAGCAGCCCACGCCGTTGTGTTTCGGCAACCTCGATATCCCCAAGGAGCGCAATCATGATCGACACGCAGAACCTGACGTTATTCAGGACACCAGCCCGCCACCGGCCATCGCCAACGGATCAATGCTTCCCTGACGGCGCGCGATGCGCGGCCTTGACCGCGGCTCCTGGCGGCGGCCACGGCGGTGTGAAGCTCAGGAGGTTCACCATGCCCACCCTTGCCGCTCTCGCGATTATCTCCATCTCGTCCATCTCCGCACACGCATGGGAGCCTCTAGGCTACCAGTCGCTTACGGCGGCAGACGCGCAACCAGCGATAGAGAGCGCATGGTCCGATATCATCGCTTCGAATGCCGCCTATTGGCGTGACGAGCTGCACAGAAGCATTCCGCCCGGGCAGATACCGCCACTCGATATCCTGTCGAAGCCCATCAAAGTCGGATCGCACACCTTGATCGTCTCGATCGCCTCTACCCGCAATTGCGAGACTGGCGCAAACAACGCCGGCTCTTCCTTGGAGCCTGACCTCTGCGAGGCGCGCATCATCGATGCAGATAGCGGCAAAATCGTTGCACGCGCGCAAGCCTGCTACGTCGATCTGTCCGATGACGATCGACCCCAGGCCAATCGGGACGATCGAACCGAAATCGACGTCAAAGTGAACGCCAAAGAGATTCGTTTTCGTTCTTTCGTCGGCGGCAAGGAGTGGTCTCGATGCACAACCAGCCTAAAGCTTCCGTGAGGCACATTCCTATGTATCGTCTCTATTCCAAACTGAGCCGCGTCCTTGCCGCCGGCCTTCTAGTCTGCAACTCGGTGGCAGCGGCATCAGCCGGCGCACAATATTGCGAACGCACCGACTATTCCGCACAGGACATCACAGATGCCGTAAGGAATTCGTCCCTGCGCGACGAGCTGAAAAACACGTCGTGCAGCCTCGGCGGCCTTGGCCGCTTCGAATCCGGCGGCAACAAAGGCGTCTACAATGGCTCTTGCTGCACCGGCACCTTCCAGTTGAACAACACCAGCATCAAAAACTACGCAGGCATGTCGCGTTCCGAGTTTGGCTGCCAATCCCTCCAGTTCCAAGTCGACACCTGGGCCAAGCTTACAAACGACGGCTATAACTCCGCGCCCGTCAAGCAGCTCATGCAAATGGATACCTTCGACGGTCAGAAGGTTGATGCCTCATTGATCGCCGCCTGCATTCAATTGGGGACGGGCAATTGCCAAGAGATGGTTCGGTCGGGCCGCTGTAGCGGATTCTCCGACATCAACGGGACGACGATCTGCGATATGGCAAGGAACGCCCGCTCCATGGCCGACGCCAATTGCCAGGAAGATAACAAAGCCGCTTGCCTGGGCCCGGGGGATTTCAATACAGGCGGTGACACAAAACTCGCTTCATCCGCTCCCGGTCCCGCCGGCAGCGACATCAACGTTGCCCCTGGTCAGGTGTGACACCGTCTCCCCATTGAGGGCCATGGCGTCGGCCCGCCGCCTTCAATGGGAGAGATTGCGCGACGAGAGCTTTACAAATCCCCGTTTCAGATGGCTTGCCAACTCCTGGCGCACATCATCAGGCCATTGCTCCATCCCAACGTAGTTCACTTCGGCGGCAACCAGCGACCAGTACAGCAGATCCGCGTATCGTCCTTCGAACAGAGCCGCCACGATGAACTGTCCGATCACCAACGTGATCGCCTCGGGCTTGCCTTTCTTCCGCAGAAATTCCGAGACCTCTTCCACCCATGGTTTCGGGTGGCAATCGACAAACGCCGCCGCTTCCTTATAGAGCGCATTGTCTCCTGCGACTTGCCAGATATTCGCTTGCATCGTGAACCCTTCAGCAATGATGCCAATGCATCGACGCTGGCGGATTTCCTGATGCGAGTCAAAGAAATATACAGTAGATTTTCTGTCAATCGTAGCAAATGAATCTACGCTGGTAGTTTAGCATCTTCTACTTTTCTTGTCTCTACTGGTTTGCCCTGCGTCCCTTTTTGGCTGGAGGCAGCCGCTTCTTCTCGGAGGTTGCCCCAGCGGGGCTGGCTGCCTCTTTCAAAGAAGGAACACCACTGAACTCCGTCATCGAGCGCTTCACAGCACGCGTGGCCTCAATATGCCGCGCAATCTCGGTGAAGCTGAAGCCGAACGTCTCGATGTCCCGCTTGACGCTGTCGTCGTCACCAGTCCGACCAATGAGCGTCCACACCGGAACCTTGAGGTGTCGCGCCAGCCGCTCCAGCGTGACGAATGTCGGGTTCCCCTTCCCCGTCCGCAACTGGTAGAGCGTGCCGCGCGATAGCCCCGTAGCGTCGGCAAAACTTGCATAGTCCGGGTACTCGTTCTCGATTTGGCGAAGTCGCAGCGCGAGCAGGATCGAAAGCCAACCATCGCTGTCTTCTGTCTTGTTTTTAAATATCGGCACAGCTGCCCCCCTGCTTATCGGTCGGAATATGACGGCCATTTTTTGCAGAATGTCTAGTGCTCAGGGCTTGTAGCCGAAACGATCACTCATTGCCCTATTAAAGTGTCGCGGCATCCTTCCCATACTCCGCAAAGTGACGGCGTACAGCTTTTGACCCGCTAAATCGTTCCAGATGCACGATAGCATTTGACGATCTGCATGCCCTGTTGAAAATGAATAATTAAATGAATCCGGTTTGGATCTCGTGGGTCCCCTTACTAATGAATTTGTCGTGTGCCACCTCATCCGGAGGGACAACCCTGATCTCTGCCCTTGCGGCAGGCAGGCCCTGCAATCGTTGCACGATACCACTTCGAATGACCTGGTTCAGGTCGACCACAAGCGAGACTTCGACGCCGGTGGTTCTGGCGATCACACTCAAGACGGGGCCGCAAGGCTTGCCCCCCGGGGCCAATCTCTATGCCTGTTCGAGATGGAAACGGCGCCGGGTAATACTCTGAAGCCGATACCGCCAAAAACGGCACCTTGCCCCAGCCGTCGAAAAGCGCTTGATCCATGAGGGGCCATCCTATCTCCATTGATCATTATAATGACGATCAATCTGTGATATTATAATGATCAACATCGAAATAGGAGACTCGCCGTCATGTTCATGAGGTTCGCGTTCGCAATTTTCGCCGGCGGCGTGCTCGCTTTCTTCGCCCTGCCCGATCAGGAAGCCGGCCTTCGCATGCTCAGCTTTTCCACTGCTTTCTTGATCCTGTCCCTCTCCGCCGTCTGTGTCATCGAATTTCTAACCCACAGTATCGGACGTCATCGTCTTCGCTCGTCGTTACAACTGTCGCGCTGTGATGACGATCTTCCTTTGCATGACGCTGCAAAGTTCGAGCGCTCCGCCTGGTCAACGTCCGGCGTCAACCCCCAGGATCCGAAACTGGCCTGGCAGTACCGCGTCAACGATCAGCGCCTTGGCCGCTTCAAACTCTAACAGGCTCTCCTTGCCAGGATCTGCTCAATCACGCACAGAGGATCCTGCTCTTCCGTCAGGTCTGTGATCTCCTGATACGGTAGCCCCAAATGATTCGAGGCTTGCGCAAGGCAGCGTCCCGAATCCCCCAAGGCCCAGACCGAGACGCCCAGGAACGCCGCCATTGTGCCGATCGTCTGAAGGTCGGGTTGCGCGTCCGCGCGCAGTCATAAGGCGTTGCTGCCCAGACACCACCATGCTGCGGTTCGCGTGCAAATGGTTCTCGTCATTACCTCATGCAACGGCTCCTGATCGCTAATCTCGAGTGTTTGCGAATGGCGCTCTCAGCGATGCAGGCTTGGGGCTACTTGGCCGAGGCGATCCTGCCGGCACGACGGCTAAGGCCTGGCCCTTGAAACGCCCCGGTTATTTCGCCGGAGACGTTCAACGCGCTATTACATTATTCTATTGATCCGATAGCGGCCTGGCGGCATTGTCAGGTCCATGACAAAGGTGTCGTGGCCAAGCGCTGCGCAGGTATATCGCGCCTTAGGAGGATTCCCGGCGCGCGGCAGCTACTTGTGCCGTTGCCCAGTACCAAGTCACGGGCAAGGCAAAGGCGACCGCCATCCCTCCCTCTCTGTTCGTGACGGGGATTATCGTCTTATGCTGTACTGCTTTGCAGGCTGCGATCCCGTCGACATCGAGACCGCCATTGCGGACCTGGATTTGTCGAAGCGCGCGGCCGAGCCTCTGCGTCGTGTTCGTCCGGCGGCGCCCAAAACCACGGCAGCGGACGCGCTCGCGCTCTGGTCGAGAGCGATTGCGCTCGGCGGCACGCACGGCGAAGCTTATCTTGCCTCTCGCCGTCTGCCGGCGACGTTGCCAACTTTGCGCTTTCTGCCGGGCTATCGGTTGGGAAAGAACCGCTTTCCCGCGCTGGTGGCTGCTCTGCAGGCCCCAGACCGTTCGATCTGTTCGGTGCAGCTCACCCTCTTGCACCCGACACGACCAGAAAAGGCGGCGCTGGACGAGCCACGCCGCATCATCGGCCCGAGCCGGGGCTTTGCCTTGCGGCTCGCCCCAGCGGCCGACGTCCTTGGTATTGCCGAAGGCTATGAGACCGGCCATGCCGTAATGCTGCGATACGGCTTGCCCGTCTGGTGCTCACTGGGAGCACCACGGTTGCCATTTCTTCAGCTGCCCGAATGCGTACAGCGGATCGTCGTCTTCGCCGATCCGGACAAGCCCGGCCTCAGCGCGGCCGAACGCGTTCGCGAAGCCAACCCTGAGCGCCGGGTCCTCATTCATAGACCGCCCGACGACCGGGATTTCGCGAAGCTGTGGGAGGACGATCCGACGCCCGAGACCCTACCCTTGGATCTTCTGCTGCGCGAAACACTCGGCGCAGACACCTGAGCCCCTCGGCGGCCAGCTTGGCCATCAACTTTGATCACAAATTGGGCACCACTTGTTCTGGCGAAGGGTGCCTTCGAGCATCTAGAACCGGCACCAGGTGCGCGCCTATCTCTACTCGACACCCAAGCCTTGGCTTCAGAAGACCAGCGCCGAAGTCTTCCGTCAAAGGATACTGTCGACCACTCGGTGAAGGCGCTAACCCGCCTCGCTGCACAGTCGCTCAACGAGAACTCACAAACGCCAAAAGCGGAGGAAGGGAATTTTACAAGCCGCCACAAATACGCAATTCTCTTTCTCTATAGATTTTATATACATAACTATTCTGTCCCCTCGTCGCGGCTGCGGCCCGCAGTTTCAAGGAGAGGGACAGGACCAAATGACCAGACCCGCAATCGTCGGATTTTCCGGCAGTTTCAGTTCTCCTTCCCGGACGCGCGCTTTGGTCGAAGAGATAGCGAGGCGAACGGCGCACCAATATGAGAGAAGCTTCGAGGTCATGGATATTGGGCAGTTCCTGCCTTCGCTCGGCGCCGCGCACCGCCTCTCCGATCTGGACACGAAGGCAAGGCGACTTGTTGACCATCTCCTGCAAGCCGAAGCACTGATCGTCGCAAGCCCGGTCTACAAAGGTAGTTACGCTGGCCTCTTCAAGCATTTCATCGATCTTCTGGAGCCCACCGCCTTCATAGGCAAACCGGTACTTCTGGCCGCGACCGGCGGCGGAGACCGACACGCGCTGATTGTCGAGCATCAGCTACGGCCGCTCTTCGGCTTCTTCGAGGCACGAACGCTGGCGACAGGGATCTATGCTTCAGAGCGCGACTTCGTCGACCAAACCTCCGTATCCCCGACACTGGCGGATCGGCTCGACCGTGCGATCGGGCAATTCGCGCCCTATCTGGCCTCGCGAATTCGAGACCAGTTGGTTTCGGATTCCGACGCGCCTCAGGCGGACATTGCTATCGCCCGGGGCCGGTGGCGCGCTTCGAACCGGGTTTCTAACGCAAATCTCGGCTGAAGCGCCTCCTCCAGCCCTGTCTGGATCTTCGAGAAATCGTCAGCCGCCGCCACAAACTCGATCCGCCTGGAGACTACCCATGACCAAGCCTGCTTTCATTGATGCAACCATTCCGGAAGCCGATGTTGCTCCCCTCACAGCACGCGTCGGCGCAGAGATCAGCAACGTTCGTCTATCCGGTGATCTACCCCATGCTGTCGTGGTGGCGATCAACCAGCTTCTCCTGCGCCACAAGGTCGTGTTCTTCCGCGACCAGGGGCACCTTGACGATGCCGAGCAGGAGCGTTTCGCCCAGCGGCTCGGCGATTTGGTACCGCATCCGACCCAAGGGCCAATCGTGGGAACGGCCTCGATCCTCGAACTCGATTCAAGTCGCGGTGGAGGGCGCGCCGATCAGTGGCACACCGACGTTACGTTCGTCGACGCCTATCCAAAATTCTCGGTCCTGCGCGGCGTGGTCATTCCGTCGGCCGGCGGCGACACGATTTGGTCGAATACCGCCGCCGCCTACGAGACTTTGCCGCCAGCCCTCAAGCGCCTCGCCGACGATCTTTGGGCGATCCACAGCAACGCCTACGACTATGCGGCGGTGCGACCGCGGGCGACAGAGGCGGAAACAAAACACTTCGACGAGGTGTTTACTTCGACGATCTACGAGACCGAGCATCCTGTTGTGCGGGTTCATCCGGAGACCGGTGAGCGCACCCTCCTACTCGGCAACTTCGTGCAGCGGTTCGTCGGCCTGTCCAGAAGCGATTTCCACCGGGTCTACGAGTTGTTCCAATCCTACGTTACCGCACCGGAGAACACCGTTCGCTGGCGTTGGCAGCAGGGTGATGTGGCGATCTGGGACAACCGCGCCACGCAGCACTACGCCGTCAACGACTACGGCGATCAGCGCCGGGTCGTCCACCGGGCCACTGTCGACGGTGACGTGCCGGTCGCGGTCGACGGACGACGCAGCGTCTCCCGCACCAAGGCAGCCAAGCCGGCGAGGATCAAGGCGGCTTGAACACGAGGGGACGTCTCTTCAACTGATGCGACAAGAGGGAATTTGATAATGCCCAGACAGATCAAGCTAGGCGCCTTCCTGCCAGGTGGCGGACAGCATATCGCCGCATGGCGCCATCCCGACGCGCCGGCCGACGGCGCGACGAATTTCGAGTTCCACAAGCAGCTTGCGCTGACCGCCGAGCGCGGCCTGTTCGATGCCTATTTCCTGGCCGACAACCTGACCGTCGGCCTCGGCGCCCGCGAAGGCGGCAATGCCAAGATCGCCGGCTTCGAGCCGGTGACGCTGTTTGCGGCCTTGGCGCCGCTCACCACGCATCTCGGCTTCATCGCCACGGCCTCCACCACCTATGAGGAGCCCTACACACTGGCGCGCAAATTCGCTTCGCTCGACCTGTTGTCGAACGGCCGCGCCGGCTGGAACGTGGTGACTTCGGCCGGCGACGAGACGGCGCGCAATTTCAACCGCGACGTCCAGCCCAACCATGCCGAGCGTTATGCGCGGGCGCATGAGCATGTCGAGACGGTGAAGGCGCTGTGGGACAGCTGGGAGGATGACGCCTTCATCCGCGACAAGCAGTCGGGCCGCTTCTACGACAAGGACAAGCTGCACGACATCGACCACAAGGGCGAGCACTTCTCCGTCAAGGGCCCGCTCAACGTGCCGCGCCCGGTACAGGGACATCCGGTGGTAGTGCAGGCCGGGCAGTCCGAGGACGGACGCGGGCTTGCCGCCCACTCGGCCGAGGTCATCTTCACCGCCCATCAGAAGCTCGAGACGGCGCAGGAATTCTACCGCGACATCAAGGCTCGCGTGGCGCAAGTCGGCCGCGATCCCGACCAGGTGCTGATCATGCCAGGCGTCGCGCCCTTCGTCGGCCGCACCGAGGATGAGGCCCGCGCCAAATACCAGCAGCTCAACGACCTCATCCTGCCCGAGGACGGTGTCGCCTTGCTCAACGGGCTCGCCGGCCAGACGCTCGACATCAGGGGTTATCCGCTCGACGGCCCGCTGCCGCCGAGCAAGGAAACCGAAGGCATGAAGAGCCGTCAGGCGCTGATCCGGCAGATCGCCGACGAGCACAACTTCACCATCCGCCAGCTCTACCAATGGGTAGCGACGGCGCGCGGCCACTACACCATCGTCGGCAGCGTCACTCAGGTCGCCGACCAGCTGGAGGAATGGTTCACCAACGAGGCGGCCGACGGCTTCAACATCCTGCCGCCCTGGCTGCCCGGCGCGCTCGATGACTTCGTCGACCTGGTCATTCCCGAACTGCAGCGCCGCGGCCTGTTCCGCACGGCTTACGAAGGCCGCACACTGCGCGAGAATCTTGGCCTCAGGCGACCGGAAAATCCATGGACCGTCGCCCGCTCGACCGTGCTGGCCGCCGAATAAATCCTCCGACGCGCCAATAACCTTCCATGGAAAGGGCAAGACGATGACTTTGCAGCACATCGAACGGCCGGTCAGTATCGGCACGCGCCGCGGCGCAACCGGCTTCGACATTGACTTCCTGCGGCCCAGCGGCCGGGCGGCCGTCCGTTTCCTGTCGCGCTACGGCGTTCTTCTGGGGTTCCTGGCGATCTGGCAGGTGGCGAGCAGCGTCGGGTGGGTCAATGCGGCGGTGCTGCCGCCGGTCGACATGATCGTTGCCGCCCTGTGGAAAGGCCTGGCGGGCGGCGTGTTGCTCGGCGACATCGCCATCAGCCTGCAGCGCGCTGGCATTGCCTTCGCAGCCGCCGTCGCGGTCGCCATTCCGCTCGGCCTGTTCATGGGCCAGGTGCGCGCCGTGGAAACCGCGCTCGACCCGATCCTGCAGCTGTTCCGGCAGACCTCGGCGCTGGCACTCTACCCGGTGTTCATCCTGCTCTTGGGGCTTGGCGAAACCTCCAAGATCTTCGTCATCTTCTGGGCGACCTTGTTTCCGCTGCTGCTCAACACCACAAGCGGCGTCAAGGAAGTCGATCCAAAACTGCTGGAAATGGCGCGCGTCTATGGCGCGACGCGGCTCACCGTATTCCGTCGCGTCGTGCTGCCGGGCGCCGTGCCCTCGATCTTCGTCGGCTTGCGGCTCAGCGCCACCACGGCACTGCTGCTGCTGATCGCGTCCGAGATGATCGGCGCCAACAAGGGCATCGGCTTCCAGGTGATGAACGCCCAATACAATTTCCAAATCCCGCTGATGTTCGCGGCGATCGTCATCCTCGCCGGCCTCGGCCTGATCGCCAACCAGGCGCTGGTCGTCCTGCAGCGGCGGCTGTGCCGCTGGAGCAATCCCGTCAACTGACCAGTCCCCTCCTCTCATCTTAGGAAGCCGATCATGAAAATCACGCGTCGTTCCCTGCTTGCCGGTGCACCGCTTGCCGCCGGCCTCATCGCCACCGGCCTGCCCCGCTTCGCTTTTGCGCAAGCCGCAGCCGTGAAGTTCCGCTACCTTGCCAGCCGAGGCGGCATCTCTCCGCATGAGCTGGCCTACGAGCTTGGCTATTTCAAAGACCTCGGCATCGAACTGGAGAATGTCGGCTATGCAGCCGGCGGCCCGGAATCGCTGTTTGCGCTTTCCTCCGGCAGCGTCGACCTCGGTTCGGCCGCCACCGCGGCGGTGATCAACTCGATCTCCGGCGGCAACGACTTCGTCGCCGCCTATCCGAGCAACGGCATCAACAAGGACGTCAAAAGCGTCTTCTACGTGCTCGAAGACAGCCCGATCAAATCGATCGCCGACATCGCCGGCAAGACCATCTCGGTCAACACGCTCGGCGCCCATCTCGACTATACGGTGCGCGAGGCCCTGCACAGCGTCGGCCTGCCGCCGGATGCCGCCAACCTTGTGGTCGTGCCCGGGCCGCAGCTCGAACAGACCTTGCGCTCGCGCCAGGTCGATATCGCCGGCCTCGGCTACTGGCAGGCGACCTTTGCCGGCGCGCTGGTCGCCAATGGCGGCGTGCGCGGCGTGTTCAACGACACCGACGTGCTGGGCGAACTCGCCGGCGGCTTTGTCGTCCTGCGGCGCGACTTCATTGCCGCCAACCCGGACGCGGCGCGCAACTTCGTCGAACAGTCCGCACGCGCCTCCGACTGGTCGCGGCAGAATCCGGACGAAGCCCGCAAGGTGCTCGCCGACATCCTCAACAAGCGCGGCGAAAATGGCGATCTCGCCCGCTACTGGACCGGCTTTGGCCTGCGCGAAGGCGCGCAAGCGACCGACCGCGACATCGATTTCTGGGTTGCCGTGCTCGAGCGCGACGGCCGCCTGGCCAAGGGCAAGCTGAAGGCCGCCGACATTCTGTACCGGCCCGGTGAAACCAAGACCAACTGAGAGCTGAGAAGGACTGGGAGCTGGAAATGACGGGCACCAACCGCGGCGGAGAGGTCTCGATCCGCGACCTCTCCAAATCCTTCACGCTCGGCGGGCGCCAGCTTGCCGTGTTGAGGACGCTCAACCTCGACGTCCGTTCCGGTGAATGCCTGATCATCGTCGGCGCCAGCGGCTCGGGCAAGACCACGCTGCTGCGCATCCTCGCCGGGCTGGAGGCCGCCGACAGCGGCGGCGTCGCCATCGACGGCAAGCCGGTTCACGGCGTCGGCGCCGAGCGCGCGGTGATCTTCCAGGAACCGCGCCTGCTGCCCTGGCTGACCGTGCTCGGCAATGTCGCCTTCGGCCTCGAAGTGCGGGGCGTCGCGAAGGCGGACGCCGAGGAGAAGGCCCGCTTCTACATCGCGCTCGTCGGTCTCGCCGAATTCGCCGACGCCTTTCCCCGGCAGCTTTCCGGCGGCATGGCCCAGCGCGTCGGCATCGCCCGGGCGCTGACCGTGCAGCCGGAAATTCTCCTGCTCGACGAGCCGTTGGGAGCGCTGGACGCCATGACCAAGATCGGCATGCAGGAGGAACTGGCGCGCATCTGGAGCGAGGAGAACGTCACCATGGTGATGGTCACGCACGATCTGGAGGAGGCGATCTATCTGGCCGACCGCGTGCTGATCCTGCCCAGGGAGAAAGGCGGCGCTGCACGGTTGATCGACGTCGACCTGCCCCGCCCGCGCGACCGCAGTGAAAGCCGGTTCGTGCGCTACCGTGAAGAGTTGCTGCGCGAGTTTGGCCTGCACTGATGGAAGTGAACGGATTAGCCCATCTCTATTGGCCGGTGTGGTAACCCTGCGGGATGGGCAAGAAAAACCGCTGAGGAATGCTCAAGCGCGATCGGTCCTACGCATGAAACGCCGATATCTCAACGCTTTGAGCCATATGCGGTAGCTCTGGAATAGTAGGGACAGAAAGCCCCTCCCGTTACGCGCCAAACAGCCGCCGGTCCCAGTAGACAGGCTGGTGGAGACTCGTCTGGATCCTTGAAAACTCCGGATGCGCTGGATTGATCAGCACATTGCTATCGAGACGCGCCACGACGCTCGGCACCAGCAGGATGACGCTGCGCCGTTCTAAACACCAGGTTTCGCCAAATCCCTTGCTCACCGTCGCCGGCATCGTGTCCCAGCCGGGCAGTGACGGCTGGGAAAAGACCTCATAGCTCAGCCCGCGCGGGATTGTGATTTCGATGTAGTGCTGGTTGGGCGGCAGTCGGCCGCTGCCATGCACCAGCTTTTCCAGGAGGGCCGTCGAATAGTGCTCGCTCGTGTAGATGATAGGGCTTCCGGGCGTGTTCCATCGCCCTGGTGCGACTGTCGAGCCTGTCGCGTCGAAGATCGGGTAGGTGCCGGCCGGATCGCCGACACGAAAGGACAATAGGGTGCGATCGAGAGTCTGCGCCGTCACGCAGCACTGCCATACTTCAGACCTCCGAGGATATCGACCACCATTTCGGCGCCGAACTCGCTGAGGATAACGATGTCGATCGGCCGCTTGTCCTCAATCATCGGATGCGGCCGAAACAAGAAATCGCGTGCTTCCTCTTCGTTCTGCCAGACATCGACAGCAAGCCCCCAGACCCGCGCCACACGGGCCAATCGTGTGCCCTCATCCGACGACAGGCGATGCGCCGTCTTGCGCCGCTCGTAGGTTGCTTTGGGGATCAGCCGGTATTTGAACTGAGCATCTCCCGGGGCAACGAGATGGGCAACGCGCTCGACCACCCCAATGGGAAGTCCATTCTCGATCCGGGAGATCAGTCCGAATGGCGACCGCGCCGCCACCTCCTTAGCAGGCAGCCCCAACACGTCGGCTACATTTCCGAACGCCAGCATTCCACTCTCCATTCATGTGAGGCACAATATAGCCTCACATGATGCGCCCTGCAAGTCCCTGCGTCAGCGCGAACCGATCCGATTACCCTGCGATCCTTGCTGTCACGCGTAGCCTTTGGCGCCCGCCAGCAGCATCAATCCTACCGACACCTCGCCTGCGTAGCCCTTCGAAAAGCGCTAAGGCGGCGAGTGCGAACCGCCTTGGTCGCGAATGATTGACACCAGGAAAAACGCGTTTCCGCCAGCGCTGAACAAGGAAGCCCGGAAGAAAGAATGGCCGGGCTCGGATACGGCCCGGCCAAAGAAGGTTAAAGCCTTCAGGGAGGAACACCGTCCGGTGGAAATGGGAGGAAACCATCGAACGATTTTACCTGTTTGATCTTATTTCAACGCGTTGGCGACGAATGGGATTCCAAAGAACATATAAAACGGCAAAAATTTGTGCGCCACATTACAGAACGTCACAAGCGCGCGGTTCCGGTCTTGAGAGGTCACCATAGTGGCGTAGCTTCGTCGGATCATCTGGCACGAGGACATGACCGCGTGCTCTTCATGCACGCCATCGATGAAACAGTCTAAGTCGACGGATTGTCTTCATGCTTCACCATCCCAGGCGGATCACGCCGCGGACGGCTACATCGCCGCCACAGCCGCTGCTTGCGGCTCTATGGTCGCCTACCTGAAACATCAGCCCATTCGAGTCTGCTGGGTTAACCACTGTCAATCCATGGGAAGGATCGTTGAACCCAATGGGTTGAACGAAACATCGGTTCAATGATTTAATCATAAGGCGAATGATCTAAAGTCGGATGGCATCTTATGAGTGACTTTGCTATTCTGGGTCGCACGGTTGGCCCCCAGCACCCGGAAATTCAGACGCTCTTGCGTCAGGCGCGGGATCAGCAGGCTCGCGTCTTGTGTTTGTGTCGGCATCCCGGGGTGCCGATGTACATCGCCGCTGTCGGCGAGGAATTGATCATCAAGCGCATGCCGAACACCGGCAAGGACCATGCGGTCGACTGTGATCGCTATGAACTGCCCCTTGCACTGTCGGGAAAGGCGGAGATCCTGGGTCAAGCAATCATCGAGGATCCTGCATCGGAGGCGGCGCGGCTGAAGCTGGCCTTCGCACTGACACAAGGCAAGGCGCGACAGGGATCAGCCGGCGAGGGGGCTTCCCACCATACTGTGAAGGCCGATCCGAAGAAGCTCACGCTGCGAGGCTTGCTCGACTATCTCTGGGAAGAGGCGGAGCTCACATTAATGGCACCCGGCTTTGTGGGAAAAAGAAATTGGGGGTTGGTCCGGAAATTTCTTTGGGGCGCGGCCGATGCGAAGTCGAGCCAGAAGTTCCAGTTGCGCGAGCTGCTGTTTATGCCGGCAATGTACTCCCCTGAGCACAAGGATCGCCTGGCAGCGGATCGGGAGCGGGCTTTCGCGGCGGCAGCCAAGGCCAAGCACAAGAAGATCGTGATCGGCATTGTGAAATCGCTAGATCCTGCCCGGTTTGGCGGCAAGCTGTCGATCAAGCATATGCCCGACGCGCCGCTCTTCATGGATGAGAAAATGTTCAGGGCAGTGCCGAAGCGCTTTGCAGCAGAATTCGACCTGTGGCGACTGCACGAAAATTCGCACCTGATCACCATCGCGACGGTCATGCAGATGCCGTCCGGCATTCTGGCGATCGACGAAATCGGCTTTATGAACGTGACGGAGAACTGGATTCCGTTTCAGCACAACGACGAAAAGGAATTGATCGAGGTCCTGACCGGGGAGCATCGGCGGTTTGTGAAAACGGCTACAACGTGCTGCCGGCGGTACCGATGGCGTTCGGTCTTCTGACCGACGTTGACCAGCAGGGAACCGCGCTTTTTGTCGTAGCGCACGATGCCAAGGAGGCGGTACGGGCGGAATTCGACCATCTGATTTCAAGCTGCGAGCTCGAGACCTGGCGCTGGGACGCAAGCGGCCCCCGGCCGGCGCTACCGAGCAAACAGCAGCGGCTTTCGCCTCCGCCCGGCAGGCAGGCTCTGGAATATCGACCGAACAACTGAAAAGCCGAATTGCGTGCGAGGCTGCAGCTGTAATTGGACCCAGCCAGGGACATAAAAATCGTGAACAAGCGAAAGACAAGATGAGGGCAATGATTCGATGCGGTTGGCGAGGGTCCGTGAGCGCGACGAAGCGCGGACGACGGCTGGCGCACCCGTAGGGCAGGCTACGCCTGAGCTTGCGTCTGGCGCCGGCGTTTGCGCTGGAAGCGATCGTTGATCGGGGCCGTGACCAGGGAGTGCGAAAAGGAGAAAGCGATGCTGAAGAAATTCGACATGGATCCGGGAACGGGCATCGTCATAGCAACAGTCCTGATTTTGGTGCTGTCCGGCGCCCGGCTTTTGAACCAGTGGGACAGTCTATCGTTTTGGCGAGAGCCGGGGCTGGTCGCGGCTATTGTTCTCGGATTGATTTCGGCGATTGCGCTTGCCGTCGCGTTCGTGGTCCGGCGATGGCCTCAGCAGAATGTACAGTATGATCCAACGCGCCGGGGACCAGTTATCGATTTGCAGGCGGATTCGAAGACTGACCAGCCTGGTTAGATGCGTTTCGGATATCGCGGAGGATGATGGCATTCGGATCGGGCACGTCGGCAAACTGCCACAGGCCAAGGTGCTGTTTTTTAGCGACCTCCTGCGCGACGATATAGGGAGCATGGACCGGAGAGCCGTTCGGAGTGACGGCCGCGAACGCCCAGCCGGTCGAGATCAGCGCCGTGCCGAGATCGATGCGAGAACCGGCCGCGGATCCTGAAGTAGGCTGCGCGACGCAAACGACGAAGCGCGTTTTGGTCGCGGCCTGCCAAGCGGCCGTGTAGCATTGAGGTTTGAGATCCCGGATGAGAGACACGAGCATGGCAAGGCTTGCCTCCCCGCAATCGACATGCCCCCCTGCGCTATTTGTGAAATATGTGCCTCGCAGGCAGGCTTGAACGCCGTAGAGACGGTGGGTCTCACCGGCATAGGTCCAGGTGTCGCCGGTGCTGAACGATGCTGTGGCGGGGATCGGAAACCAGGGATTGGATTTGTCCTCGGCCAGTGCCGGAACACTGGCGAGGACGGCCGCGAGAATGCCGGCGGCGGCGAAGCCAGGTTTCATTATTGATACCTGCTCAGATTGAACCAGAACCGTTGTTTGCCGTCGGTCGTTGTGAGATCGAGATAGTTTGGCTCCGTCTTCTGCTCGCGCCGCGTCACCGCCGATGTTGGACGCGCACCGTAACCCGAACCTCTCGGGTTCGTGCCCCAAGAGGCATTCGTTGCATTCCGCGCAGCACAGAAAGCGCCGTTGCTGTCTGGCTTGTAGACGGTTTGTGAGCGAGAGCTGTTGTCGCTTCCGCTCGATTCCGTCTCGGGCGAGACGGCGATCGTGCCGTCCGGGCAGGGTTTGAATTTCTCATATCCGATACGACCGGAACTGCCGGCCTCGGGGCACTGGGGCCAGGGCTCCCCATGCGCGACCATACGGAAAGCGCGCTCGACCGGGGGCACACATTCCCCGACGCTCGCCCAACCCTGCGGGTTGAGGATGCACAGCAAGACCTTGCAGCCAAAATCATCAGCATGGGCCGGCGCCGCCGACAAAACCGACAAGGTCGGCAAAAACGCCACAACGGGAAGAACCTTGCTCATTTTCATTGTGTCTGCCTCAATTTCGCGATTGCAGTTCATCGAGTCATTGTATTAATTCAGCATTCCAAAATCGGCAACGGCGTAGGATTATTTTAATGATTCGATCCCGCAAAACGGTACTTGCAGCGGGTGCGATCCTGGTGACGTGCCAAGCGGCGTCTGCACAGGAAGCTTCGCAAAGATTCCAGGACCGCGTTACGGCTCCCGCCACCAGCGTTAATGCTGCCGTCGACGTGAATGGCCGGGTGATGCCGGCCTACCAGGTTGAGAGCCAGGGCGTGCAGTGGGTCGGTGCGCCGGGCGACGCTGACAGTGCATCCACAACTGTGACGTCGGCCAAGGCTGACAACCCATGCCCCGGCGTCGCCGCCCTGTCGAAGGAAGAAGGACAGCGGATCGTCGAAGCAGTCGCGCGCCAGCAAGGCTTTGCCCCGCCGCTCGTCCTCGCGGTTGCCCGGGCCGAAAGCCGCTTCAATTCCGGCGCGTTATCGCCCAAAGGGGCCTATGGCCTGATGCAGCTTCTGCCGTCCACGGCGGCAAGCTACGGGGTCAATATCTGCGATCCCGCGGATAATGTGAAAGGTGGGATCGGCTTTCTGCGGGATCTGCATCGCAAATTTCCGAACCCGATATACATGCTCGCCGCCTACAATGCCGGCGAGATCGCGGTTCTCAAATACAAGGGCGTCCCGCCCTACCCCGAGACGGTTGGCTATGTCGCCAACGTCATCAACGATTTCTACCAATGGCCATCGGTCGGGTCTGAGGCGGTGATGCCCGCAGGGGCGGTAAGCCTTGACCCCACCGGTGCTCAACCGGCTGCGGCCGGCGCAGCGGATCAACGAAATGATCCGACATCCCGCGCCAACTCCCGCAATGGCAGCACAATGACGTCTCGCAAAGCGACGGCGCCGGTCTGGCAAGGCGGGATGGTGCAAAACTTTGACTGAGGAGAAGCTTTGATGACCTTGTGGAAGATGTTTGCTGCACGCAGCACTGGTGTGGCGATGCCGCTCATGCTCTTGGCAACGCAGGCGATGGCTGGGGGCGGAAATCTCCAACCGGTGCAAAGCACGCTGCAGACGCTGGTGCAGACCCTGACCGGGCCGATCGCGACGGCCTTGGCGGTTCTGTTCTGCATTTTCATGGGCTTCATGGCCTGGGCGGCACGCCTGTCATGGTTTGTGGCCGGAAGCTGGGTCTTGGGTATCGTGCTGGTCTTCGGCTCGGCCCAGATCGTCGAATTCTTTCAATCCGCGGTCGGCAGGTGATCGGCATGGCAGACGGCCGGATCGATCCTGGCGAGCCCAAATTGTTGATCACTCCGCTGGTCAAGGGCTTGACCCGAGCGCCGACGGTGCTCGGCATTCCTTACGAGCTTGCGGGGTTCATCGGCGTGCTGACCGCTGTCGTGTTCCTTGCAACCCATAATCTGGTCATGCTCTCTATCTGCGTGCCGCTCTATGCGGTTGCCAGGATCGCGATCATGCGCGATCCCATGTTCATCGAGATCATGTTCATCCGTTCACGCAAGACGCCGCCCCGAAGCGCCAGCTTCTGGGGTGCGCGCAGTTATCGGGTGTGACCGTGGCGATCGCACGGGCTCTTCGCGATGAACTGAGTTTCGGGGCCGTGTCTCGTCGGGAGAATCCGGTTTCGGCCCATATACCTTATTCGCGGCATGTGTCCGACGAGGTGATCAAGACGCAGGACGGCATGTTGATGTCCTTCGTTCACATGAGCGGACTGTGCTTCGAGACGATCGATATCGCCGAGATCAATTCGCGCCTGCTCGGCCGCAACGATCTCATTCGGGGGTTGGCGAATTCCCGCTATGCGATCTACTCGCATATCGTGCGCCGCGAGGTGAAGCCCGCGATCGAGTCGAGCTTCGAAAACAAGTTCTGCCAAGAGCTGGACCAGCGCTATACGGCGGCCCTGCGCACCCAGCGCATGTTTGTGAACGATATCTACCTGACCATCGTGCGGCGCGAGCTGCAAGGCACGGTCGGGACGGCGGATCTCGTGATCCGCAAGCTTTTGGGACGAAGGGCTGCGGACGGTCGCTCTTCGAGCGAGGAGCGGGCGCTGATCGAACTCACGGACGTGATGAAAGCCGTCCGAGAGCGCCTGCAGGCTTATGGCGCGCGGGTTCTCACCGTCGTCAAGCGCAGTGACGTTTGGCATTCCGAGCCGCTGGAATTCCTGGTGCAGCTCCTCAATGGCGGATTTCCGCGGCCGATGGCACTGCCGCGCATGAAACTCGCGGAGGCGCTAGCGACAAAGCGGCTGTTCTTCGGCCCGAATGCGCTGGAAATTCGCGGGGCGTTCCCTGGCGAAACGCGATACGGCGCCATCATTTCGGTAGGCGAGTACCCCTCGATCACGGGACCGGGGATGCTCAACCCCATGCTGAAGGTGCCGCACGAATTCATCGTCACGCAATCCTTCGCCATCATCGACAAGCCCCAGGCGCTGACCCAGATGGAGCGGGTCGGGCGCAAGATCGACATGTCGGATGAAGCCGGCTCGATCGTGGCCGATCAACTCGGTGAAGCGCGCGATGAGCTTCTGTCCTCGGAAGCGCTCTATGGCTTGCATCATCTGACGGTGCTGTGCCTTGGGAAAACCATGGACGAAGTGGCGCGCTGCGTGACCGATGTCGGCACGGCGCTGACCGAGGTATCCGCTCTGTGGGTTCGCGAGGACCTGAATTGTGAACCTGCGTTCTGGGCCACCCTGCCCGGCAATTTCGCCTATGTGGCGCGCAAGTCGATGATCTCATCGAAGAATATGGCGGGCTTTTCGGCCTTCCATAACTATCCGAGCGGCCGGACCGGCCGGGTGCATTGGGGAACGCCGATAAGCGTCCTCGAGACGACGTCGCAAACGGCCTACTTCTTCAACTTCCATGTTCGAGACCTCGGCAACTTCACTCTGAACGGCCCCTCGGGCTCGGGCAAGACGGTGCTGCTCGGCTTTCTCGCGGCACAGGCGCAGCGCATCACGCCGCGCCCCAAGCTGGTGATGATCGACAAGGACCGCGGCCTGGATATCTTCGTGCGGTCGCTTGGCGGCCGCTATGAGGTTTTGAAGGCCGGCGAGCCTTCCGGCTTCAATCCGTTGCGCCTGCCCGATACGCCGCGCAACCGGGAATTCCTCTTCCAGCTTTTCAGCTTCATGCTGCGTCGATCCGACGGACACGCCCACTCGACGCGCGAGGAGCAAGTCATCCGCAACGCGATCGCCCAGGTGGCGAGCGCGCCGCCGGAAGGTCGAACCATGGAGGAGTTCGCCGAGCTGTTGCGCGGTGCGATGCGCGCCGGCGATGACGATCTCTATTCGCGCTTGCAGCCATGGATGAGGCCCGATCAGCGCGGTTGGTTGTTCAACAACGCGGAAGACTCGTTTTCGATGTCGTCCATTTTCGGCTTCGACATGACGAGCGTGTTGAGCGACGCAACGACCAGCACGGCGGCCTTGCTCTATATCTTCCATCGCATCGAGGAGCTGCTTGACGGGCAACCGGTCATGATCTTCCTCGATGAAGGCTGGAAGCTGCTGGACAATGATATTTTCAGCTACTTCATCAAGGACAAGCTGAAAACCATTCGTAAGCTGAATGGCATCGTTGGCTTCGGCACGCAGTCAGCGGCGGACATTGTGAAGTCATCGATCGCCAACACGCTGATCGAACAGACGCCGACCAATATTTTTTTCCCCAACCCGAAGGCCGACGAGGAATCGCACAGGGCGTTCGGGCTGTCGGAGCGCGAGATCAAATGGATCCGCGAAACCCCGCCCGAAGCCCGCAAATTCCTGATCAAGCATGATCAGGACAGCGTCATTGCGCGCCTCAATCTGGGCGCGATGCCTGACGCGATCAAGATCCTCTCCGGTCGAATTGAGACGGTTCAGGAGCTCGACGCGCTGCGCGCGCGCGTCGGCGACGATCCGCAGGTTTGGTTGCCAATCTTTCTTGGGAGGGACCCGGAATGAAGACCATTATGGGCGCGACGGCCGCCCTTGTGACGATTTTCGCGGGATCGACGGCCATGCCGGCCGTGCCGGTTTCTGACAGCCCTATTCTGTCGCAGCGGAGCGAGGACAAGGCCGACAAGGTTCAAATCAAGCTCATCCAGGAGGACACCAAGTCCGCCACGCAGGGCGTCAATTGCTCGGTAACGACACCCAAAAAGGCGCAGAACGTGAAGAGCCCGAAGGCTTCGGTCGATCCGGCGAGTGGCCAGGCGTCCTTGGAAGAGGCCAATCCGGACATCAAGGGCTCTTCGGCGTTCGCCTCGACCGGGTCGGGATCGGGCGCTGTCGGCGGCAATGCCGGCGAAAGGGGCCAGTTGGATATCACCGGTCAGGTTCTCGGCGGCATGAATGGCAGCATGTCAACGGTGGCCCCCAATAGGCAGTCCTTCGAGACCATGGGTCAGGATATCGGGACTGACAAAACGGTCATGGAAGCCTTCGACCGCAACAGCGCAATCCGCGCCCAAGGCGGGCTGACCTTCAACGAGGTGATCCAGGCGACAGGGTTCTTCGCCCAAGCTTTCAACGTGCGCAACATTGGTACTGCCACACTGACAAGTCGGGGATCCTCCGGCCTGGTGGTGCCCACTCCCGCGTCCCGGCCGCCTGGTTCGGGTGGCCCGACGAGCTGTCCCGGGGCTACGAGCGGCGGCGGCACGGCCGGCAACCCGTGCTGCCCGTCGACGGACGGCGCATGCACGGCGCCTCGCACGACCGACACGGTTGAAAACGTCTCGCCCGTGCTTTCGCAAATCCAAAGGGACGCGAACCGCGCTCCCGTGACAATGACGACCGACGAACTGATGTCGGCGGTCAAGCAATATCAGGCTCAATAGGAGAAAGCGCTATGCGTGGAATTCCGTTAACAGCGGCACTCTTGCTTGGCTTGGGCGGCATCGCCTTTGCGCAGGTGCCTACGATCGACGAGGCTAATCTGGAACAGGCTCGGCAGATTGCGTCGGCCACGAGCGAGATCCTCAGCACCGACCGCAACATCATGAACTATACTCAAAAGACGCTTCAGGCAGTCACTGGCGACCGGTCGAGCCAGGCCGGCCAGCTCGCGCAGATGGCCTTGGGCAATGGCGGCTTCTCCATGGGGGACGCGCCTTCGCTTGGTAGCGTGATCTCGGGCGGCTCGTTGTCGTTCGCCGGCCTCGGCAATGGATCGCAGGGCATCGTTTCGAACATGATCAATGGCTTGCAGCTGGTGAAAACCATTTCGGGCCTGATCAATGGCCAGACGACGCAGATGGATAAGAACTACAGCGCCCTGGTGAACGTCGCGGCCACGGTCACCGGACTGGTCGACTCCTCGCAAAATGGGGTGAAGACCCGTTCCAGCGCTTTTCAGTCGGGCGCTCAGCGGATCGGCACGGCGCAGGACATCAAAGGCTCGATCGATCAGAACAGCCAGATCATGGTGCAAACGGGTCTGACCGTGAACGAGCTGATCGGCGCGGTGAACACAGCTACCGCGGCCGCCAACCAGGAAAACATCGATCGTATGAACCTGATCACCCAGGCCTCGCGGGGGCTCGAATACAAGTCCGGCCAATGACGGTGCGCTTTCTTCTATCAGCGGCCGCCATCATTGGCGCTGTCGCGACCTCGGGGTGCGGCCACAAGCCGCTCAAGGCTCCATGCTCGCGCGACGAGGGACCGATGCAGCCGATGGCGTTCGCGGCGCCCGAACCAAGAACAGAAGAGAAGAAGCCATTCGAGTGCGGTCCGATGAAGGCACTCAATAGCGATCCATCTCTGTTTCCAGGTGGGACGGCGAAAAAATGAACTTCAATATCACGACGCTTCTGCAGCAGGTCGACAAGTTCGGCAATAACTATGTATCGCAAGCCTACCAGAACCTCGCGTCGGCCCTGACCGGCGGCGGACAGGTGGGTGTCGCCGGCCTGATGCTGACGCTGTACGTGATATTTTGGGCCATCGGCATCTGGCAGGGAACCTCGACCGGATCGGGAAAAGAGATGGTCTGGCGCCTGTTCCGCGCCTTCGTCATCTACGCTCTGGCGACGAGCTGGGGGGACTTTCAAACATATGCCTATTCGTTCGCGAATGAGACACCTTCCGCGATCGGGAACAGCCTTCTGACGAGCGTTTCGGCCAATGTGACCGGGACATCGGCCGGGCTGAACTCCGTCAACTCCGTGCAGACGGCCCTGCAAAACATCTGGGATTCGCTCGCCAATTCCACCTCCGCCTTTATCAAGAGCCTTGGCGTGTTGAACTTCGGCGGCTACGTACTGGCGGCGATCATCCTTGTCGTCGGCGCGCTGCTCATCGGCTATGCGATCTTCCTCATCATCCTGTCGAAGATCTTTCTTTGGCTTTTGCTCGCGCTTGCCCCAGTGTTCATCATTCTTATGCTGTTCGGCTACACGACCCGGTTCTTCGCCGGCTGGATAACCGCGATCGTGCAGTACATGAGCGTGCAGATTCTGGTCTACGCCTTCTGTGCCTTCTTCATCTCGATTACCCAGACCTATTTCGACGCGGTCAACCGGTCGAATGGTGCTGCGACAACGACCTTGACCGAAGCCGCGCCGCTGATCCTGATCTGCCTCGTCGGCGTGCTGCTGCTGTCGCAAATCACCAACGTTGCCGCCTCGCTCGCGGGCGGAATTGGTATTGGAACGCCTTCGTTCGGGCGCTTCTACGGCGGCGCCTTCGCAGCGATGGGCCAAGCCGGTCAGCGCAGGCTGATGGGACGCTTGGGCTGGAGCACGCGGCAGGAACGTCTGGCGGGTCGCGAGCGGGCGCGCGTGAGCCTCGCACAGAGAAGGTATGAGGATTCAGCGGAATATGCACGGCTTTCCCGAAAGCTGACGGATCCCGCATAGGTTTGGGGCACCAATGAGCGATGTGAAGGAAAGCGCTGGGGGACCGGCGAAGGAAACCGAGTCTCCCTTGCCGTACTACGTGGATGCGGCAATCTGGGAAAAAGATATCGCGCGGCGCAATCGCTGGTCGCGATCTCTGGCGTGGTGTGTGGCAAGCGTCGCCTCGGTCATTGCCGTTGCAGCGGTGGGCGCGCTGATCCTTGCGCTGCCGCTCAAGACTTATGAGCCCTACATGGTGGTGGTCGACAAATCCACCGGGTTTGTTGAGGTCAAGCGGCCGCTGGCTGACGGTCCTTTGCAGCAGGACGAGTCGATGGGGATGTTCGATATCGTCCGTTATGTGAAGGCTCGCGAGACCTACGATCCGAAGGCGCTGAAGGACAACTTCGATCTCGCGCAATTGCTGAGCGCCGGCGATGCCTCGAGGGAGCTCGTCGAGCTTTTCAGCCCGGCAAACAAGGTGACGAACCCGGTCGTGCTCTATGGGCGAAACACCGTCGTGGCTGTGACCGTGAAGTCCGTGACATTTCCCAACCAAAGGACCGCCCTGGTCCGGTTCATGACGGAGGAAAAGAGCCAGGCGAACACCGTGCAGCGGCATTGGGTGTCGTTGATCCGGTTCCGCTACACCGGCGTGCCGGCAAAAAACGAGATCCGCTTTCAAAATCCGCTCGGCTTCCAGGTGCTCGAATACCGGCGCGATCAGGAGACGGCGCCGGCACCCACCGCGGAGACACCGCAATGAAGGTCGCCGGCATCCTGATGGCAATCGGGCTCGGCGTTTGCGCGGTTCAGCCGGCCCTTGCCGAACAGACCCCTCGGGCGGGATCTCGTGACAGTCGCATTCGCTTCGTCTGGTATCAGAAGGACGATGTGGTGTCGGTGCCGGCCAGCTATGGCGCCTCGACCATGATCGAATTCGGCGATGACGAGAAAATCGAAACCCTCGGCGCTGGCGACGTCCCGGCCTGGAGCATCGAGCCCAACAAGAAGGGCAATGTGCTGTTTGTGAAGCCGATCGAGAAGAATGCGGGCGGGAATCTCAATGTCCTGACCAACAAGCGCAGCTATGTGTTCTTCCTCAACGGCGAGTTTCGGCCGGTTGCGCAACAAGTCTATGCGATCAAGTTCCGCTATCCCGAAGAGGTGTCGGACGCGGCGCTGATGGACGAAGCCCAGGCCCGGGCGGCACAGCCGAACCGGCAGGGTTTCAAGGCCGAAAACGCCAACTCGTCCTATGCCTATAAGGGGTCGTCGGCAAATAAGCCGCTCGTGATCTACGACGACGGCGTGAAGACCTGGTTCCGCTTCGATCCGGCAAGGGAAGTGCCGGCGATCTATGTCGTCGACAGCGAGCGCAATGAGACGCTTGTGAATTATCGCCGCGAGGGCGCGTACATCGTCGTCGACAAGGTTAATTACCAATGGACGCTGCGCAATGGCAACGAAGCAACCTGCGTCTTCAATCTGAGACTGAACAATGTGAACGAACCGACCGGGCTCGAACCTTACGAGCCGCAGCGTGTCGGCGGTGGGACTGTTCGGAAAGTGAGGGGGCCTGATGCCATCTCCCAATGAGTACAGAATGCTCGCCGAGGAAGGAACAGTGGTCGCCCCGCCAAAATTCGGGGCGAGCACATTCTTCAAGATCGTGGTGCCGCTGGGTGCGGTGGTCTTCGCCGGCTGGATGATCTATGCGGCGACGCGTGCGCCAGACAAGCCGCTGTTGACGGCGTCGGATGGCGAGGAGTTTCACACCACACAGTTTCCCGCACCTGGGCTCGATACGCCGCGTCCCCAGCTTGATAACGGCACGCTGAAAATCCCGACGGCTCCCGAGGAGCCGCCGGCGGCGCCGGCACAGCCGCCGTCGACGGTCGAGGCTCCGCCTCCCCCTCCACCAGCCTTGCAACCGCCTGCAGCTCCACCACAGGTGCAGGATGATTCCGAGGCCCGTCGTCTGGCTGAGGAAGAACGGCGCAGGCAAGAAGAAGAGGAACGCCGCAAATGGGAGCGCTTGCGCGCCAAGCAGCTCGTTGTCGATAGCGGCGATGCGCCTGGCAGTGCATCAGCGCTGGGCGGCAATGGTACGGATGCAGCGGCGGCCGGAAACGCAGGCGAGGGCGAGGAGGACCCCAATCGGCGTTTTTTGGCAAGGGCGAGCCAGAGCGGAGCGGATACATCGAAAGCCACGATGAACCCGCGCACGGACGCTCTGGTCGCCCAAGGGACGATGATCAAAGGCGTGCTCGAGACCGCGATCCAGAGCGATCTTGCCGGTATGGTTCGGGCCGTCGTGTCGGAGGATGTGTGGTCGTTCGACGGTCGCAGGGTTTTGATCCCCGCTGGCTCCCGCCTTATCGGTGAATATCGCAGTGGCCTCGCAACCGGCCAAACGCGGGTGTTCATAGTGTGGACACGGCTGCTTCGATCGGACGGCATGTCGGTGCAGCTCGGCTCGACCGGCACCGACGAGCTCGGTCGCAGCGGCATGCCGGGCGAGGTCGACAACCATTATTTCGAGCGGTTCGGCTCGGCGATCCTTCTAAGTGTCGTGGGCGGTGCGACGCAATTCATCGCCAACCTTGGCAACGACCAGAATGGGTCGAACACCAACCAGGCCTACACGGACCCGCAGACCGGACAGACGGTGACAATCCAGACGCAGCCCAACCAATACCTGCAGAGCGCCCGCCAGATCGGCGCGCAACAGGTCTCGCAAAGCCTCAACCGCATTGCCGAAGAGGCGCTTCGAAATTCGATCAATATCGCGCCCACGATCCATGTCGATCAGGGGTCGCGCATCATGGTGTTCGTCCGCCGGGACCTCGATTTTTCGGAGTTCTATCCGGACCCGGTACGCGAGGCGTTGAGGGAGATACGACGTGAGCGGGCAGCAAAGAACCGTCTTTCTCAATAAGGCGCTGGAGCCGGTGCGGCGCTGGCTCGACGACGATCGCGTGGTCGAAATCTGTGCAAACGGGCCTGGGCTTGTGTGGGTCGAAATTGTTGGCTCGACACATATGGAGCCCTTCGACGTCCCCGAGCTCGACCGCGCCGCGATCACTTACCTCATGGAACGTATAGCGGCATCATCCTCGCAATCGATCAGCGAGGAAAATCCCTTGCTTTCGGCCGCCCTCCCCGGCGGCGAACGCTTCCAGGGCGTGCTTGCGCCGGCGACGCCGACAGGAGGCGCCTTCGCGATCCGCAAGCAGGTCGTGAAGGATATGCGCCTTGATGATTACCGGAAGCGGGGGTCGTTCGATACGATCTCCGTCCAGGATCCCGGCGAATTGAGCGAGACCGACAGCGCCCTTTGCGAATATCTCGACGCCGGCAAGATCGAGGATTTCCTCCGCCTGGCCGTGCGGGAACGGTATTCGATCTTGCTTTCAGGAGGCACATCGTCGGGCAAAACGACGTTTCTGAACGCGATTTTGCACGAGGTGCCTTCGGATGAGCGGATCCTCACCATTGAGGATACGCGAGAGGTTAAACCACACCAGCCCAACTATCTGCCCCTCGTCGCATCAAAGGGCGACCAGGGCCTGGCGCACGTGACCGTTGAAACGCTGCTGCAAGCCGCCATGCGGTTGCGGCCGGATCGAATCTTCCTGGGCGAGATCCGGGGAGCGGAAGCCTATTCGTTCTTGCGCGCCGTCAACACAGGTCATCCCGGATCGATCACGACGATCCATGCGGACAGCCCGACCGGTGCGTTTGAGCAGCTAGCATTGATGGTCATGCAGGCTGGGCTTGGGCTGAGCAAGGCAGAGATCATCGATTACGTGCGGTCGGTCCTGCCGATTGTGATCCAACAAACGCGCCGGGGCGGCTGGCGCGGAACTTCGGCGATATGGTTCAACCGCATGACCGAATGGAGAGCCGCCAGAAAGGTTCCCCAGAATGTCTCGCGTATTCGCTTATAGGCTTCTCCTCGGCCTCATCGGCCTCGCCGCCTTCTTTGCCCTTTGGAGCCTGGCCTACGAGCTGGTGGCGACATGGCGGTGGACTCCCGCGCTGCCCTCTGAAGGCGCCTCGCGCTGGGGGCTTCTAAAATACCAGAACGCGCAACGCAGCCTAAGCGGCCTGTTCGTTGCCTGGCAGCATTTCAGCCACCGCCTAGCCTATCATCCCACGCAGGGCGAGACGATCATCCGGGGCGTGATCGCGGTCGCGGTTGTCGTGGCGATCGGCGTCGGCCTGGTCTTTGCAAGCCTGATCAACCACAAGCCAAAGCACTACGGCAATGCGCGATTCGGCACGATCATGGACGCCGAAAGGAAAAACCTGCTGGCAAAGCAAGGCTTGATCCTCGGCAAGATGGGTGGGGCGACGATCCGCTCGGACGAGCCCGCGCACGTCCTGGTGGTCGGGCCGACCCGATCCGGCAAGGGCGTCAGCTTTGTCATTCCGAACGGTTACATGTGGCGAGGATCCTCGGTGTGGTTCGATCCGAAGCGGGAGAACTTCGAGGCGTTCGGTGCGCATCGGCAGGCTCTCGGCGATAAGGTCTTTTTCTTTTCGCCCGGCGAGCAGGATTCGCATCGCTATAATCCGCTGGATTTCATCCGGCGCGATGCGCGCATGCCGACGGACTGCGCGGTGGTCTCCTCCTTCATCATCCCCGACGCGACAGGAAGTTCCGAGATCTGGGCGCGCGCCGGCCGGCAGCTGCTTTCGGCCATGATCGGCTATGTGCTGACGTCACCACGCTATGAGGGGCAGCGTCATTTGCGCGCCGTCGCGATGCTTCTTTCGACCGGCGTGGATTTTCTCAGGGTGCTGACGAATATCCGCAATGACGAGGAAAAATATCTGCCTTCGTGGGTCGTGCACGGGCTCAACCAGTTCATTGCGCTGGAAAAGGAAACGCGAAACTCAGCCTACTTCAACCTGACGGCGGCTCTCAACCCCTGGACCAATGATCTCGTTGCAGCCGCTACGGCGTCGACCGATTTCGATATCTCGAAGTTTCGCAAGGACCCGACGGCTCTCTTCATCGGCTGCTCGGTGGCGCAGCTCGACGTGTTCCGGCCCATCATCAAACTCCTGGTTCAGCAAATCCATGATGTGCTGATGGCTTCCTCGCCAGGCCCGGACGAGCCCTATCAGGTCCTGGTGATGATCGACGAGTTTCGCCAGCTCGGCAAAATGGAGTCCATCGTTTCCAAGCTGGCGATCAACGCGGGCTATGGCTTTCGCATGGTCCTGATCCTGCAGGATCTAGCCCAGCTTGACGAAGTCTATGGAAAAGCGACGCGGCACACCACGGTGACCGCGTGTCAGGTGAAGCTTTTCATCCGCATGAACGACGTGGAGACCTCGGAACATGTCTCTGTAATGCTGGGACCGACCACGATCGAGGTGCCCACCCCGATCATCAGGGCTGGTCAAGGTATATTTGGGGCCCGAGACAAGAGTTTAAGTTATCAGGAAAGGCCGTTCCGGACGGCGGCGGAGCTTCGGCAAATGCCGGCGAAGCAGGCCGTGGTTCTGGGCTCGAGCCCCCCTGGTTTCATGGTGCGCAAGATCACTTATTATAAGGACGCTCCCTATAAGGCGACCTATCAGGAATTTCGGCATCGGCGCTTGAAGGTTCCGCCTCTCTCACGATGGCAGGATCTTCCGCTGCGCTCCATGGCGGAGGTCGAAGCGGCGGCTAACAACGCGCCGGCGGCCCCTTTCGAGTTGGGGGAACCTGATACCGTCGAAGCGTCGGCTTCGGGCGATACAGCCTATGCCTATGCCGATGCGGTGCCGCGTGCGACTGCGGCTGAAAGGGCTGATCCCGTCGCGTTAAAGCCGAAAGTAAAGAGCGACAGCGCGGACGCACCACAGGTGCTGCCAAGCTCAGGCCTTTCGACGGGCGGTGAGGCTGAAGCAAAGAGCGAGGTCGCCGCTGAAGTTCCGGAGTTGAAGCCGAAGCGGGCCGATCAGACGGCTGATGATGCGCCGCGGCCGCTTCCCACCCTTGGCCGGCGATCGGCGCCGGCAGCGTCAAAGACGTCCGACCCGAGTGCGTCTGAAGGCAAGGCGAGTGTCTTGCAATTCCAAGTCCGGCCGGGAAACAAGTCCACGTCGATCGCCGCGCTGCTCGCATCGCTCGATCAGGAAGTGGAGGCCGGCGCTCGTTCCCTGTCACCGTCAGTGGATAGCGGAGATGTCGACGGGCTACCGTCAGCCGCTCTTGAGGCGCTGCAGGATCAAATTAGACGTCACGGCGATCGCTAGGATGTGAAATTCAGTTGAATACAAATGAGCGATTTGTGCCTTCGGTGCCTATGTCGAGTGAGAACAAGGCGAAGCGTCTCTAATCCGATGGCGGGCGCATCGAACCGTTTCGTTGCGCCTCCCGGGATCGTGGTCGAGTAGCTCAGCCATTCGGCTTTCGCCCTCACAGATCCGGGCGGGCGGATTTCCCGCACCCGGCTCTTCCCGAGGGTAACCCGCGTCATATCCGTGCTTGCGCCCAAGTTCGAGTGATGCGCGGAGTTGGCAGGGGGAAGCGCGCCGTCAGGGTCTCGAACTCCGACCAGCCCATGCGCCGGCTTTTCTGGCTGCGCCGTCTCAGACACCGTAGCCATATCCGGCGCATTTGCCGATGGAATCCGTTGAGCGCTGGATAGTTGTGCGGCCTGCCGTAGTAGCCGTAGTGTCCACGCAGAACGGCGGCGAACCACCTGTGCTGCGCAGCCATTGGCGCGTGCATGAGCCGCCAGGCATCCTGGCGCAGCGCCTTCAGCTTGCGCGTCAGGCGTTTCCCTTCCGTCTTGTGCTTCACGATGAACCGGCCATCCCGGGTCCGCCCGCAGTAGTGGGTGAAGCCCAGAAAGGCGAAGGTCTCCGGTCGCCGCTCGCCACGCCGCTGTCGTGAGAGGGCCGCGAACCGCCCAAACTCGATCAACCGCGTCTTGTCCTCGTGGAGTGTCAGGCCAAAGCCGGCCAACCGCGCCTTGAGGGCCAACAGCATCTCCTCTGCATCGGCCTTCTTCTCAAAGCCCATGACGAAGTCGTCAGCGTAACGCACGATCACAACGCGACCGTGTGCATGGCGGCGACGCCATTGGTGGGCCCAGAGATCGAGGATGTAGTGCAGGAAGATATTGGCGAGGAGCGGACTGATGCCCGCCCCTTGCGGGGTACCCCTGTCCGTCTCTTGCTTCTCGCCGCTCTCAAGGACGCCAGCCCGCAACCACAGCCCAATGAGCCGTAGGATACGACGATCAGCGATCCTGTGCGCCACCATCCGCAGCAGCCACTCGTGGTCGACCGAGTCGAAGAAGCTGCGAATGTCGCCATCGAGCACCCAGTTCACACGCTGGCTCATGATCGCTGTATGCAGGGCATCAAGCGCCATGTGGGGGCTCCGCCCCGGCCGGAAGCCGTAGGAGAATCCCAGGAAGTCGACCTCGTAGACAGCACTCAGCACCTCGGCCACCGCGCTTTGGACGATCTTGTCTTCCAGCGCCGGCACCCCGAGAGGCCGTTTACCGCCATCGGCTTTGGGAATGTAGACCCGCCGCACCGGCTGTGGCCGGTAGCGATCGGTGTGGACCCGTTCGCAGAGATCACGGATGTTATCCGTCAGCCCCTCTTCGTACTTAGCCACGGTCATCCCATCGACCCCAGCACTCGCCTGTCGCTTCTGTCGCCGAAACGCCCGGTAAAGGGCTTCTTCGTCGACGTG